>NZ_DJTD01000006.1:0-62607 GCF_002440385.1 Sphingobacterium sp. UBA6317 | reverse complement strand
TAACGTTTAGGACGCAAGTGAATTTACTTTTATTCTATCATCAAGTTTGACTAAATTCACAAACAAGAAGAAAAGCAAATGAAAATAGTAGACAATTATTTATCTGGTTTAAAGAAAGCATACTATAGTAATGGTGGTGAAGAAACCTGGGATCATTTTGAACGGATTAAACATGGTGCAAGCAAAATAGATCTAGCGAAACTCCAGGAAGCATTTCCGGCAATCCCTCAGGGACTGGTAGATTTGCTCGAATATGTCGACGGGACTTATTGGCGGACCTGACAATAGACTAGCCCTTTAATGAAAATGAGTCGAATAGCTTAATTATAGAACCTGTTCATATAATCAATCCAGATCAAAAAATAGCAAGATAAAGCTGATTTACAAAACCTATTGGATGGATGAAGATGTATAAAAAAACTCAATGATTGCCTTTACATTAAGATATCCCATCATATTGATCCACGGCACGGCTGCTGGGGATAACAGTTTATTTTGGGGCAGGATCCCCAAGACTTTCAAAAAAAACAATATCTCATTTTTTTATGGCAAGACCGATGGTTGGGGCAGCGTGGCTAACAATGCACAGATGCTGAAAAGAAATCTGTCAGATCTTGCAGAAAAAACAGGTGCCACTAAATTTAATCTCATCGCGCATTCTAAAGGAGGGATCGACGCCCGCTATTTTATTTCAACGCTAAAGGGACATCAAATGGTAGCCTCCTTAAGCACAATATCCACACCACACTTAGGAACACCAATAGCAGACTATCTAATGGAAAAACATCTATCCAGAGATTGTGTTACAAAAAAACTGATCCAACGTCTTTCTTTCTTATTTGGAGGGCAATCTCCCGCACCAATCGAACTAATTCGAGATCTCAGTGTAAAAGAAATGCGTGTTTTCAACCAGCTCAACCCCAATATGGACAATGTATTTTATCAGAGCTTTGCTTCGACAATGACTAAGCCACAAGATGATTTGTTCTATGCTTTGAGTTTTAAATACCTGAGGCGACTGGTAGGTGAAAATGATGGGATGGTCCCATTAGAAAGTGCAGTTTGGGGAGCAAACTTTAAACATATTCATGCTTCTCAGGGTATCTCACATGCTGGTATTACCGATGTCATCCGTAAAAATATTGGGGATGTGGATATACCGCAAATCTATTTAGACATTATTCGTGGATTAGGAGCTTTAGGATTATAACTATTAACAAAGATTATTTTAATCTTGCCTTTTCTTATATTCACGCTATACTTGCTATTTGATGATCTATTATTCTCTAAATCTGATGCAAGAAAACTACTCAGCGAACACCATATCACGCTAAAAGATGATTTTAAAATTATTTCCAATCAAAGTGGCGGCTTAAGAGATTACACACATCAATTTGAACTATCTATCTCCGAAAAAGACAAACAATCTTTTATTGATCAACGAAGCTGGAGTGACAAAATGGATGAAAGAATAGAAGTTCATACCACTGCAGTAGACAGATATGAAGGTGACACACTACGCGCTAATTATCACGACAAAGATTCCTATATTTATTCCATGTACCGTCCGAATGGCAAAGGTATCGTTCCGACATTTATAACTATTCGCGTATCAAAGAGTAAAAACACATTGACATACGAAGAGATCTTAGACTAATTCAATAACTGGCTGGCAGCCGTTGACTGGCGAACAGCGGATCCTCTTTCCTTGCTATCTGCATCTACAGCACCATTCTCAGAATAGCCTTTTTTAGTCTTCTCCGCAATTAGTTTTTCAGCATCCTTTAGACGGGCTTCCTCAGAATCAAAGGTTTTACTTTGC
This sequence comes from Sphingobacterium sp. UBA6317, assembly GCF_002440385.1. Taxonomy (NCBI): domain Bacteria; kingdom Pseudomonadati; phylum Bacteroidota; class Sphingobacteriia; order Sphingobacteriales; family Sphingobacteriaceae; genus Sphingobacterium; species Sphingobacterium sp. UBA6317. Next base: position 60,785 of record NZ_DJTD01000006.1, on the reverse strand, counting down.
CCAGCCGTTCCGTTTCGTCCGTAGTTGACATCAATTAATTCGCTTACTGTTTAAATATAATGAAAGTAGCGCAAAAAAACGTATATTGACATTAAATCACAGACAGATCATGCGTATATATTTCTTATTCAGTTTTTCACTGCTATTAGTTACATTAACTTCAGAAGCCAAAATTTCAACAGTGGAAGAGTATACCCGAATATGGTCCGATCCCCCTTCTGACAATCTGAAAAAGTACATGATTAAAATGGCTATTTCAGAAGGCTTAGATAAAAAATCCATAAAAATAGAAACCGATAGCTGGGGAGAAGTTATTCTTTCAGATATGTGGAGAAATACCATTAAATTTAGACGAGGTAGCCTGGGTGAATATACAACCGTAAATAAGAGTGGTATTAAACTGACTATAAAAGAAGACTTTTCAGGAAATATTGTCGTAAAAGATGAGGATGGAGGTGAAACTACTGTCAGAAAAAACAGTAGCGGCGATTTCGATCTTCCTAATCTAGACAGAAGTCCGTCCACAGTTTTTAAAAATATACACGGCAATTTAGAAATACGTGATGAAAAAGGAAATGTAAAAACTGTATCAAAAAATATTTTTGGAGGTCTCGACATCCGAGATAATCAAGGCAATAGCTCAACGATATCTAAAGATATTTTCGGCAATATGGAGATTCGAGATAACAAAGGTAATTCAAGCCGGATAACAAAAGATATTCTTGATAATCTCACTATCGAAAATAGCAATGGTCAACGTACCACAGTGAGAACTGATATTCTAGGTGGTAAAACAATTGAAGATAACAGGGGAAATCGTGTTTCCGTTCGAAAAGATATATTTGGAAATTATGAAGCTAGCGACAACAATGGAAATAGTGCATCCATGAAAAAAGACATTTTTGGCAAAATAGTTATTGATGATCCAAAAGGTATTTTAAATGACGCAGTGAAATTGCAATTGATCCAAGAACTTTCAAAGAACTAATTTTTTTCGAAAATTTACCTATTTTACAAGTGAATAATCCAAAATTACGATGGATCAAATATTATCGATTTAATTATAAATGAACTAACAAAACATCCTGAAATATCATACCGCAGGTCAAACACAAATGAGCTAAATATCTTTTGCACTCCTACTCAGGATTTTGACAGCACCTTTTTTTGAGGAATGATGAAAGGCTCAAGAACGTATTTACAAAGGTTTCAACATTCGCATAGTTAAAGATTTTCAAAAGAAAATTAAAATCCCTAAAATTGCAGTCTCATTTCAAGGAAATCGGATTTGATGTATTGATGCTATCAATCCTCAAATGATATTAGCGCTATGCAAATAGACCCTAAAAAGGGAAAACGCGAATTGAATAAAAATAAAACGATGAAAAAGATTATATTTTTTCTATTACTGACACCTTTTTGGGCAGCTGCTCAAGAACAAAATATCCAAAACTTTATCGTAAAAGAAAACCTTTCCAAAAATGGAAAACTGGCTGTAGTTGCATTGGATTCATTGGGAAACACCAATGAGACCATTAATGGCAATTACCTATTTACCATCAATGGTTTCTCGCAACCACTACAATTTCATGAGGGTGTTGCTGTCCCTAATCAGAAAATTGAGTCATCAACCTTTGTTTTCTTTAGCCATAAGAATCAACAAACTTCCAAGGGACGTTTATTCTATATCTATAAGAGCGATAGCGGACTCTCTCCTTTTGCCATTAGCGGATTGATGTTTTTGATTATCCCGGCCATTGTGTTAGGAATAGCTTACATGTTTAAAAAAGTGATTATGACGGCCATCGCGCTGGCTATAGTTTTCTTTTTATTCAACCATTCCCAAGGTTTGGATTTGAGTAAAATTTTTGAATCAATATTTTCAAGTCTCAAAAATCTCATCGGTTAACAAAGCGGTTTGTCTGAATGTCCCATCAACTGGTGGGATCAACGTAAATCATAACGAAACAGTTAGACATTAGAACGGCATACCGATTCCAAAATTGTATTGAATAAAATTGTACCTGTCGGGCCTATGGGTTTCATAATATTGGGCCTTAAATTCTTTGGAATCAAAGAAATGCTTGATAACCCATTGATCAGCACCTGAGAATTGCGGATCTTTTAGTTTAAGCCCGGCATCTAAGCGAATGACAAAATAGTCCGAATCGAAACGAAGTCCGAAGCCGGTACCAATGGCGACCTGCCCAAGAAATTTATTGAATTTAAACTCCCCCCCCGGATTTAGTTCTTCATCCTTCTTCAGTCGCCAAACATTTCCCATATCCAAAAATGTTGCTCCATTCATCTTTGCGCCCAGGAAGTTATTGAGTAACCTGAATCGATATTCGGCATTTGCTTCCAGTTTAATCTCCCCCAGTTGATCCAAATTACGCAGGTTTAAACGCAAATCCTCACTAAGACTCTGCCGGTTATAGGCACCTGGCCCCAAGGTACGTGCCTGCCATGCGCGTATGCCATTCATCCCGCCGCTATAAAAGCTCTTTTCAAAAATCAACAGTTTAGAGTTATTACCATAAGGAATCGCTATCCCCGGATTAAAACGGAAGACAAACTGCCTATTTCCACCGAGATTTCGGTATAAACGATAATCGAATTCTGTCTTGGCGTATTGAAGAAAGGGCACACCGAATATTTTTTTCTCACCATCGGCATTCTTAGGCAATTTTGCCAAGGAGCTAATAAGATCCAATACGTTTCCACTCACGTCCAATGTTCCTCTGAAATATTGAAAGTCCTCCTTGCTATTCAATTTCTTACCATTCAGGATAAAGGTATATTGTGTCCCTAAACCAAAATACTGACGGTCGTTGCTACGTACATACAGCTGATAACCTTCCTGTACAAGCTTGTTCCGAAAATTGGAATCCAAGCGTCCATCCCGATACTCCAACACAATAGGCGTAAAACTATGGTACTTATTTTCTGTTTCATACCATGAGTAATTCAGCGACGTGATGAAATAGCGGTTTGAATAGGTTTTATCTTGATCGAACAACTGCAATGTCATCGAGTAGGTCGTTTTGGGCAAACCAAACTTTCCACCTGGATTAATATGAAAGGGAACCATCAGACGAGGAATAACCAAATTTACGCCCGCTTGAAAATCGTTATTGAATATTTTGCTGGAAAGCCCACCTGCGAGGCGCGGATCAAACAATACACCATAACGTAATTTCACTTCCAATTGCTCCGAACCACCAAAGATATTACGTTGAGAGAATGTATTTCCAATATTAAATCCGCTCATACCCGAACTAAAGGTATACTCGCCCTCTATCTGGTTTCCCATCCGCGGTCTTGGAACGAAATCATAGTGCACATCGAGTTTATTGGAATCTTTTTTGACAAACTGCATCTTGACAGAACGAAAACCATTCATCTCATACAATCGGTCATATGACTTATTTTCCTCCCGCAAGGAATAGTACTGACCTGAGCGTAGATACATATAGCGTTCCAAAGGTTTCCACCTGAAACTATTTGTTTCATCAACAAATAAAAGACGTTTTGCAGAATCTACTATACGACGAGGCTCCTTCTTCGACATTGTTCCATAATTCCTTATCGTCATATAAACACTATCTATTTGATACTTTTTATGTATCGTTGAGTCAGACGGATTTTCGACATTAATTTTCAAGTCGATCAAAGGTCCATCGATCGTTGAATCTACCCCAGCACGCATATATTGCCTTACATAATCGTAATACCCATTGTTACGCATCGAAATATAAAGTTTCTCCCGCTCATCGAGCAACTTTGCGGCATCGTACTGGGTATTGGATTTTACGGCAGTTTTGGGGAGTACCTCCCGTTCAAATATTGCCTTAATATCTTCATCCTCAAATTTTCGATCTATATTTCTAACTTGATATGGGACACCTTCATCCACTTTAAAATCGATATGTGCTCGCTTTTTGGAAACTGAAATTGTTGGTTCGACCTTAGCTTTGAAATAACCTTTTGAAAATAGAAAGCGTCGGATTTGATTGGCGGATAAATCGACCATTGCCGAATCCAACAAATGAGGTGGTTCGCCAACATTCCGAATTTTCTTGGTTTTATAACGCCCGTTTTTAGTATTGAACGTATTGTAAATAAATAGATTTACCCTTGAATTAGGTCTTATTTGATTGGAAATATACGTTTCGGATGATTCTTTCAATGCAGGGGTGACACCAGAAATCTGTACTTTTGTAACCAGAGCTTGGTCATCGTCAAGATATTTTGAAGAACGGCATGATGCAAAAAATAACACTAAAAGCGTTATACTTGCAAATCCGATAAAACGAGGATACTTAATCATCAATAAAAATGTTGTCAAAAGCGCAAATCAGTCTAATAACGTCTCTACAAAATAAAAAGTATAGAAAACAACACGGCCTGTTTATCGTTGAGGGTATAAAATCCGTGATGGAATTTATTTCATCAAGCTATGAGGTTGAGTCTATTTTCTACACGGGCGACGCAAACACAAAAGTGGGTAAAATCTCGCATAATATAAAATCCTATGAACTAACGGATACTGAATTCCAAAAGATTAGTACACTGAAATCGCCACAAGGTATCCTCGCTTTGGTCAAACTTCCTTTACAGCAGAAAATTGTACCAAGTAATTTAAAAAACAAGTTTAGCCTTGTACTCGATGATGTGCAGGATCCAGGCAATCTGGGTACAATTATCCGCACGGCGGAGTGGTTTGGAATCGAACATATTATCTGTTCCATTGGAACTGTAGACGCCTACAACCCTAAAGTAGTGCAAGCAACCATGGGCTCACTGGCTAGACTGCAAATCCACTATACTGATTTAACGGATTTTATTCCGGCTACTGGATTAAAAGTGTATGGCGCCCTACTTAATGGTCAATCCATTTATCAGACTGTGTGGGCTAATGAGGGGCTAATTGTTATGGGGAACGAGGGAAATGGCATCAGTGATGAAATAATAGCGTTGATCGATCAAGCTATCACTATTCCGCGCATAGGCCAAGCCGAATCACTCAACGTAGCCGTTGCAACGACCATCTTCTGCAGCGAAATAGTCCGGCAACAGTTGATCTAGTAAGCTATATGATCTGAATTGCCGCTTATAACTTTTGATGTAGCCCGATCCTATTTCCTTCAGAATCTTCAATCTCCGCAACAGCAAATCCCAGATCGGCATGAAAAGTGGCGGGATATAGCTCTTTTCCACCCAAGCTCATGGCCCTTTCCAACGTAGTAGATATATTTTCTACATGTAAATAAAGGAGTACTCCCTCGCGTGTAGGTTTATAAATTTCGCCTTTCGCCAGGGCGCCAGTAATCCCAGATAAGGTTTCTTGAAATGGAAAGTAAGCCATGTGGTTATCGTCAAAATCTTCCTGTTCAAAGGTAAAATTGAATAACTGGCTATAAAACGCGATTGCGCGATTCAAATCCGATACCGGAATTTCAAAATAAACACCAGGATTTCTAAGTTCTTGCATGTTCTAAATAAAGGGTCTTCCCAAAAATAATCTTTTTTTAGGCACTAACGTCCTCGCCTTCGTATTTTCTATCTTATATAAAGAATTCTATTATTTTTCCACCAAAAGAAACCGCTTAATCGTTCCAAAAACTGTACATTTGCTCCATTCCCTAGAAGGATGGATAATCGCCACAATCCATTATTCTTTTTTGAATACTCACACACGATAAAAATAGCGCCATGCCAGCTGAACAGAAATCCATCTATACGCTTCAATTTATTTTACTTTGCTTAAGCTCACTCCTATTTTCTTCTAGCTTCAATATGATCATCCCCGAACTACCCAATTATCTGAGCAGTTTGGGCGGAGCAGAATACAAAGGGTTGATCATAGCGCTGTTTACATTGACTGCCGGAATTTCGCGGCCTTTTAGTGGTAAATTGACCGATCGCTGGGGACGTGTACCAGTCATGGCCATTGGATCCATTGTCTGTTTCATCTGTGGTTTTCTTTATCCCATTTTAACATCAGTCGCGGGCTTTCTATTCTTACGATTGATACATGGTTTTTCCACTGGTTTTAAACCTACCTCAACTTCTGCTTATGTCGCCGATCTGGTTCCACAAAAAAGATGGGGTGAGGCGCTTGGGATGCATGGATTGGCCTTTAGCGTCGGTACAGCTGTCGGCCCAGCAATTGGCAGCGCTATTTTCGAGGCCTTTGGTATCAATGTGATGTTTTATTGCTCTTCTTTCATGGCACTTCTCTCCATCCTTATCGTCATTAACATGAAGGAAACACTGGCGAAAAAAGAGAAATTCAATCTCTCCATGCTCAAAATAAACCGAAAAGATATCATTGAATGGCGTGCACTACCTGCGGGAATCGTCACGTTTTTATCTTACACCGCTTATGGAGTCATTTTAACCCTAATTCCCGACTGGAGTGAATACCTTGGACTCAAAAATAAAGGGCTATTTTTCCTAGCCTTCACCATTGCGTCAGTATTGATACGTTTTGTTTCCGGCAAAGTTTCGGACCGTTATGGAAGACCTAAGGTTATTGTTGTCGGAATAGTTATTATCGCGATTGCACTCGTTGCTATTGGCATTGGAAATAGTTTCATTGGCATGATGATCGGCGCAAGCATCTATGGTGTAGGCACGGGTATACTCTCCCCTGCTGTGAATGCCTGGACGATTGACCTTAGTTTACCCGAACATCGCGGCAAGGCGGTTGCAACCATGTATATCTCCCTTGAAGCCGGAATAGGACTTGGCGCACTGCTTGCTGGATTGTACTATAGTGATGTTATCCTACGAATTCCAGTCATTATGTATGCCAATGCAGTAGTTTTGCTACTTGCTCTGACCTATATGCTGAGCTGGCAGAAAAGACACAGGGCCGTAAAATAAAGAAATTCAAGCGTCAAAACGACCAACAATCGATCGTTGCAAGGCCGAAATAAAAATAAGGGAACAGTCCCTTGTTTTTAACTTCGATTTTTTACTTTTGATCGTATCATGGTTAGCAATTATTTAAAGCTTCAATATACTTTACTGTCTCGGCATATTCGCGCTACAGGACTGCCGGTTTGGCTCGCCTTTCTCCTGTTGTTTGGATTATGTTATTTTGCTTATTATGCATTGGTTCAATATCCGCTTTTTGGTTGTTATGCCCTACTGCTTGGCAATTTCCAAGCACTGTTTCTGCTCACAGAAAAAAACAGAAATGACTTTCTCAAAAATACATACAGTAAATACGATTTCCACAAAATCAGAATATTGGAAAATGGCTTGTTAACGCTGCCGTCCTTCATCATTCTTTTCCTCCACAACCAATGGGGCTATGCAATGTTATTAGCTATTTTGGCTATTATCTTTGCATTTTTGACATTTAAGGCTTTCGGAAAATCTATTCCGACACCTTTCGCAAAAAAACCTTTTGAATTTATCATCGGATTCCGACGGAGCTACCTGCTCTTGCTTGTATTGTATCTCTTGGCCGGAATCGGCTTTTATGTGGCCAATTCCAATCTTGTTTTATTTTGTGTGGTTTGCATTGCGCTCGCCTGTGTTTTCTATTATCAATTACCGGAACCTATTTTTTACCTTTGGAATAACCATTATACACCAACAATCTTTCTGATGCGAAAGTTTAAAAGAGGAATTTTACAATGTCTACTCTTGGTACTGCCCCTTCTTTTTCTGTATGTTATAATCTTTCCATCGGATTTATTTAATGTCTGTATTGTATTGGGCGGAATATTACTTTTGCTTCCTTTTGCAATCACCTTAAAATACGTCGCTTATCCACGGGAGATCAATTTCCCCGAAGGTTTTGCATTGGCACTTTGTTTTAGCTTTTACCCCTTGATCCTCGCGCTCTTGCCCTTCTATTATATCAAAGCAATCAACAATCTAAAAAACCACTTATGATCGAGCTTACGAATATCAGCAAGTCCTTTGGACGGCATCAAGTGCTCCACGAGATTACTTACACTTTTGAAAGCGGAAAAGTATATGGTATCGTCGGTGAAAATGGCGCCGGAAAGACAACGCTGTTTCGATGTATTGCTGGACTGGAAACCGCCTCGGGAAGTATAAAATCTGATTTGGCGCCGCTCAAAAACAATTTAGGTTACCTGACCTCCGATCCATATTTCCTCTCTAAGCTCACAGGTGAAGAGTATATTTATCTGCTGACAGATGCGCGTGGTAAACAGATCAAAAACCTCAGTGAAAGAAATATTTTCGAGTTGCCCTTAAAAGAGTATGCGAGCGACTATTCCACGGGTATGAAAAAAAAACTAGCCCTGACAGCTACTTTACTTCAGGACAATAATTATTATATCCTTGACGAACCTTTTAATGGCATTGATCTACAAAGCAGCATTATTCTTACGGAGATTATATTACGCTTAAAAGCGATGGGTAAAACGATCCTAATTTCGTCGCATATCTTTTCCACACTAAAAGATACCTGCGATGAAATCTTGGTACTCGAAAATGGCAGAATCAGTAAATCTGTTAACAAAGAACTGTTCGGAGACTTTGAGGAGGAAATGAAAGAAAAAATATTACAAAAAGATATCGACAAATTGTGGCTTTAGCATGCCTAACACTTGAGTAGACAATATGGAAAAACACTTACCTATACTGGAAACCTAGGGTCAAGACTTGTCTTAGAAAAAGTAGGATTTCAGGTAACTGAAGAATTTCATTTCGATCTATGGGATATTCCCTGTTATTGGTATGATTTGGCCACTGACAACGAAACAAGCTAATTATATTAGTTTTAAAAACTAATTTTTTTAACTTTTCATAGTTTCGCTGGGATAAAACAAAATGGTTTTGTATTTTTACACGTTCGAATAAAATACTATTTCGAACATTTCTGTATTGTACAATTTAATCTATTGCTGAGTAAATGAGTGACGAAACGAACTTCCCAACGGAAGATAATCAAGAAGAACTGGGATCAGGAAAAACAGAGAGCGGAAGTCAGACGATACCTTTATCAGGACTATACGAAAACTGGTTTTTGGACTATGCATCCTATGTTATCTTGGACAGAGCCGTACCACATATCAATGACGGTTTGAAACCCGTACAACGTCGTATCCTCCATTCCTTAAAGGAAATGGATGATGGAAGATATAATAAAGCTGCCAACGTCATTGGTAACACGATGAAATATCACCCACATGGTGATGCTTCTATCGGTGATGCCATGGTACAATTGGGACAAAAAGATCTCTTGATTGACTGTCAAGGTAACTGGGGTTTCCCAATTACGGGTGACTCTGCTGCTGCTCCACGGTACATCGAGGGAAGATTATCCAAATTTGCAAATGACGTTGTCTTCAATCCCGAAACGACTGAGTGGCAATTAAGTTACGATGGACGGAATCGCGAACCTGTCACCCTTCCTGTAAAATTCCCGTTATTACTGGCTCAAGGTGCCGAAGGGATTGCTGTTGGTTTAGCGACCAAGATTATGCCCCACAATTTCATTGAGCTAATTGACGGATCAATTCAGGTATTACACGGTGAACGTCCGAATATCTTCCCAGACTTCCCTACGGGTGGTATGGCCGACGTTTCAAATTATAATGAGGGGCAACGTGGTGGTAAAATCCGTGTACGTGCAAAAATTGAAGAACGCGACAAAAAGACGCTCGCAATTACAGAAATTCCATTTGGAACGACAACCGGCGGTCTGATTGAAAGCGTGGTTACCGCAAACGATAAGGGAAAAATTAAGATCAAAAAAATCGAGGACAATACAGCGGGAAATGTAGAGATCATTGTACATTTGGCTCCTGGAATTTCTCCCGATGTAACGATCGATGCATTATATGCCTTTACCGCCTGTGAAGTCTCTATCTCTCCTAACACCTGTGTTATCAAGGATGAGAAACCTCACTTTATGAGTGTCAACGACATTCTGACTGAAAACACAATAAACACCAAAAATTTATTGAAACGAGAATTGGAGATTCGTTTAAACGATCTTCAAGAAAAAATCTTCTTCAGTAGTTTATTAAAAATATTTATTCAAGAGGGGATGTACAAGCATCCGGATTATGAAAATGCAGGTGACTTTGAGGTTGTTGTGCAAGTTCTGAATCGCTTATTTGAGCCTTTCTTCGATCAATTTTACCGCGAGATACGTCCAGAAGATTACAAAAAATTGATCGATAAACCAATGAGTAGCATTACACGTTTCGACGTTAAAAAAGCGGACGAAATGATGAAAACACTCGAAAATGAGATCAAAGAAGTCAAGCGTCATCTACGTCAATTGACGGAATATGCCATTGCATGGTTTGAGAAATTGCGTGATAAATATAGTAAAGACCGCGAGCGTAAAACTGAACTGCGGGTATTCGACAAAGTAGAAGCGACCCAAGTTGCGCTAGCAAATACCAAACTATATGTCAATCGCGAAGAAGGATTTATTGGTTCGGGAATGAAGAAAGATGAGTTTGTATGCGACTGTTCGGATATCGACGATATTATTGTATTCCGCGAAGATGGCAAATATGTTGTCAGTAAAATTCAGGATAAAGTATTTGTTGGAAAAGGAATTATCCACGTTGCTGTTTTCAAAAAAGGTGATGAACGGACAATCTATAACGCCATCTATAAAGAAGGTGAAACTGGAACCAGTTTTATCAAACGTTTCTCGGTAGTAGGAGTTACGCGAGATAAGGAATATGATGTGTCCAAGGGATCCAAGGGCTCAAAAATCCTGTATTTCACAGCCAATCCCAATGGTGAAGCGGAAGTCGTTAATATACAGCTTAAACCGCACACAAAATTGCGTAAGTTGAATTTTGACATGGACTTTGCCGAGATTGCAATCAAGGGCCGTGCTTCACAAGGAAACATTGTATCAAAATATCCTGTCAAAAAAATCAGCTTTAAAAGCTCTGGAGTCTCCACACTAGCAGGACGAAAAATATGGTACGATACCATCATGAAACGTCTAAACGCAGATGAGCGTGGACAATACCTTGGCGAGTTTGACGGCGACGACAAGATATTAGTAGTCCTTTCGGATGGTAGCTACGAATTAGCAAACTTTGATCTAAGCAACCACTTCGACGAGAAAATGATCCGGATCGAAAAATATTATCCAGACCATATCTATACAGTCGTGCATAAGGACGGCAAGAGCGGAACGTACTTTGTCAAACGTTTTAAATTTGACGATCAGCCTATTGGAAAACGTATTTCCTTTATCAATGAAGATGCCGGATCCAAACTGATCCTGATGAGTAATGCAGCTGAACCGATGGTCAAATTGGAGATTTTAAAAGGCAAATCCCAAACGGAAGAAACCCTTGATCAACCTTTGACTGAAATTATTGACGTAAAAGGAATAAAAGCGCAAGGAAACCGCCTATCTTTCCATACCGTAAAATCGGTTACACTATTGACAGCGGATGAAGATTTAAGTCAAAAAAGTAAAGAAAAGGCAGCCGAATCAAGTACTGATACCACAGAACCAACAGTTGATAGTACGACGACAGAAGTTGACAGTTCCGTGAACGAAAAAGAGGTCGAGTCAACCGAAAAAAATGACGACATCAAATTGGAGATCACCAATCCAAATGATATTCAAATCGATGATAAAGGACAGATGGAAATGTTCTAACTCATATTAAATACACAAAAAAAGCTCGAATAAATATTCGAGCTTTTTTTTGGGATACAACACCTTAAATATTGTCTTTTTAAAAATATTGTCTTTTTAAGCTTTAAATTCTTTTAGGAATTTTTGAAGTTTTGGAGCAATGACTACTGAACAAAATGGATTTTCAGGATGATCATTGAAATAATTATGATGATAATCTTCTGCCAACCAAAATGTAGACGCAGGTTCTACCGCTGTGACAATAGGGTCCTCGTAAACATCCTCATTTTCCAATTCATCGATAAAATTCTGTGCTAAGATCTCTTGTTCTTCATTATGATAAAAAACAACTGATCGATACTGCGTACCCACATCGTTACCTTGACGGTTTAATGTTGTCGGGTTATGGGTCTTAAAGAAGATTTTCAAGAGATCTTCGTAATTCACCAGCTCTTCGTCATATTCTAACTCGACAACCTCAACATGATCAGTTGTCCCCGTACAGACCTGCTCATAAGTCGGCTTATCTACATGTCCCCCCATATAACCAGGTAATACCGATGTTACCCCTTCAGTGTTTTGGAAAATAACTTCTGTACACCAAAAACATCCTCCTCCAAATGTTGCTTTCATACTTTTATAACCTTGCGTATTTTACTCTTACTTTTATAAACCTATAGCCGATGCATCAGCTGCGGCTATAAGTTTAGACAAATATAATGATTAATCGGCAATGATATACCTTGCTATCATCGCTCCTCGAACCCGTAAGCCCCTATTTTTACTATTTATAGTAGTGCTTTCCTTTAATCAATAAATCTTGTTGTTTACTGTCACAAACCGCATAGGAAAAACCTTGTTGTAGCGCATAGGCACCATATTCCCCTTTTTTATTAATTGCTAAGAATCCAACTTGGATTTCCTTTGCAATTGCAGGCTTCTTCTTAACGATACGCATAACAGCTTCCTTACAGGCATCTTCGGGAGAATAACCCTGACGCATCAATTCGACTACCAAAAAACTACCTACATTTCGGATAACTTCTTCACCAACTCCGGTCGAAGTAGCACCCCCAACTTCATTATCGACATAAAGTCCGGCTCCAATAATAGGGCTATCTCCTACCCGACCATGCATCTTGAAAGCCATACCACTCGTGGTGCAGGCTCCAGAAATATTTCCATTGGCATCCAACGCCAACATACCGATCGTATCGTGGTTGTATTGATTTCCCGGCAAACGTTCTGCGGCAAAAGATTGGTTTTCAATATTGGCTACAGGTTTGTATTTTTTCTCTTTCAACCATTCCTTCCAGGCCTTTTCACCTTCCGGGGTCAGTAGATTTTCTTCCTTAAAACCATTTTCTAACGCAAATTGCAATGCGCCTTCGCCTACTAGCATGACATGGGGTGTTTTTTCCATAACCAGCCGTGCTACAGATATTGGATGTCCAATTTTTTCCATTCCGGCAACAGCACCGCAGTTACCATCCGCATCCATGATACAAGCATCAAGTGTGACGTGACCGTCGCGATCGGGATAACCACCTTTACCCACTGTCATATTCTTGAGATCAGCCTCGGGTACACGCACACCTTGTTCTACCGCATCCAATGCCTTGCCTCCTTTGGACAATATTTCCCAAGCGGCTTTATTTGCTGCGATCCCAAAGTCCCAAGTTGAAATTACAATAGGGTATTTTTTAACACTGCCTTTTGCTGCAATCGTCAATCCTTTCGCATCAAATGCGGTTAATGTCCCCATTGTCGTCGCAGCAATCAAACCTTGCCGAATAAAATCACGTCTTGAACTCATTTCCTTATTACTATTTTATAAAACTATCGCTATTTATTAATCCGGCAAAAAACAATCATTAAAACTGCTTTCAGTCTACCGAATACAAGAAATTTTCATCATTGACTGTACAAGAGGATAACTTTCTTTTCTAGCATATTACACTATCTTGCATCAGATCTCCCCCAAACCTACTTCGTCAATATCCGCTGTAAAATGTTATGCTACATTTTTACAGCTTCGCCGTAAACGGAAGAAGAATGTTGCCGTCACAATCAATAAGCAATATTACAAAATGGTTTTAGCAAATAGATGATTTAATTAAAATTAAACCTAAACATTCGTTTTTTAGCAACATAACATCAAAATCACTTAAAAATCGACAATAAAAATTGACTTATATTATGAATTAATCCTATCTTTAGAAACAAACTAATTCGCATGAAAAACACTCTTAAATTCGCTATTTTAGCTTATGCAAGCCTTATAGGGGTTGAAAGCAGTCAGGCGCAGCAGCTAGATTCCACGACTTATTTCACGATCAAAGAGTTGCAAGAAAACGTAAAACGTGAATTTGCTCCCGATAAAAGAACCAAGATCGTGGCCATCCAGAAAGCGGATATAGCACAGAACCAATATGTGCTCGAAACAACTGAAAAAGATGCTAAATTCGTTTTAGAGCAAAAGGCAAAAGATATATCAGCCAATATTCAAGTACAGCTCTTGCCCGATGCAAGTGTAGGCGAAAAAACGACTGGAGTAATCAGACTCTCCGTCGCAAATATGCGCACATTTCCAGATAATGCTGCCGAGCTGACTAGCCAGGTTTTATTAGGAACGCAAGTTGACCTTCTGCAAAAAAAGAGCGGTGACTACCGTGTCCGTACACCCGACGGCTATATCGCATGGGTTCCTAGTTCGTCTATTGAAGCCATGGACAAAACCATGCTGGCCAATTGGCGACAAGCGGAAAAAGTGATTTATACAGCTGAATTTGGAAAATCATATTCTGAACCCAATGAAAAAAGCCAGCGGGTATCTGATCTCGTTTATGGTGACATCCTTCAATTGAAAGGACAGAAAGGCAATTTTTATGAAATTGCCTATCCGGATGGACGTTTAGGTTATATTAAAAAATCAGAAAGTCTAACCTTAAAAAATTGGTTTGAAACACGCCAACCTACGGCGGAAAATATTATTGCCAGTGCAAAAACAATGTTGGGTCTACCCTATTTATGGGGTGGGACATCAGTAAAAGGCGTAGATTGCAGCGGTTTTACTAAAACAAGTTTCTTTATGAACGGCTTCGTAATTCCGCGAGATGCATCGCAACAAGTACTTGCAGGTGAAAAAATCGACATTTTAGATCAAGAAGGGCATTTCGACCCTGAGAAAGCACTTAAAAATCTGAAACCGGCAGACTTATTATTCTTTGCGGCAGGCAAAAATAGCAATCCTAATGCGCGTGTAACACACGTTGCACTCTATATCGGCAACGGAACCTTTATTCATGCTGCAGGCTTGGTACGGATCAACAGCATGCTAAAGGATGCGGCTAACTATGATGATTTTCAAACCCGAACTGTGGTTGCTGCACGCCGTTACCTCGGAGTTCACGATAGCGCAATACAGAAAGTCGTTGAAAACAATTACTACAACAATAAATAAACATAGCGATGAGCAATCAATCTGAATGGATTAGTAAAGATTTTGGGGCCTTTAAATTAAGGTTTCGGCCTTACACGCTAACTTTGTGCCATGTCTTTACAGTAGCTTCCTTTAGCCGAAGCACAACACCGGTTGTATTGACCGAATTAGAGTATGATGGCGTTATCGGTTATGGCGAAGCGAGTATGCCACCCTATCTTGGCGAGTCACAAGATAGCGTGATTTCGTTTTTGAATCAAATTGATCTCACAGGTTTTAACTCACCTTTTCAAACTGAAGAGATTCTGCATTATATTGATCAGCTTGCTTCGAAAAACACGGCTGCAAAAGCGTCCATTGATATTGCCCTACATGATATCCTTGGTAAAATTATGAACCAGCCCTATTATAAGATCTGGGGATTAAATCCTGACCTTATCCCACCGACGTCCTACACCATCGGAATCGATACAGAAGAAATGATCCGCCAAAAAGTCGCCGAAGCTGATCAGTTTAAAATTTTAAAGGTGAAACTGGGTCTTGATACGGATAAAATGATCATAGACACCATCCGTCAGGTTACCGATCGTCCCTTGTGTGCCGATGTCAATCAAGGTTGGAAAACACGTGAAGAGGCTTTGGAAATGGCACACTGGCTTGCAGAAAGAAATGTTTCTTTCTTGGAACAGCCGATGCCCAAGGAGCAGATCGATGATAATGCTTGGTTGACAGAACATAGCCCAATTCCCACAATCGCCGACGAAGGATGCCAACGATTGGTCGATGTGCCGGGTTTAAAGGGGGTTTATTCGGGTATTAACATTAAACTGATGAAATGCACGGGCATGCGCGAAGCGAAGCGAATGGCAGAACTTGCTCGTTCTTTGGAAATGAAAGTTATGATCGGTTGTATGACAGAAACTTCTTGCGCCATCAGTGCAGCGGCACAACTTGCACCATTAACAGACTGGGCAGATCTAGACGGTGCTTTATTAATTGGAAATGATATATACGACGGCATGACCGTGGTAAATGGCAGTTGCCTTCTCCCCGACCGTCCGGGAATTGGAATTGTAAGAAAATAACCCTATATTCAGTGCAATGTTTTTTTCTTAAAGAAAAGATTGCACTGAATTGCTATCGCAAGTTTGACCAACACTCGACAGCACCAAAATATTAACAACTAAATTAATCAATTCACACTTTTATGAAACAACATGTGCTCACAACGTTGTGTCTCATAGCCTGTAGTTCGATGCAGTCTTTATATGCACAACAGATCCAAATTGCTGGTAAGATAACGGACAGCAACGGAAAACCAATTAGCGGAGTTACAATAAATGTAAAAGGCGCTAGCCAAGGGACCTCAACAAACGAAAATGGTCTGTTTACCTTAAACACAAACGCCAATGCGACATTAACGATATCTGCCGTAGGTTATAGCCGACAAGAAATTCAGGTCAATGGCCGAAAAACCATTAGTATTTCACTCAGCAGTGATGAACGGGCATTGGACGAAGTGATTGTCATTGCCTATGGAACGGCTAAAAAGAGTACCTATACAGGTTCGGCAGCACAAGTAAAATCAGATGCCATTGATAAACAACCAGTCACTTCTTTTGAAAAAGCTCTTACTGGCCGTGTTGCAGGTCTGCAAATGTCAAATGGATCTGGTCAGGCAGGTGCAACTTCAGCTATACGCATTCGAGGCATAGGCTCCATGAACGCGTCGAATGAGCCACTCTATGTCATTGACGGTGTTCCAGTCATTTCGGGTAGTGTCGGACAGATGGGCGATTATATTGTCAATACCAACAACGTCATGAGCACATTAAATCCCAGCGATATCGAATCTATTTCTGTGCTTAAGGATGCTGCTGCCTCATCCCTTTATGGGTCCCGCGCGGCAAATGGTGTCATCATCATCACCACAAAAAAGGGAAAAAACGGAGATCCGAAGATCAATGTCAAGTCCTCTATTGGCATTAGTCCTTCCTGGGCAACCAAAAATAATGAACCTGCTTCGGTACAGGATCAAATCAATATGCTTTATAGTGTTTTATACGACTCTAGAATAGCAGCTGGTCAAACGGCTGAACAGGCGAATAAAAACACCTTATTCCGCTTAAATTCTTTGGACTGGAATCCAAATTCGGCAAATTACGGTAAACCAACTTCTTCTTATGGTTTTGGTATTCATGGCTATCAATTCAGCACGGATGGAACCTCACAATGGGAAAATGTACATATCTCAGGAAAAACAGATGGTGTAGAGAATCGAGATGGTCAATATTATGACTGGAACAAAACATTGTTTAGAACCGGGATATTCAACAGCAACGATATCTCGGTAAGCGGAGCAACAGAAAAAACCAATTACTACGCGTCTTTAGGGTACACCCAAGACAAAAGCAGGATTATTGAGAATAACTTCGACAGAATCAATGGTCGGATTAATTTAACGCAAAAGATTGGCAAATATCTTGAATTTGGCTCAAACGTCAACTACGCTAAAAACAAGCTTATCGGGATGAACGACACCAGGAATACAGGAACAAATTACCTGTATCAAGCGAGTAATTTATTATGGCAGATGTATTGGCCAACTGATTATAAAACAGGTAACGAATATACAGCACGTTATGGTAGTCTCGCTTATAATCCATTGTATTACAACAAGGAATGGGAAAACTCTTCGAAAACAAGCAAATTATCAGCTATAGAATCTTTATCATTAAAGCTGTTACCTGAACTTGCATTGAAGACCATTTTCTCCTATGACAGAACCGAGGTCAAAGATCATATCTATTATAGCGCTAAACATTATAACGGTATGGCAGACAATGGCCGAGTCACAGAGGTGTCTACGTCTATTGAAAAATTGGTATCATCCACAACCGCCAATTACAACAAGAGCTTTGGCTTGCATCATATCGGGTTATTAGCTGGTTTCGAAGCTGAAAAAAACACGACGGATTTTATCCGTGCTACAGGTAAAGATTTACCATCCTCATCACTTCATACAGTCGCCACTGCAGGTATATTGGATGCATCGGCTTATTCTTGGGGCAATAATATGATGTCTGTACTATCGCGGGCCGAGTACAATTATGATGAACGCTATTTTGCATCAGCATCCTTTAGAAGGGACGGTTCATCACGCTTAGCACCAGGTCCTCGTTGGGGCAACTTTTGGTCTTTAGCAGCTTCCTGGAATTTAGCCAAGGAATCTTTTATTAAACAGATCGAGGAAATCAATAACCTAAGAATTAGAGGTTCCTATGGGGTAAATGGAACATTACCTACGGATCTTTTTGCTTGGCGCAATTTAACAAGTTATTCCAACAAATATATGACGCAGCCAGGTGGTGGCCTTAATAATTTAGGCAATCCGGACGTAGCTTGGGAGAAAAATTACTCCACAAACATCGCTTTGGAATTTGGTCTGTTCCACAATAAACTATTCGGTACAATTGAATATTTTAACAGAGACTCGAAGGACCTACTACAGAACGTTCCAATCTCCACAATAACTGGTTTCGGCTCCATACTGCGAAATGTTGGTGAAATGAACAATAAAGGGATCGAGATTGAATTAGGTTCAGATATCGTTAAAAACGAAAATTGGAAATGGACATTAAGCGCAAATGCCGCAATCATCGGATCCAAAATTACAAAATTATATGGTGGACGGGATATCGTTTGGTTCGATCCCACAGGGGGAGACGATAGAGCCCGATTTATTTACCGTGAAGGAGAGTCATCCTTATCATTCTTTGGCTTGGAATGGGCAGGTACCGATCAAACCAATGGCAAAAATGTCTGGTATACAAATGATGGCACTAATGGCGACTTTATATTTAATGGAAAGGCGGCAAGTTATGACTACAAAAAAGCGAAACAAACCATCATCGGAAATGCAAATCCTAAGTTATACGGAGGTATAAACTCTGATGTTGACTATAAAAACTTTTCACTAGGATTTAATTTCGCTTATAAAATAGGCGGTAAACTTTATGACGCTACATCCAAAGATGTTGCCGACGATGGCTATTATTGGGAGCGAATTCATGCGGCTTATTTTACGGAAAACAGCTGGTCACCATCAAATACCGGAGGATCTTACCCAATGGTAACGGGAAGAGATCTGGAAGATGTTAA
Organism: Sphingobacterium sp. UBA6317; assembly: GCF_002440385.1. Taxonomy (NCBI): domain Bacteria; kingdom Pseudomonadati; phylum Bacteroidota; class Sphingobacteriia; order Sphingobacteriales; family Sphingobacteriaceae; genus Sphingobacterium; species Sphingobacterium sp. UBA6317. The sequence continues at coordinate 41,562 of NZ_DJTD01000006.1, read as the reverse complement.
CCAAATCAGTAGCAGGCAGCTATTTGACGCATCCTATCTTAGATTAAAAAACATTTCGTTGAGCTATAGATTACCAAATGAGTTTTTAAAGCGGGCCGGCATTTCCAATGCAAGAGTATTTTTCAATGGAAGCAATTTGTTGACTGTTTCGAAATATAAGTATATGGATCCGGAAGTCAACCAGTTTGGTACGCGCGGTTGGGAAACACCATTGGCAAAAACATACACTTTTGGTGTCGAATTTAGTTTTTAATAAAAAAAACAGTATTATGAAAAAGCTTTTTATTGCCTCGTGCATAACAATATCATTAGCAATCAGCTCTTGTAGCAACTTTCTGGATGTCACACCGACTAATATGGGTGACTCTAATTCCTCTATCCAAACTGCTGCCGACGCAAAAGTTATCATCAATGGGTTAATGAGTAAAATGGCAAACGTCGCCTACTACGGACGAAATTTCCCACTCTATGCTGATGCTAAAGGAGGAGACTTTACGATAGCATCTCAGGGTCGCGGTTATGATTATCTTTATGTTTTTAATCATTCAGCCTCTTCTAATCCTTACTCAGGTATCTGGACACAAGGATTTCATGCACTTGTGCAGATTAATAATTTTTTGACGAATATCGATAAACTAGTCGCTGCCGGTTCAACCGAAAATTTTAATACCTACAAAGGACAAGCATTGACCGCAAGAGCCCTCATCAATTTTGATCTTGTGAGGCTATATGGAAAACCCTACAATATGGATAAATCTTCCCTTGGTATTCCTAATGTGACAAAAGTCCTCGAATATAGTACGCAGGAAAAACGCATTTCTGTCGAAGAAAACTACAAACAAATTGTACAGGATCTAAAGGATGCGGAAAACATTTTGCCAAAATCTAAATCGGATGGATATTTTAACTTTTTCGCCAATAAAGCGCTTCAAGCTCGCGTGTACCTTTACATGAACGATTATGAAAACGCGCTAAAATCCGCTCAAGAAGTAATAGACTCCAAAGTTTACACATTATATAGCAATGAAAATTGGGTAAAATCCTGGACAGGTATGTTTGGAACTGAATCTATTCTAGAATTGGGTGTTTATCCGAATGAAGCTGATGCAGGGACTAGTTCACTGGGTGCGATGTTCCGCAGAAAAGGACATGGCAGTACAGCCATATTGGGAAACTTTATAGCCGCAGATCCATTCTTGGCCAAACTTAAGAAAGACGAGACAGATGTCAGATGGGGTGTTATGGCGTATGATGAAGTCGGCACCACCCATTTAGGAGCGGTTTATAAATATAGCGGTAGCACCACGCTTGCCGGTGATAAAAATTCAACAGCAAATAGTACCGCTGTCAATATTAAGGTCATCCGTTTGTCCGAAGTATATCTTATCGCTGCTGAAGCTGCTCTACTAAAATCATCTCCTGACAAGGTCCTTGCAGCAAATTACCTGAATGCAATACGCCAACGTTCTCCAAAATTAGATGTCGCGACCTCAGGCACGATTACTTTAGATATGATTGCCGATGAGAGAAGCAAAGAGCTCCTTGGAGAAGGTCATCGCTTCTTTGATATGATGCGCTGGAACAAATCGATAACTTTTGATGATGATTTAGGAAATATAAGCACAACAAATAGACAAAAAACGATCGATAGAACCTTCTTTAAAACCATTCTTCCTATTTCACTGGATGAGATGAATGCAAACCCAGCTATAGCAAATCAACAGAATACCGGCTACTAGTAGTCTCAAAAAAGAAAAAAGGTCACAGCCTAGGCTGTGACCTTTTTTCTTTTTTGAGCTATATTAAGCATTCCTGACTTATCTGATTTTTATACTGCTGTTGCCTTGGTTTTTTCAAATCGACCACCCAACCATTAACTACGGCGTAAATGATCTTACCTTCTTTCCGAAGGAAAAAATCCGCCTGAGCTCCGGGAGCTAATTGTTGTGAAAATTCTATAGCTTTTTTAGTTAATACACGAATTGGAAGGTTATGCAAAACTTCTCCCGGGATCACATTTTCAATCATAACAGCGGCATAGCCTTTTTCAAGTAATCCCATCACGATGGCATCATCTAAATCTGCCAACGAAGCAAATGGCTCCATATACATCTTGGCTGGGCCAAACTCCATTCCTGTAACATCAATATCTACATAACCATAAAAATCTTGCAGATCGCCAATATCTTCAACAATACCCTCTACGTAATAGTCTGATCCAATTGTCTTTTCATTCTGCCGGATGGCAACATCGACAAGCAATGTTTTTCCACTCCGCTCAATGGTCAAATTTCTCAGCAACACATCATGGAGCTTTTCATCATTGAAGGGAATTGCATCGTAATCGGTAATCGAATGCTGTTTAAAGGATTGGTCAGCAATTTCCTCAAATGCTTTAAACAAAGCCACGAAATTACATTTTCGGACCAGCATTTTTTCGATATCACCAACATAAGCTCCTGATTCAATTAAAATCGTCCTGGCGCCCCATTTTTGAAAATTATCACCGAAACCGCGCGGTGTATGCTCATCGTCATATTTTGCCACTGCATTTGGAACAAATTCCTGAAGGATCTTGTTTATTCCGACAATCACCCGCATCGCATCTCCCCGAGTTTTATTGATACTCCGCGCATAGTCATAAGCAGGCGCCAATAAGGAAATTGTCACTGGCGTATTTGTTCCGGGAATGTTGTAGTAATTGTTTTGGTTATGCAGGTTAAAAGCAAAATCAGGTTTTAGCAACATGGCTTGCGACTTCAATAAGGCTCCTTCCACTGTTGCTGCTGCCCTTGCATCTCTGTTCATATCCACATCCATGGCTGTCCTACGCTGAAACCTTTCGGTTCCATCAGGATTTAGCATCGGAATAAAATATAAGGTCATTTTTGATGCGATGTCATCTCTAAAGGCATCAAAACCATCATTTTTCCCGTTGAAAAAATTAAATAGATCAAACAGGGCCATTGTCGCCGTAGGTTCATCACCATGCATTTGTGACCATAAAAGTATCTTGATTGGCCCTTGTCCGTATTGTAGTCGAAAGATCAAACGATCTTCAGTGGACTTCCCAATTTCCGCTACAGTGAAACGTCCATAGCTCCTGATATTTTCTAATAACGGTAAAATATCAGCATGTTTAAATCTTCTATGCATCAAAGCCTTTTCTTCATATAAAGAAAAGGCTTTGATGAAATCAACTTTTACTAATTTCATATTAATCTTTTAATGCAGGCTCCATTAAAGCAATCGTTCCTTGCGAAGCATCTACACGGACTTTTGCTCCTACGGGCAAAATAAACTGTTCGGCAATATGCCCAACGACAGCCCCTGTATAAGCAGGTATTTTTAACGGTTTGATATAATCATTGAACAATTGGTCAAGTGTTACGGATCCATAGCCAGCAGATGGTTTGCAATTGGTGCACTTGCCAAAAATAAAGCCCTTAATTACGCCTAATATACCCGCATTTTTCAATTGACAGAACATCCGATCTACCCGTTCCATATCTTCGTCTACCTCTTCAATAAAAAGAATTTTATCTTTAAAGTCCGGCAGATAAGGTGAACCACATAATCCGGTCAATACGGTCATATTCCCACCCAACAATATTCCTTCTGCTATGCCAGGATGAATCGTTGCTATTCGGTCTTTGGTCTGTACAATGGTATCCCCCTTCAACTTGGGATTCTCAAATATCGCTGGCTGATTGGCAACAAACTGGGCTTTAAAAGCCTCTGCAAGTTTTTGGGTCCATGTACTGATACCTACTGCGCCATGAAATGTAACAAGTCCTGTTTTTGTATACAGGGCCAAAAGAAGCGCTGTTATATCTGAATAACCCAATAGAATTTTGGGATTATTGAAAATCAGTTTATAATCTAGCCGATCTAAAAGGCGCGAAGTACCCGATCCACCCCTGATACAGACAATCGCTTTGACAGTCTTATCTGCAAACATATCGTGTATGTCGGCAATACGCTCCTGATCTGTACCGGCCAAATTACCGTAGCGACTGCGAATATGTTTACCTTCTTTTACTCTAAAACCCAGTGTCTCGAATATTTCACGCGCAATGCTAATGGACTCTTCCTCATCCAATACACCTGCAGGTGTAATTAAACCTATGGTATCCCCCAATTTTAACCTCGTTGCAAGCAAAGCCGCTTGGCCGTACAACTCATTTTTGTCTCCGGTTGGCAATCCCATTCCCGATACAGGAATAGACAACATGCTTAAAGCAACCGATTTTAGAAAGGCTCTTTTTTCCATTGTTAAATACTATCGGTTGAACAACAGACGTTCACCAGCACCTTTCTCAATAAGTTGCCCATTGGAGAAAGCAAGTTTACCTGATACGAAAGTATGTTCAATCGTTGAGCTAAATGTGTGTCCCTCAAATGGTGACCAGCCACATTTTGACAGGATATTTGCTTTCGAAACCGTATAAGGTTTATTCAGATCGACCAACACAAGGTCGGCCCAATATCCCTCACGAATGTAACCTCTATCTTCGATTTGGAACAATGTAGCCGTATTGTGTGCAGATTTTTGCACCAATTGTTCCAGGGGCATTTTTCCCGCTTTGACCATATCCAACAAGGCTTGCAATGCATGCTGTACAAGAGGTCCTCCGCTTGGCGCTGAAGCATAGGGCTGCGATTTTTCCTCCATTGTATGCGGAGCATGATCTGTCGCTATCACATCGATATGCCCATCTAATAAAGCTTTTAGAATTTGGTCGCGATCATTGGCTGTTTTTACAGCTGGATTCCATTTGATAAAATTACCTTTTGAAGCATAATCCTGATCAGAAAACCAAAGGTGATGGATACAAGCTTCAGCCGTTATTTTTTTATCCTTTAATGGAATATCATGACTAAATAATGCAATTTCTTTGGCTGTTGATATATGAAGGATATGCAAGCGTGTATTATGCTTTTTTGCCAATTCGACAGCTTTCGACGAGGATAAATAGCAGGCTTCCTCAGAACGAATCAATGGATGCATCTCAATTTTCAATCCATCCTCACCATATTTTTCCTTAAATAGGGCCAGATTTGCCTTTATCGTCGCCTCGTCTTCACAATGCGTAGCCACCAAGGTCGGAGCATTCGCAAAGATCCCTTCCAACGCTTTTTCATTATCCACCAACATATTCCCTGTAGATGACCCCATAAAAACTTTGATACCACAGACATCTCTTGGATTCGTTTTAAGCACCTCCTCAAGATTATCATTAGCCGCCCCCATAAAGAATGAGTAATTGGCCAATGCATTTTTTGCTGCAATATCATATTTATCTTGAAGCAACTGCTGAGTCAACGTATTCGGGACAGTATTAGGCATTTCCATGAAGGAGGTTGTCCCACCAGCAACTGCGGCGCGGCTCTCATGCCATATATCCGCTTTATAAGTTAACCCGGGTTCTCTAAAATGAACCTGATCATCGATAAGTCCCGGTAGCAAGTGTAGCCCCTCAGCATTTATCTCCTGATCAGCAGGATGATTAATTTCCTGAGCAATCATTTCGATTCGACCATTGCTGATATATACGTCAGCAACCTCAACTTTACCTTCATTGACTAGTTGTGCAGATTTTATAAGAATAGATGACATGTTGAAATTTTTACTTTGCTTTAGGTCAAAAGTAAAGATTTGTTGCGGTGATATCAAGTCATCTCGAGAAAGAGTTCCCTATAACGATGGCAATTCCTTCACTAAATCCGCTCCTTTCTCTTATGTTAAATTGGAAACATCTGCTCCAGATTTGTCCAGATTTGGCGCAAGGCGAATCGTATAGAATCTATACTGCGGAAAGTTAATCAATAAAAAAAGAGGCCAAAGCCTCTTTTTTTTTATTCTTTATCAAATTTGTATCCCACTCCTTTTACAGTGGTTACATAATCGTCTCCTATCTTTTCACGCAGCTTGCGGATGTGAACGTCAATTGTACGGTTAGTCACAACAACAGAATCTTCCCAGATGCTCTTTAAGATCTGTTCACGCGTAAACACCTTATTCGGTTTTGAAGCCAACAAATATAATAGCTCAAACTCTTTCTTTGCAAGAACGATCTTTTGTTCCCCTTTGTAGACTAAGAAAGAATCTCGATCAATAACCAGATCGGCAATTTCAATTTTATCCTGAACGGCAGCATCTGACTCTTCGGAAGCATTTCTTCTTAAGATAGCATTGATGCGACTCATTAGCGCACGCGGTTTGATCGGCTTTGCAATATAGTCGTCTGCACCGACATGAAATCCTGCGATCTCCGAATACTCTTCGCTTCTAGCAGTCAAAAACACCATAAATGTACTTTTGAATTCAGGCATTGCGCGCATGATGCGACAAGCTTCAATTCCGTCCATCTTTGGCATCATCACATCCAAAATGATGAGGTCCGGATTTACTTGTTTGGCAACGTTGATTGCCTCTTCCCCATTTTGCGCTGTAGAGACCTGATAACCTTCACGATTTAAGTTGAATGCAATTAAATCCAAGATATCTTTTTCGTCATCAACAATTAAAATCTTTTGTTTCGAAGAACTCATTTGTCTTATTTTTTTTGCTAAATTATAAACAAAATGATAACAATCAGTTAATCTAATGTTACCAAATTATTAAGTAATATAATATTTAACAATAACAGATTGATTATTTAATTGTTTTCTTCAAAAATGCCTCCAGCTCCTCGCCGCGCAGGTTCTTTGCTATAATAATGCCGTTCGGATCGAGAATATAAGAGGTAGGCAAGGCTTTCACACGGTAATCAATCACAACTGGTGAGCTCCAAGCTTTCAAATCTGATACATGTGTCCAGGTTAACTTGTCATCTTCGATAGCACGCATCCATGAGCCAGGATTATCATCAAATGAAACGGAGAGTATATCAAAGCCTTTAGCGTGGTAAGTATTGTACAACCTAACGAGATTAGGGTTCTCCTGGCGACAAGGCATACACCATGAAGCCCAGAAATCAACCAAGGTATATTTTCCTTTAAAACTCGACAATTTTACCTCTTTGTTGGAAGGCGTAAATGAAGTCAGTTCGGGAGCAGGTTGTCCAATAGCCATTTTTTTTAGCTTTTGGGTCTCCTCCTTAAACTGTGTCACATATCTGTTCTCCGTAAATTCATTTTTTATTTTCTCTGCATAGGTAATGATTTCATTTTCGGCGACTTCGGGATCTAAGGTAGAGATCGCATAAAAACCAGCAAGATCATTGTGTTTATTAGCGAAATCGACGGCTTTTTTTGTATATGTACGCAATTCTTCCGCAAACTTTGATTTATATTCAGCACGAATCTTTTCGATCTCAGATGCTGTTGAATTTGCTGTCAGCTTAGAAAACACCGTCTGTAAGGAGTCCTGTAAATAATCGCGATAATTTCGCTCTTTGGCAAAAGGCTGTATCGTCTTTGACAATTCAGACCCATCCACTTGATAATCATTTACATCTTTATGAAGATCTGTCTTAAATGTGATCGTCTCCCCCGGAGAAGCAATCAAATCGTACCGATTTTTACCTACACGCAAGGACAACAGTCTGGATTGGCTAGCAGGTCGTACGAACTGAAATTTGTTATTATCGCCAAAAAACATTGAATCTAGCTTGGTATCACCTTCATACAATGAAATAACTTTGATATTGCCAGGATTTTCGACATTTCCAGCGATGGTAAATTGCTCTTTATTTTGGCAACCCATCATCAAACCAACGATCCCTACTGCTAAAAAAACTGCCTTTTTCATCCGTTTATTTTTATTTGTTAAGTACCTATTCCCAATTACGCAAATGGCTTTGCTCTGTTTGATTCACGCTACATGTCACAGCTTTAAGAATCGTGAAAACTATCCGATTTATTCGGATCTCCCAAGGAAGGCGCCGAATAAATCCGATGGCTTGGTATTGTATAAAATTTATTTCAAGAAATCTATTGCTCGCTCAATTGCAACCTTTAATCCAGCAGGGTTTTTACCTCCAGCTGTTGCGAAAAATGGTTGACCACCCCCGCCGCCTTGGATATCCTTAGCCAAATCACGAACAATATGACTTGCGTTCAACCCTTTTTCTTTGGCCAATTCATCTGATATGACGACGGTCAAACTCGGTTTACCTTCAAACTCAGCACCAATGACCAAAAACAAGTTGTTAACAGCTCCCTTTACCGCATACGCCAAAGTTTTTACAGCTTCGGCATTGGGCAGATCAACAATTGTGGACAAGAAGTTTATAGATCCAACTTGTTGAATCTTCGCTTCCAGATCTGACTTCAATGCCAAGGATTTTTCTGTAATGCTCTTCTCGACTTCTTTCTTCAAAGCGCCATTTTCGTCGATGATTTTACCTAATGCAGAAACGAAATCCTTTGGATTATTCATAAGCTCTTTCAGGTGATGCACCAATTCGAAATGCTCACGGATAACTGAAGCTGAACGAGTGCCGGTAATTGCTTCAATACGACGTACGCCTGCTGCGACAGCAGATTCAGAAACAATTTTGAAAAACCCGATTTGACCAGTTGCTTTGACATGCGTACCACCACACAATTCTTTAGAATATTGATCTTCAAAGGTGATCACACGAACAAAATCGCCATACTTTTCACCAAATAGTGCTGTTACACCAGAATCTAATGCCTGTTGATAAGGGACATTACGTTCCTCTTTCAACGGAATATTTTCACGAATTTTAGCATTGACAATATCTTCAACTTGTTTAATCTCTTCGTCAGTCATTTTCGCAAAATGAGAGATGTCAAAGCGTAAAATATCGGCGTTGACCAATGATCCCTTTTGATTCACATGGCTTCCTAGCACCTGTTTTAGCGCAGCATGTAATAAATGGGTCGCCGAGTGATTGTTTTCAGTATCGATTCTTTTGGATTTATCGACCTGAGCAACAAATGTTCCTTTCAATTCTAATGGCAATTTGTTTGTAAAATGTACAAATAGACCATTTTCCTTTTTTGTATCCGTGATATAAATCTTCTCGCCCGTTTCCTCGGAAACCAATTCTCCAGAGTCACCAACCTGGCCACCACCCTCAGCATAAAAAGGACTGACAGAAAGCACCAATTGGAATTGTTCTTTATTTTTTGCTACAACCTTACGGTATTTAATAACCTCTGTAACGGCAGTTAATGTGTCGTAGCCTACGAATTCAAATCCCTCATCATCATTTACCACAACCCAATCACCTGTATCTATAGCAGTGGCAGCACGAGAACGATCCTTTTGAATTTGAAGTGCTTGGTTGAAACCTTCCATATCAACCGTTAACCCTTTCTCCCGGGCCAATAATTCAGTTAAGTCGATCGGAAATCCGTAAGTATCATAAAGCTCGAAAGCAAAATCTCCATTAATTACGCTGTGGTCCTCTACATAATTTTCAAATCGTTGGACCCCCGTAGACAATGTTCTTAGGAAAGAAACTTCTTCCTCTAAGATTACCTTCTGTACAAAATCCTGCTGTTGAATCAGTTCGTCGAATACACCGGCAAACTGTGATGCCAAGACAGGGACGAGTTCATTAATAAAAGGAGTCTTAAAACCTAAAAATGTATAAGCATAACGCACCGCGCGACGTAAAATACGACGGATCACATAACCAGCTTTATTGTTAGATGGCAATTGACCATCGGCAATTGCAAAACTAACCGCACGAATGTGATCAGACACTACACGCATAGCAATATCAGACTTTTCATCTATACCGTATTTTATGCCTGATTTCCCAGAAATAAAATCAATGGTAGGTGTAAATACATCCGTATCATAATTAGATGTCTTTCCCTGGATGCATCGCACCAGACGCTCAAAGCCCATTCCCGTATCAACATGTTTAGCTGGGAGCGACTGAAGTGAACCATCTTTCAAGCGATTAAACTGCATAAAAACAAGATTCCAGATCTCAATTACCTGAGGGTGGTCGGCATTGACCAAACTCTGTCCTGAAGTTTGTGTACGCTCTTCTGCACTGCGCATATCGAAATGAATTTCGGAACAAGGCCCACAAGGCCCAGTCTCTCCCATTTCCCAGAAATTATCTTTTTTGTTACCAAGGAGAATTCTATCTTCGTCAATCCATTCCTTCCAGAAATCGAAAGCTTCCATATCACGTTCTAAACCTTCTTTTGCATCCCCTTCGAAAATGGTTACATATAAACGATCTTTGCCTAACTTATATACTTCTGTCAACAGCTCCCAGGCCCAAGCAATAGCTTCTTTCTTAAAGTAATCACCAAAGCTCCAATTTCCTAACATCTCAAACAATGTATGGTGGTAGGTATCAATCCCGACTTCTTCCAAATCATTGTGTTTGCCGGAAACGCGCAAACAGCGTTGTGTATCGGCAACACGCGGAAATTTGATGGGTGCTTCACCAAGAAACAAATCTTTGAATTGATTCATCCCCGCATTGGTAAACATTAATGTAGGGTCATTTTTTACAACTACTGGTGCTGAAGGTACTATCTGATGCCCTTTACTTTTAAAAAAGTCCAAAAAGGCTTGACGAATTTCTCTACTTGTCATTTAATTATCTAAAAATATGTGCAAACTTACTCAAAATTGGTAGGTTATGCAATGTAGAATTCCATATATTGACCTTGAAACGACCGTTTTCTCTAAACGAGAAAAACTCCAATATTGACTTTTCAAACAAAAAAATCAGGAGATAACATACAGACAGTTAGAGCACAGGTATTTTATAGGTGACAAAAATCACAAACTGACATTAAATACAACATTTTAAAAGCGTTATTCGTTATTCATATTTGTCTAAAGCTCGTCAAATTCAACATGTAAAACAACAAAAACTATTTGACTTAAGGTCATCCACAATTACATTTGTTTTATTACATTTGATAGTAAAATAGGGAATCTAGTACACTTTCGCGCACATTCCCTAAAGGCAAAATAAATAAGATTAGATTTTGTAGATTAAATTCCTTCTAATGAAAAAAAACATTCTACTACCGGTAGATTTTTCGGCTCATTCTAATAATGCTGTAGATTACGCAGTGGACCTTGCCCTCGAAAAGGGGTATTCACTCCATCTTTACCACAATTATACTTCAGCTTCTGCAGTATTTGAGGAGGAAAACAGCCGTAATGAGGCTGATTCTCCAACATTCAAAGCTGATATCCTTATTAAAAATCTGGCAGAATCAATAAAATTAAAACATCCCACGCTTGAAATAACAACACAATGTGAGCGCGGTATGATTACAGAAACACTACCCGAGCTCGCCACTCCTAATCGATTTGATTTTGTCATCATGGGAACTAAAGGCATCACCAATGACGACAGCCAGCTAATTGGCAGCACAACCTATGTTATTAGCAAAAAAGCCAAAATACCTGTCTTGGCCATTCCAACTGAAGCATCCTTTACCCCTATTGACAAAGTTGGCTTACTGTCTAATTTTAAAGAAGAAGAGGTACAAACCGTACAGGATTTTGTCAACATTATCGGCAAGGATTTTGAATTAAAATTGATGCATGTTCACTACGATCATTCCTCAGAAAACAGAATCGAAGACAAGCTTGAAGTATGGAAATATAAGATCAAAAAATATATCGGCGTGACCAATATTGCTATCGAAGTCGATTCAATACAGGGTGATATTGAGGACCTCGATACCGTTCCGGAAGTCATTAATGAGATGATCCATGAGGAAAAGATCAAAATATTATTGGTGACACGATCGAGAAAATCGTTCTTTGAACGTGTCTTCACGCGTTCAGTTGCAAAAGCACTATTTAGTCATCCGTTAGTTCCAATATTTTTCACTAAAGCATAACCTTATAGCCATGTCTAAACTATTAATACCTGTAGATTATTCCGAAAACGCACGAGTTGCCGCATTTTATGCCGCTCAAATCGCAGTGACAACAAACGATGAGATTACACTCTTTCATTCGTTCACTTCACATATCAACAAATTTGCAAATGCGAAGCATTTAGTAGACCCTACCGAGGGAGAAGCCCGCCATCAGATGGAAAAACTTGTAGCTGAACTTCTACAGGAATATCCTTCGCTTAAAATTTCTACCTTATTTGCTAACGGTATTTTAGCGGAAACACTGGATAAACAAGAGATAAAAGAGGTCTATCAAACGGTGATTATGGGTACAAAAGGCGTGACTGGACTTGAATCTGTATTGATTGGAAGCAATACATATGATGTCATAAAAGAGTCGAAGATCCCTGTTTTAGCCATCCCGAAAAACGCGATAAAATTGAAAAATGACAACATTGCGTTATTGACAAATTTCAAACCCGGTGAACTTGAGGTCCTCAAACAAGCCATACCATTGTACGGAAAAAACTTCCACTTACAGCTTATCCATATCAATAAAAACGAACTAGAAATCAACACATTAGGTAAAAAACTTGAAAATTGGATTGAACAGATCATTGCTGAAACCGGTATCGAGGATATTTCCTATATTATCAAGTCGCCAAGTTATTTTGCGGGTTCCCGAGAGAATATTGCAAACGGTATTCATACCATTATCCGGGATGAAGATGTCGATGTTATTTTGATCACAAAAAGCAGGAAAACTTTTTTCCAAAACATTTTTACTGAAAATATTGTTAAGCATCTGGCTTTTGAAATTGAGGTGCCAAACTTTTTTGGACGTGTAGAGTAACCAAATAATTTTTGGCAAATTTATTGCAAGAGTGTTCAGTGAGTTAATTTAACAACAGTATTATAGTAGATAATTTTACAAACACGCATTATGAAAATTAGCCTTAAAAAATCAGGATTACTTGTTGCGGCAGGAATTCTATCAACCGCATCCTTTGCACAAAGCACAAAAGAAGCATCAATCGAAGGCACAACTCCGTTAGGCTCGGCAACACAATATAGAACTTGGTCTATCGGTGTAGGAGCCGGTGTAACAAGCTTGCAGAATATCGCTAAGTTTAACAATGGTGGTTATGATAAACTGGATTGGAATTTAGGATATAGTGCTTATATCAAGAAACAAATCTCGCCATCTTTCGGATTGAAGGCTACATATTTTGGTGGAAAGACAGCTGGATATGATAACGGTGACAAGCAAACTGGCTTTGAAACCAAAACACCGTGGTCTGTTGCGCTATCGGGTGAGTTCCTGGCAGCTAATACCAACTGGAGATTCTTCAATAGTTTTATTAAGCCTTATGCATCGATTGGTGTCGGGGTAATGAATGCTGAAACTGCAGCAATCGCTGGTGGAAACAGAGGCGAATACGGGGATTCTTATTCTAAAATCTTTGTACCAGCAGATTTTGGTTTAAAATTCGCTGTTGCCAAAGGTATCAACTTTGAATTGGGATACCAATTGAATTGGGCGAACCAACGATTTGACAATCGCTACAATACAACACCACCACAACAATATAAAAATGACTTATTCACCTACGCGCATGCCGGGCTAGAGTTTGCATTGGGCAACAGTAGCAAACCTGCATTGAATAATTCAAATCCTGTCGCAACCCTTGTGAATGATTACACGGTTAAATACGATGATTTGAAAGCTCAAAACGATGCATTGAATGCTAAAAATCAAGCGTTGCAAGGTCAATTGGATGGCTTAAACAATGATCTAAAAGATGATGACGGCGACGGTGTTGCCAACAAATATGATAAATGCCCGGGCACCCCTTCAGGTGTTCAGGTTGATGGATCAGGATGTCCAATTGTTGTGAAAAACGAGACCAAAGTCGTAGAAAAAGTCGTGGTTACTGAAGCAGACAGAAAAGTTGTTGCTGAAGCAATTAAGAACCTGGAATTCGATTTAGGTAAAGCAACTATTCGCTCTACTTCGTTTGCAACATTGAATAAAGTTGCTGCATTATTGATTGAGAAGAATTTCAGTTTGAAACTTGCAGGTCACACCGACAATACAGGCTCACGTGAATTAAATATGCGTCTATCAAAAGAGCGTGCAGAGTCAGTAAAAGCATATTTGGTATCTCAGGGTGCTAATGCGTCGCGTATCGAGGCAACTGGATATGGTCCAGACCAACCAATCGCATCCAATAAAAATGCAGCGGGTCGTCAACAAAATCGTCGGGTTGAATTTACACTTTATTAATAACTAACAAATTACACTAATAAAAAGGTGTTTTTAAACAGAAACACCTTTTTATTTACCAAATGTCATATTTCAACTACAAACCTATAGCGAATTTAATTTTTAACTTATTACTTTTGCATCGGTTTATACAAACGCAAATTATATGAAACTAAAATTACAATTAGCACTTGCTTTAGCATCTGCGGGTTTATTTGCAAATTCTGCAATTGCTCAAAATGCGAAGGTATCATCCATTGAAGGAACTACACCATTTGGCCCTGTTACACAATACAGAACATGGTCCATCGGAATCGGTGCGGGGGTGACTAACCAAACTAATATTGCTGGTTTTAACCGTGCAAATTATGAGGATTTGGCTTGGAACCTGGGTTACAGTGCCTATATCAAGAAACAAATCTCTCCTTCTTTTGGCATTAAAGCGAGCTACTTTGGCGGTAAAACAGGTGGCGCATTTAAAGATGGTACACAATCTTTTGAAGCGAAAACACCTTGGTCAGCTGCATTGTCTGGGGAGTTCCAAGCGGCGAATACCAATTGGAGATTCTTTAACAGTTTTATCAAACCTTATGCGTCAATTGGTGTTGGTGTCATGAATAGCAAAACAACGTTGACGACAGGTTCTACTTCTCAAGAAGCTGACGGTATTTCTAAGATATATGTACCATTGGATATGGGACTTAAATTTGCTGTTGCCAAAGGAATCAACTTTGAGCTTGGATACCAATTAAACTGGGTTAACCAAAACTTCGATGGTATTCGAGGCGGCCAATATAAAAACGATCTATTTACTTACATTCATGGTGGCTTAGAGTTTGCATTGGGCAGCAGCAGCAAACCTGCATTGAACAATTCAAACCCTGTCGCTACTTTAGTGAATGACTATACGGTAAAATATGATGATCTTAAGGCGCAAAATGATGCTTTAAATGCTAAAAACCAAGCGCTACAAAATCAATTGGATGGTCTAAACAGTGACTTGAAAGATGATGATGGCGATGGTGTAGCGAACAAGTATGACAAATGCCCAGGCACACCTTCAGGTGTACAAGTAGACGGTGCAGGTTGTCCAATCGTTGTGAAAAACGAAACTAGAGTGGTTGAAAAGGTTGTTGTGACAGAAGCTGACCGAAAAGTCGTTGCAGATGCCATTAAAAACTTGGAATTCGATTTAGGAAAAGCAACAATACGTTCTACATCTTACGCGACGTTGAATAAAGTAGCCGAACTGTTAATCGAGAAAAACTTCAGCTTAAAACTAGCTGGACACACCGATAACACAGGTTCTCGTGAATTGAACATGCGTTTATCAAAAGAACGCGCTGAATCGGTGAAAGCGTATCTTGTATCACAAGGTGCTAATGCATCACGTATTGAAGCTACGGGATATGGTCCTGACCAACCTATCGCATCAAACAAAACCGCTGATGGTCGTCAACAAAACCGTCGCGTAGAGTTCACGCTTTATTAATCGATATTCTTCGATCTATAATAAACCAAAGGCATCACTTCACCGTGATGCCTTTTTTAATTCTACCCTGTATAAAATTCTCATTCTTTGACACGGTATAAGCTATAAAAGCCCCCCTATTTAAAGCAATTAAACATTTGAACAACAAAAAGATAACACAAGTATCACCAACATAATACCTATTTTTATTTTAGTAAAATTTTAAAAATGCGTAAATCAAAAATTATTGTTTTAGCTTTTTTTTCATCGTTTCTGTTCTCATGCGAGAAAGATCCTCCACTTAACGAACCAGGCTCAAATGCAACCATTAACCGATGGACATTGGACCAGATGAAGCACTATTACTACTGGAACGATAAAATTGGATCAACTGAGGGCTACCAACAAAAGCCGGATTTGTTTTTCAAAAGCATCTTATACCCTGAAGATCATTTTTCAACCATCTTACAAACCCTAAATAGTGATACCTATGGAAATACGCTAACAAATACTTTTGGCTTCGATATGGTTCAATTACACAATCAGTCGGGATCTATTCAATTAGTAACCCAAGTAGTTCCTTTTAGTGAGGCAGACTTAGCAGGACTTCAAAGAGGAGACAGTCTAACCCATATGAATTCGACATTAATGGATCAGATGAACTTCCAATCACTATTAAACAAATCATTACGTTTACCAACGATCCAAGTAAAACGACTTGACGGTAAAGTATTCAACCTTCCATCGTCGTACATCTCACAGCCGGTTGTCTATACATCAAAAGTCATTTCATCTTCTCCCAACGTCGGTTACATTTTTATAAGCCAATTTGATTTCAGCGGAGCCTATTCCTTATTAGAAGTAATAAAAGATTTCAAATCAAAACATGTAACGGAATTGATTGTCGATCTTCGATATAATCCAGGTGGTCAAGTCGCCTTTGCCGCATTCTGCGCATTATTAATGGCGGATATTAAAGAAAACGATATTTTTGCCAAATATCGAGGAAACAAAAATCTTAAACCTATTGAAGAAACGTTTGAAGCAACGCTACAGAGACAGCCAGATGGCTATTCCTTTATCGCTAGCGAAGTACTAAAACAAGGTTTACAACTAAAAAGAATCTTTATCCTGACCGGACCGAACACGGCTTCCGCATCCGAAATGATGATTAATGGATTAAATCCATACCTAAAAATTGTTCAGGTTGGTGCCAGAACCTATGGTAAAGATATGGCTTCAACAACCATTTCCACTCCCGAAGAGATCCACGGTAATGAGCGTTCATGGCATTTGATCCCTATGATCTATAAAATCTACAATACTATAGGGCAAGGAGATTATGGCAATGGAATTACTCCGCAGAAGGTGACGGATGAGTTTGCCTATTTACCTTTAACTCCAATAGGTGACCGTAGAGATCCGTTAATACAGGAAGCCTTGAAAATAATCAATACTAAAAGCGCGCGCACCAAAAGCACTGCTCTTACATATGAAAAAATGAATGCCTTAAGTCCAAAATATATAGGCAGCAGCTATCAGACAATACCTATTGAAGTAAGTATACAGGATAAGTCAAAAAAATAGTTTCATCAATGCGCACAGGAGTTTAACGAATTAATCACCATCCGAAGATCAGCCCCTGTTTGCCCATTTTTGGCTAATTTGCGAAGAGGGCGAGACAAGATTTCAGAACGAATGCACCGTTCTTTCGTTTCATATTCCTGCACGATGCCTTTCAGCTGC
The DNA here is from genome assembly GCF_002440385.1 of Sphingobacterium sp. UBA6317. Lineage (NCBI taxonomy): Bacteria > Pseudomonadati > Bacteroidota > Sphingobacteriia > Sphingobacteriales > Sphingobacteriaceae > Sphingobacterium > Sphingobacterium sp. UBA6317. The sequence goes on along the minus strand of NZ_DJTD01000006.1, from coordinate 24,268 downwards.
TGCAACAGTTCCAAATATTGCCGATAAAGTTCATTCAGCTCCGCCATTTCATTCCGTAAGGCGAGCGGCGCAGCGGCGTCAATGGACTGATCTACACCTCCCTGAATTTTCAGGGAGACAGCAAATAAATTACGATGTTTTATAGCATTGATGCCTTTCATAGTGACTCTTCTTTTGAATTAATGGCTTACCATTTATGGAAGTATTGATGGGTGCCTGTGTTTGTTTTGTAATGAGTTTTATTTCTGTAACCAGATATTATCCAAACCATAGCCTATACCTCCAATTTCTGAGAATGCATCAACATCAAAAAATGCATCGGGTTCTTTTTGAACGAGATACACAATACCAATGTCTACCGAAAAATTAAAAAACAAAAAGACTTTTTGTCCATCTATAAGGATCGGTTTTAAATCCTTATCCAATACTTGCGCCTTTGGCACAAAAGTAGCGTCAATCGGTATTTTGATAAATTCTTCGGGAATTTTATCTGATATCAAGTCGGTAATCAGGATTGGATTTTCGTCATACTTGACCATATCCATTCCCCAACTTTCATCATAGACAGGCTTACCTTGATAAACTGCCAATCGAATTGGCTCACCATTAGGTGAAATTGTTTTATTATAATTTAAGATCTTTACTTGTCTCACACCCGGAATCGATTCGACATCATCTCCTAATGGATTTGGCCCGACAACGAGTGACGGATCAATGGGACTTTTACTATGTACACCAAAGGTATTCAATCCCGATTTGAGAGGAAGCCGTTGCTCTAGGATGACCTGATCATTGTTATTATATGCGACGACCGATGAAGAATCGGCATCTTTATTTCGGATAAAAATAAAATTAGCATCGCTTGGATTAGCAACTTTTCCATCTATCGTTACTCTTTTTACATCCACTGACGTCGTGCTATAGGATCTAAAAGCAATCCGGGCCAGTTCTTCAGTTTCTACAATAAGTTCACCTTTTTGACAGGAAGGCAATAGCGATCCAATCCAAAGAGCTATCAAACAGCAAAATAAATTTTTAATCATATATAAAGGATAAAGAAGTGAGCCATTGTATGGCTCACTCAATTAAATAATCAATATTAATAAGTTTTTGGAGCAAATTGAGTCCAGTTCGCAGTCCAAGGAGCAGTTGTCGGATGGAATGCACCTTTATAAGTAGTACTTCCATCACCATATGCAGGAGAAGTTGACAATGGTCTTAAAAAAGCAGGATTAAATGTAGATGTTGTTGGATAAAAAATATTTCCAGCTCCTGCTAAATTCAAATATGTCGTTGCATCTGTTGACACATTTGTTTGGTTTCCTGTTGGTGTAGCACCACTGAATGCCGCAGTATAAGCATGTACAACATTCCCTGTAAAAGTACCTGTTGCACCATCCTGAAATGCAGCACCTGTTCCATAACCAGCGATAATCGAATTTTGAATATCGTACTGTGAAGCTCTTCTCCAACGGTTACCAAATTTCAGTTTTGTAGCAGCTACAGTAGCATCCTTAATTCCCAAGAATGTAAAATTTTTCAATACTGGGCGAGTCTTAGGTGTCGCTGCATATGGCGCTGTACCTTCGTTATCCGACTCCAAACCGTTTGAATCCGAGCTACCACTTGATGTGCTATTGGTTGAATTAGGATCCTTTAATGATAAGGCATACTGAATTGTTCCGGTGTATCCATGATCGAAATCAAAGTCATCATCGTCATTCGACAAGGCTACCAGGTACTTCGCATTTACAGTACCCCCAAAAAACTCAAACGCATCATCTTTACCCCAAGATACCTGAATATTTTCCAAGGTAGTACCAGTACCCACACCGCCCAAGGTTAGTCCGTTAATCTCATTATCAGCAGTTAAGTTATAACCAGCAAATTCAATACGCACATATTTCAATGAACCTGAATTATCCGCAGCATTTGTACCACCATAAGTAACATCTACACCCACAGGTTGAGGAATTCCTTCGATTCTCCGTGTGGCAGCTTGATTGGTAGTTGCGCTACCCAGCAATACGACCCCTCCGAAATCACCAGGGTTACGAGATCCTGCCGCATTTGGAGAAGTGAATACGATTGGTGCGGACGCAGTACCGTTAGCGATCAATTTCGCTGTTTTAGGAACAACCAAAACGCCTTTGATATTTTGTGTTATTCCGGTGATTTGGTCATTATATGCTTTAGTTAAACCAGAAGTAATATAAGTACCAGCTTGAATCGTCAATGTCGCACCGGGTTTTACAAAAGCAACTCCGTCAATTTTCCATACGGTATCTGCAGAAAGCGTAGTTTTAGTAATAATACCGGCAGCATCAGTTGGGATCGTTGCCTGAGGTTTGTTTGGCAAACCAGCATTCAAATCTGAATTAGGTCCTACGTTGTCTTTGTTACAAGAAGCCAATGCGATTGCGCATACGCTCGCTACTGTTAAGATTTTTTTCATTTTGTGTTAAATAATTACTAGTTTTGCCATCACAAGATCATTTTTTAGACTATGCATCCCTGTGGGATAGCATTTCATAAGGTTGCATAGTTGTTTTCAATCACCCTTTTTCTGTATTTTTCTATTTTATCTCCTGTTGTGCGACTTGGACAAACCCGGAACTTATGTACAGTATTGAGGAGTGATATGAAACTGCCTCGCGCAGAAATTTTTCTATTTAAAAATTGTAGCTAAATGAAAGATTAAACCTTTGTCCCTCTCTTCTACGATAAGTAATAATATCTCCTTCGTTTTTATCATATCGTATAGATTTACCTTTTTTCAATACATAGAACTTTGTATCATCTTGTTCATAATCTTGAATATTCATATAATACCGCGTCCATTCATCCAATAGATTGGCCATATTAAATTTCACTTCCATCTTGCCCTTTAGAAAACGTGTATAAAGTTGTGCATCCAATTGTTTTGGCGCCAACTCATATTCAACATTATTCATATTAACATTCGCTATGTTTGTTCGATAACCTCGATGATTATAGCTTGCTGTTACCCCGAAAAATTCACCCCAATATCCTACGCCTAGATTCAATAACCAAGGTGACTGCCCAATCAGTGGTCTATCTTGATTGGGATAGCGCTGTTGAACGCGCTCGGCAACTTGGGTTTCAGGGTTATTAATCCATTCCCAATAACTTAAGACATTGACTTTCGATTTGAGTAGTGTTCCATTAGCGTAGACAAATAAGTTTTTAAACCACTCCTTTTCCGACAGAAATGTTAAATTCTTCCTGATTTCCATTTCAAGTCCAAGATTTTTCGCATTTTCCATGTTAGCAAAAGTATACGTGTTCCCCCCACTATGAACAAGTTCTATGGGCTTATCCAAGTATTTATAGTATCCCGTTATAGAAATGATTTCACCTGGTGAGGGGTACCATTCAAATCGAAGGTCTACATTATCGATTAACGTGGATTTAACTTGCTCTCCATAAACGTAACCGTCTAACTCATAATCATACATGGCAAACATGCCAACTTCTCTAAAATCTGGTCTAACTACCGTCCTTGAGTAGCTACTTCGAATATTGAAATCGGATGTCACCTTATAGGTGGCGTTAATAGAGGGCAAAAACCGCCAGTTATTTTCTTTTACACCAAAACGATGTCTTTGGACATCATTGGGATCTGGTTCATCCTGATAAGTCCTCCTATATAATTCTTCCTGCTTAGAGTTTAAATTAAAATATTCTGAACGCACGCCATACACCAAACGCAATTTATGCCATAGCATTTGATCTACCATCAGATACACTGCCTGTGAAGACATTTTACCATCATAATATCGACCGCCCAATGCATCTGCGTAGTAATAGGCCTGCCCATTTCCGTTGCCGATATTATCGGCGCTGAATAACTGGTCATAAGGAATTTCTATCTCTGGAGGCAACTGATTCGTAGTACCTTCTGCCCATGCTCTCGTCCAAGGGACGAAATTGAATAAATCCAACGCTCTCTTCTTCAACCAGGCCTGATAGCCTAATTTCACCAACGTTGGAACAGCTGCATTTTTGCCGAATTTTCGCGAAAATGCAGCGCTCCAATTATAATCTGTTTCATCAATATTTGTCCATCTTCGCGAGTCCCTGAAAACCCCCGCCACAGATGAATTACGATGAGTTAATAACCCCGGGGTTTGAAAATAAGGAATACTATCTATCATGGCAGTGACCCTATAGGAAAGCTTTCGTTCATCTAAAATTTGCTGTTTAATTTTGTTGACCGTAAACATTCCTTCAGCTTTTAACTCCCACGGCAGTTGATACTCTCCAACCAATTGGTGTTGCTGCAAAGACATCGCTTCAGGCAATTGATAATTCAGTTTGCTTACTTCAGGATTAGAATCACTATAGGGCTTTTGAATAGATTCATTATAAATATCACTGTACGTACGCGCATACATGTTCTTTATGGAAACTTTAAAAGCTTGTCCCTGCCAGCCCATATTGGCCATTAATCCGGCGCTGCTATTGAAGCGATAGGATGTTCCGGCTCCATTGTCACCGAGACCTACACTATCAATATAATTATTGATACTTACCGAATTACGTACATTATTAAATGCAATGATATTTTGTTCGTTTCTAAAATTTGTGGATGCCACAAACCCCAATCGCTGTCCATTATTTAATTCATAAACCCGTCCAAGCGAAAAACGCATATTCTGATTGGGGTATGCTTTATATTTATATTGTCGCAATGCATCATTATTAAAACGCTTGGACTGTGCGATAGCATCCAAATCGTTATACTTCACGGCATCGCCAAACTCCGTTGGATTTAAAGGAGTGTTGTTCAATTCAGGATCAGTCAAAATATAACCGGGAGGCGCATCCAATTGTATCGCCCGACTATTCCACTGCCAAGTTTTTATTCCATCGGGCATCTTGGACGATTTGTTAAAGAAACCCAAATATTCACTCGTATGCCGCTCCCCCAGCCGATAAAAGTCTTTGCCTGTTGTACGGGAATTCCCACCTAATCCGTATTGAATTGTGGTAAAATTCTGATCTGGAATGTCTAATGTATTCACCGAAACCTGTCCACCGGAGAATTCTGCCGACACGTCCGGTGTTGCTGTTTTATTAACGACCACAGAACTTACCATCTCAGTCGGAATAATATCAAACGAAAAATCCCGTCTATTCTGCGACGTGCTGGGAATCACCACACCGTCGAGCATCGCTTGATTATAGCGATCCGACATTCCTCTAACAATTACATTTCTATTATTAACCGTTGTCAATCCTGTTACGCGTTTTAAAACCTGCCCCATATCATTGTCCGGTGTACGGGCGATCTGTTCAGCCGAAATACCATCGGTCACCGAAGCAGCATTCTTTTGTACCGCATACAATCCCGCTACAGAAGCTTTTTTAAAGGATACACTGACAACTGCCGTTTCCAACGCGCTTACCTGCATCTTCATGGCAATGTTTAACCCTGTCCGTTGTCCGGCCTGTATCCTAACCCCTTCAATACGTTGGGTCTGGTAAGAGAGGTAACTGACTTCCAGTACGTAGGTTCCCGGTTCAGCATTCAAAAGATAGCTCCCATCGATACCGCTCTGTGTTGATTTATTGGTTCCGATCAGTTTGATGCTGGCATTAGCCAAAGGCTGACCGCGATCATCAATAACTTTACCTGAAATGTACCCATGCTGCTGTACCGGTTTTTTGACTAATGTAATATAGACACCGTTGTCATGAGCCATCAGGTCAGTCTCCCTAAGCAGATAACGCATGACATCGCGAACACTATTACTTTTAAAAATTTTGGCATTTACCTTTTTCTTTGCCAGATTATATTTCGCTGCATCGAAAGCGATATGTATATTTTGGGATTCCAAACGTTCGAAAGCCGCCGGAATATTGGATTCACTAAAAGAAACTGTAATCTTTTTATTGAGTAACTGCCCGTATGCGCCCGAAGCTAAGAGCATTTCGGCCGACACGATCGAAAGAAGTAAACCTACCAACGATGTCCTTATCATAAACTTAATATCGTTTTGCGTAACGTATTGGTTAAATTTCATAAATTTGTATGCGTATATAATATCTCTTAAGTTGTTGTATATGTTATTTATACCATCTCCAAATGGTACGAGATGCAGAGTTGACGATGGCCATCGTCAGCTCTCTTTTTTATCCTCGAATTAGTAAATATGCACTATCCTGCCCTCCTTCCTTGATTTGTTGTGATGAATTGCTTTGATACTTTCCAAGGTTGCCGTCCAGGACAGCTGCTTTGATATTGGCATACTATACCGTTGTTTGACAATCCGCTGATCGTCAGTTTTTATATCCACATCATAGATATTTTTGACCGCTAGTGCCAATTCTGCAAAACTGCTTTGCTTAAGATAAACTCTTCCCTCAATCCAGCTATTACGTGTCGTCAGATCAAAAGTCTCCTGATTGCTATTGTGGTTATTTTTGGTATGACGGATCTGTTCGCCGCGGGTCAGCACACCCAGCGGATTGTTATTGGCAGTGACCTGCACTTTTCCAGTAAATACGGACACCGAAATATCATCAAGTTCGAGGTAATTCTTCACCGTAAAGGAAGTTCCTAAAACAGTAGTTTGTATTTGTTGAGCTTTGACAATAAAAGCTTTAGTAGAATCTTTCCTAACATCAAAAAAAGCTTCCCCAACAAGGAGTTCCACCACACGATCCTTTCTACCGAAAGAAACTGTATCCAATTTTAACTTCGAACGTGCGTTTAAAATCACAGTTGACCCATCGGCAAGCTGAACTTTTTTACGTTGCGCAACGCCCGTTTCAAAAATCCGATATCCTGGCTGAAGTAAAGCTTCTTTGCGAGAAACTGCTTGATCAGCTGTTTTCCAAAACAACGCACTCAAACAGAGTAATAAACATGCCGCCACCGCTCCAGACCAATACAGCATCTTTCGGACGGGCACGCTCTTCGTGGACGTATTTCCAATCTGTTGTTGAATTCTTCCCCATAACTGATTTTCGTCAACGTTATCATCAGGCACTTCTTCTTTGTCCAGTCCAGCATACCAATGATCAATCAGTCTGCGTTCACTTGTACTAGCCTTATTCTGGCGGTACCTATCCATTAACAATTCAAAAATTCTTCTTTTCACTTTTTATGCCCACTGTTTATATACAAGTCCGCAAAAAAACCCCAAAGTACTTCAAGAAATAGTTAATGTTGTATGAAAGAATTGTTAAATGATCCAAGTTCTGGAAATAGAAATTTTGGGAATGTGTAAGCAAGCTACTTAATGAACTCGTCAATAATAAAGACCAAGAGCAGGGTGAAACTACCGTTTTGAACATGTTGGTAGCCCAAAATAGCTTTACGTAGTCGTTTGGATGCTTCCGTAAGATTGTTTTTGACCGTTTGCTCAGATAGGCCCATACGCGTGGCAATCTCTCGAATGGATAAATGTTCCCATTTCAATAAAAGGGCCTGTCTCATATTATGGGGCATAATCTCCAGTTCTTCCTCCAACAACTTCTCTAAAGCTAGATAAGTGTTGAGATCCTCCGGATGCTCCTGTACATAATCAAAAATATGTTTGCTCCAATGATCCAACAATTTATCTTTGACTTTATTGGAATTAAAAAAGTCTATAATTTTATATTTAAGCATTCCTTTCAAATAGGCCTGGAGGTTCATCTGGATATCGATGGTATGACGTCGTTCCCAAAATTGAACAAACAGCTCCTGAAGAATGTCCTCCACATCCTGTCGGTCTAGGATTCGACGAGCAGCATGCTGATAAAGATCTTTCCAGCAATATCGGTATAATTCCTCGTATGCAGCCGTATCGTTATTCTCTTTTATAGCCTGCAGCCAACGCTGATGTACAACTGGTCCTTGATTCATGCTACACCAAATTTAAGGTTGAAATATTAAGTTTCTATTAATAAATGAATAAACAAACTGTAGACTATAAAATAGTTTCACATTCAAAATAAAACTTTTCAAAGCGAGCTAAATCTATATAACACGGCTCAATTTATTATCACTTAGCAGAAAAGAATCCGATCACCCTAAAAATCAATTATTTAAATTATTTGTTTATTCCAATATTATTCTTACCTTTGCAACGCCTTAGGCAATAGTGCCTATTGTATAAAATATTTCATGAACCCATTTTTAGAACTGGGAATCCGTGAGGAAGTTGTTAATGCCATCTCAGAATTAGGTTTCGAAAAACCTTCTGAAATTCAGGAAAAAGCCATTCCTGTTTTATTGACTGGTAACGACGATTTTGTCGGATTAGCCCAAACTGGCACAGGAAAGACCGCGGCATTTGGTCTTCCATTATTAGAGCAATTAGACTTTTCTCAAAAACACCCACAGGCATTAATTCTTTGCCCTACTCGGGAATTATGTTTACAAATCTCAAAAGATTTAGAAAAATTTGCTAAATACGTTGACAATGTACATGTTGTTGCTGTATATGGAGGTGCAAATATCTCAGACCAGCTACGTCAAATTAGACGTGGAGTGCAAATTGTAGTAGCGACCCCAGGTCGTATGTTGGATATCATCGGCAGAAATGCGATTGATTTTTCAAATGTAAAATATGTTGTATTGGATGAAGCGGATGAGATGCTCAATATGGGCTTCAAAGAAGACATCAACAACATTTTGTCAGAAACTCCTGACGAGAAAAAAACTTGGTTATTTTCGGCGACAATGCCTGCTGAGGTACGTCGTATCGCAAAGAATTATATGACCGATCCAGTTGAGCTTACTGTAGGTACAAAAAACACCGGTAATGCCAACATTGAACACCACTATTATTTGATCAAAGCAAAAGATAAATATGCTGCATTCAAACGTATTGTGGATTCAAACCCTGATATCTTTGGTATCGTATTTTGTCGTACAAAAATCGAAACACAGGATATCGCTGAAGCGTTGATCAAAGATGGTTACAATGCAGATTCACTGCATGGTGACTTATCACAACAACAACGTGATAAAGTGATGAAACGTTACCGTGACCGTAGTTTACAATTATTGATCGCAACAGACGTAGCCGCTCGTGGTATTGATGTGAGTGATGTAACTCACGTTATCAACTTCTCTTTACCTGATGAAACAGAAAACTATACACACCGTTCAGGCCGTACCGCCCGTGCAGGTAAAACTGGTATTTCACTTTCTTTGGTAAACGTAAAAGAGCTAAGCAAAATCCGTCATCTCGAAAAGATCATCGGTAAGCCTTTTGAGAAAAAACAAGTACCTCAAGGCGCTGAAGTTTGCGAAAAACAATTATTTTCTATCGTTAAAAAGATTGAAAATGTTGAAGTAAACGATGAACAAATCAGCCCATTCTTGCCTGCAATTATGGAAAATTTGGAGTCACTTTCAAAAGAAGATATCATCAAAAGATTCGCTTCTCTTGAGTTCAACCGTTTCTTGGATTATTACAAAAATGCACCTGATTTAAATATCGAAGCGCGTGATGGTGGTCGTGAAGACCGCGGTGATAGACGTGATGGTCGTTCACGTGAAGGTTCAAAAGGCTACACGCGTTTATTTATGAACTTAGGTTCAGTAGATGAATTCTCTCGTGGAGACATGTTGGGCTTCATCTGTAACAATGCGAATATTTCAGGAAAATCAATCGGTAAAATTGATTTGAAAGGCGTGTTCACATTCTTCGAAGTTCAAGATGCAGAAGTAGAAAAAGTATTCCAAGGATTCCAAGGTGTAGATTACAACGGTCGTCAAGTACGTATCGAAGTATCTGGTGAAGCAAGAGGTGAAGGTCGTGGCGACCGTGGCGGAAGAAGCCGTGGTGGTGATCGTGGCGGAAGACGTGAAGGTGGATACCGTGGCGGTGATCGCGGCGGAAGACGTGAAGGTGGTTTTGGAGGCGGTGAACGTGGCGGAAGACGCGAAGGTGGATTCAGTGGCGAACGTCGTGATCGTGGTGAGCGCAGCAGCAATGGTGGCGGCTTCCGTGATTTCTCTGGAAAACGTAAAGAATCAAAAAGCAAATACTAATCATTCGTATTTAGCATAAGAGTTAAAGACTCTGGCACAAAAGCGATCAGCTTGAGATGCCAGAGTCTTTTCTTTTATCCTCTTCCGGTACAACTACTATAATCTCGCCTGCCAATACAATAGTATCTTTAAAAAACCGTAAATTAGCTGTATTACACGAACTGGATTTCCAACATGCCAACAGCAACGAGATTATTTGATTTAGCAAGCTTGCAATATGCTATTGCGCCAGATTTCCCTATGTTTTCTTTCAAAAAAGACAACGAATGGGTAAAGGTCAGTAATACCGAATTTATTGATCGGGTCAATAAGACATCAAAAGGTTTGATCGCCCTTGGTGTTCAACCTGGAGAGAATGTGGCATTGATTAGTGAGAACCGTATCGAATGGAATATTTTGGATTTCGCAATCCAACAAATCGGTGCCGTAGTCGTCGCCCTTTACCCCAACATTTCGACTTCAGATTACGCTTATATTTTCAATCATGCGGAAATCAGAAATTGTATCGTTAGTTCAAAGAAACTATATACAAAAATATTAGCGATACAACAAGATTGTCCACAACTGAAAGCTATTTACAGTCTCGACAAGGAGAATGACCTCAATCACTGGGAGGACTTTGTTGCGAAAGGCGTTATCATTCCGGATGAGACACTAAACCAATTGCGTGATACTATCCAAACAGATACATTGGCATCGATCATTTACACCTCTGGCACCACGGGTAACCCCAAGGGCGTGATGTTATCCCATCGAAATTTATTGGCAGATACATTGAGTAGTGAATATTCCTTTCCCGTCGAACAAGGTGATCGTGCCCTCTCCTTTCTTCCTGTATGTCATGCTTACGAACGCGTATTCCAATATGTTTATATGTACAAAGGGTTGACCATTTTCTTTGCGCAGTCTATGGATACCATAGGTGAAGATTTTAAATCCGTTAAACCCCATATTTTTTCCGCTGTACCTCGTGTATTGGAAAAAGTTTATGAAAAGATTATGGCAATAGGAGAGCAGTTGACTGGGCTTAAACGCAAACTATTCTTTTGGTCCTTAAGTCTCGGCGAACAATACAAACTGGAGGGACGTACACGGTGGTATGACTTTCAACTGAACATTGCCCGTAAATTAGTTTTTTCAAAATGGCGCGAAGCATTAGGTGGCGACATCAAAGGGATTGCCTCTGGGAGTGCTGCTTTACAGGAAAGATTAATCCGTCTGTATATGGCAGCAGGAATTCCAATATATGAAGGTTATGGCCTCACTGAGGCAGGTCCATGTATCGCCGTAAACTGCTACAAACGGGGTATGAAAATCGGAACAGTAGGTTTGCCCTTAATTCACATTGAAATTAAGCTCGCGGCCGATGGAGAGATAATAACCAAAGGTGAAAATAACATGATAGGGTATTATAAAAATCCAGAGGCAACAGCTGAAGTGATCAAAGATGGTTGGCTTTACACAGGGGACATTGGTCAATGGGTAGACGGTAAATTTCTCAAAATTATAGACCGAAAGAAAGAGATGTTCAAGACTTCTGGAGGGAAATACATTGTTCCTCAGCAGATCGAATCTAAGCTGGTGGAATCCTCGTTTATCGAACAGGCCATGGTAATTGGAGAAGCCCGCAAATTTCCTGCTGCTTTGATCGTTCCCAACTATAATAAACTACTAGAATGGTCAAAAGGTACTTTTCCCTCCCTTGCCGATCTTTCTAAACAAGATTTTCTAAATAGCCCAGAACTGAAGCAGAAAATCGAATCGGAACTCAACCGTATTAATCAAAATTTTGGCGGCTGGGAGCAGATCAAGAAGTTCGCTATTCTCCCCAACGAAATGACTGTTGAAACGGGTGAATTGACACCGACCTTAAAAATGAAAAGAAAAGTTATCTTACAAAAATACGATCGGGAGATTGAAGAAATTTATAAAATCTAGCCTACAAAAAAAGCCTTTGTTTTTGACAAAGGCTTTTCTATAATCAACTATATTATATTCTTTATTTTTTAACAATCCGTTGACGAATCGCTTCATAGATCACTACTGCAGCCGATACAGACACATTTAACGAACCTATTTCACCGTACATTGGTATCTTGGCCAGATGGTCGGCAATGCGGATTAGGTCATTGGAAACACCAACGTCCTCCGCACCCATAATGACACAAGTTGGAGCCGTATAATCTACGTCGTAGATACTCGAGGTTGTTTTTTCTGTACTGGCAACTAACTGCACACCTGAATCAATCAAAAATTTACCAACTTTTGAGAGGCTATCATGGCGACAGACAGGGATTTTATAGAGTGCGCCAGCAGATGTCTTGATCGCATCAGGATTGACCTCAGCCGAGCCTTTTTTAGGGACAATGATGGCATGTACTCCAGAACATTCAGCAGTCCGTGCAATGGCTCCCAAATTGCGAACATCAGTTACTCCATCCAACATCAGCAGTAAAGGAGTTTCACCTTTTTCATAAATCTGCGGCAGAAGTTCCTCTATGTCATGATAGGTAATTGGAGAAATAACCGCAATTACACCTTGATGATTTTTACGTGTTATCCGGTTTAATTTTTCAATTGGCACCTGTTGAGAAGCGATATTATGTTCTTTTAACAAGGCTTTCAATTCTAAAATCAAACTCCCGCTCAAACCACGTTGTATAAATAATGACTCGATCTCTTTACCACTATCGATTGCTTCGATAACAGCGCGAATACCAAATACCATCTGATTCACTTCACGTCTTTCCCCGTGGTCGCGATCACGTCTCTGAAAATTTCCTTGCATAATAAATACTAAATATCTGCCTCTTCATAGAAGAGTTTGCAAATGTACAAAAATAAAAAATAACTATTGTGTTTGAATTAGCTTAGTCCTAAGTTAAACTCTTTCCTCAAAGTATCTAAGAGCGGATTTTTGTTGACCATAGCTTGATACTTCTCCTGAGAAGTATAGGGTTTGCGTGAAATAGTATGTTCCATCATTACCCCCTGCAGATCCAGTGAAAAATTCTGAAGTTTCACACGCAGGTAATTCAGCACATCAACCTTTGCGCTTTGCAATACATCCATCTGAACACCATTTTCGACATCAATTTCAATCAATACCCCATTTAAGCGGGGTTGCATAGCAGTCATCATGGTATACAAGTTAATCTTGTTTTCTGCTTTCAGCTGTTCAGCATAACTATTCCAAACAGCAATAAATTGGCCGAATGAAACATCACGCTGTTCGCTTCCACGTATTAATTCAGGTTCATCACCTTCTTTGGCAACGATATTGTTATCGTATATGGTATTCAAATCCGGCAAAGACGGAATAATTGCAGCAGTAGATGCTCCCCAGCCCCCTTTTTTTACTTTAGGCGGCACATTGGAAATAATATCTTTTTTCACCTCTTCCTTTGTCTCGGAAGCCTGATAATTTACGGGGTTAGCTTGCGGACGCGGTGTTACCTGGTTTTCAACGACAGGAGCATTCGCTGGAGAAGTCGCTTGCGGACTAAGAGCTACAGAGCTTTGTTGTGGTTGTCCCGCTACTGGCTCAGGAAGTTTTTTTTTTACACCCTCGGCTGCCGAAGGAATCTGTATGGACCCTAGCTGGCTCAATTTAATTGCACTTGCAATATGACATGTCTTGAGGAGTGAAAGTTCAACTTGTAAGCGTTGATTTTTACTTGTCTTATAGTTTATCTCACATTGATTGGAAATATTCAATGCAGACAACAAAAATCCTGGAGAGGCTTTTTGGGATTGCTGTAAATACTTTTGACGAATACTATCACTTACTTCCAATAATTTAAGCGTAGTTGGCTCTTTAGCCACCAGTAAATTTCTGAAATGCGCTGACAGACCGGCTATAAAATGACTGCCATCAAATCCATGATTTAAAATCTCATTGAAAATCAATAAGGTTTGTGCCGCATCTTCCCTTAAAATAGCATCTGTTAGCTTAAAATAATAATCGTAATCCAAGATATTCAAATTATCGATTACCGCTTGATACGTGACATTTTTATTGGAAAAACTGACGATCTGATCGAACATCGACAAGGCATCCCGAAGACCACCATCTGCTTTTTGGGCAATGATATGCAAACCGTCCTGATCATAAGCAATGCCTTCTCCATCAGCGATACGAGCTAAATGACTAGCCATATCTTCCACTTTGATCCGATTAAAATCGAAAATCTGACAGCGCGAAAGAATAGTAGGTAAAATCTTATGTTTTTCTGTAGTCGCCAGAATAAAGATGGCATAGGAAGGTGGCTCCTCTAAAGTCTTCAAAAAAGCATTAAAAGCCGCTTGAGAAAGCATATGCACCTCATCTATAATATAGATTTTATATTTTCCAGCCTGCGGCGGTATACGCACTTGATCAATCAAGTTACGGATATCATCTACGGAATTATTGGATGCAGCATCCAGTTCATGAATACTGAAGGAATTTCCATTTTGGAAAGACTTACAGCTATCACATTCGCCACAAGGTTCGGTGCCTGCTAAGATATTTTCACAATTTATTGTTTTCGCTAAAATACGTGCACAGGTCGTTTTACCCACACCACGGGGACCACAAAACAAAAATGCCTGCGCCAACTGGTTGTTGTGTATCGCATTCTTTAAGGTACCAGTAATGTGTTGCTGACCTACAACCGAATCAAAGGTAATCGGGCGGTATTTACGTGCAGAAACAATAAAATTATCCATTGCACGAAGATACGGATTTTATAGTTATTTTTTTACATAAGGGCTATATCGATATCAAAAACCAATTCGTCAGATTCCTAGGAACTTTAAGCCTAACTTGCTGTTAAGCCCCTGTCTTGGACAGAGAAACAAAAATAAAATGAATAATTTATAGTCTGTTTTATGCGAATAAAAGCCCATGAAATTATTTTGGAAATAGTTTCATGGGCCAAATTGTATTATTTGCCTACCGTAACGACAATATCATCAATAAAAATACGGTTAACAGCGACAGGCCAATTGCCAGTACGCTGGTCAAATGCTCCGCCCAATAACCAAAATTGAGTTTCAGCAGTGGCTCCCGTTATCTCAAAAGAATAAGTTGCCTCTGGCGCTTGCCAGGCGGCCCTGCACGACTCTAAGCTCGAGTTAGGTGAAGCTACGTTCATGACATTAAATTGGCTTGCGCTAACTTTACCTGGCCCCTTGACACCAACAGTCAGTTGATAGTGGTCACCCGTGGCATATCGTACTGCTTTAAAAGTAACCAACAAGTTTTTTGTACGCTGTACGTTGGACAATCTTGGCGAAATCAGATCACCTCCGTAATTTGTCCGTCCCAGTTTAATAAAGCCAGGACGCGCATAAATTGAAGCATAACTACCTCCGCCTTCCGTCGTATTGATTGTACTGGACCAACCTTTTGCAATTTCATCTGAAGTCCATAAGCCAACCCTTGTTTCCCCGTTTGTAACATTGAAAATTTCACTACCATAGCTTAACCAATTAAAATCTTCCTTGAGAACAACATCTCCCTCCACCTGTAACTTCACGCCTTTCTGATATACAATAAGTGGAGAGGCCTGTTGTACGTCGTCTAAAAATAATAAAACACTTGCTGTACGCTCAATATCTGTATTCCTATTTACTTTAATCGATATAGGTGTATCACCCTCACCTTCCATAGGAGAAATTGTAAGCCAATCTATTTCATCTGGCAACATGACTTTCCACTTGCCGGTAGAACGGAGAATATATTGTTCTGTTATCCCAGGCTCAAGCACTTCTAAACGATTAGTTAGTCCATCTATTTTTAAATAAGGATCCTGTACTTGACCTTGATTCGCAGCTCCAGCTTGCTCTATCTTAAGGGCTTTATTTTGTAACTTGCCATTTAGGGTAAAGAGCAATGTTACCTCACGATGTTCAGGATCGGTGTTTTTACTTACCGTAACCGTAAATGTGCCATGACCATTCCCTTCTACGGACTCAATTTTAAACCAGTTCTCTTTCCTAAGAGGCTCTACTTTCCAACTCCCATTTGCCTGAACGGTATAGGTCTCAGTGGAACCAGCCGCTGGGACTTCCAGTTTTGTTGGATTATCTTTTATCGCAAACAAACCATCCATTTCGATATCATCTTTACAAGATGATACTATCATGATCAAGCTGAAGCAAAAAACAAATATGGTTTTTGTAAGCTTATTCAATGTATAATAATCAGTCGTATTCATGGATTTAATAAATTTATTTCACCTGCATTTCAACTCGTTCTTTCATAAGGGTTGTTACATTACCTATTGTGTACTGGTAAGATAACAGAAACACGTTTGTACGCATACCAAATGCTTCTTCTACCTTGAATTTATTCGGGTACATCGGGTCATTATCCAGCTGTACCACCTGTATATCCTTATAAGGCTTAATTTTTACACTATTAAATTCATCCACCTCCAGTATGAGGCAGTTTTTCGCAATATTAGGCAATTTAGACACGAAGGTTTCACTTCCAGCGACCATCCGTACACTATTGCTCGTTAATGGAAATAACTGTTTATTCGCCGCTGTCGCCAGACCATTGGCAAAACCTACCATCGAATACATCGTGTTACTAGCTTGCGAAGCATATTCATTTTCGATGATAACTTGATATAACATCGTGCTTTTTTTAGACTTGATTTCAACACCTGATGCGTTTGTCGCTTTTAATCCGATGAAATAAGTGGAATCAGGCGATAATCCATCCGGTCTCAATTTGATCATCGTACGGCCTGTTAGCTCCCCAGCTCTGATCACAATCTTATTGTCCATGATCTCATACTTTTCCTTTGGAAGAGATTTGGCATAGAGATCATCTGAATTATCGTACACGGCAAAATTATATTTTATTAAAGGTTCTGAATCTTCTTCCAGACCGATAACAAGATCGTTACTAGGCGCATGCGTCCCACCTGACGATGCCGCTACATACCCTATAACCTCATCTCCCGTCAGACGGACAACTTCCTTGAATGTATTATGATAATCAGAGCTTATTAACGCCACTTCGTTTTTATACATCTCCTTTTCGAATACCTCATTATCTTTACAGGATACCAAAGCGATCGAAAGTGTTATTATTGCTATATAACCTCGTTTCATATTTTAATATTTTAATATCTTCCTTAAGCATTTTTAGCAGATGGAAAACTTTATATTTTCTATTTCTTAAATCTTAATTATATCCAGGATTCTGATCGAGAGATGGCAACCTACGCATCTCCGCACGTGGTATAGGCACCCAGATTAATTTTTTATCGACCTGACGCGTTAGGAAAGAAGATGTACCTGGTGAAACCCGCCTATAGAACGACTCGCGATCAGCACCATCTGGATTCATACCACGAATAGGCTCACGCTCCGTTTCCTCATATTTACCCCAACGTCGGACATCGTAGAAACGGCGATTTTCCCATAAAAACTCAACCATACGCTCACGCTCAA
Organism: Sphingobacterium sp. UBA6317; assembly: GCF_002440385.1. Classification (NCBI taxonomy): domain Bacteria; kingdom Pseudomonadati; phylum Bacteroidota; class Sphingobacteriia; order Sphingobacteriales; family Sphingobacteriaceae; genus Sphingobacterium; species Sphingobacterium sp. UBA6317. Next base: position 6,798 of record NZ_DJTD01000006.1, on the reverse strand, counting down.
GCTGTTGTTGAACTTCTGGCTTGCTGCTGAGCTGAGAAGATGATAACCCGGGGAGACCTGCGCGATAACGAACTGTATTAAAAGATGTTTTGATCTCGTTCTCATCGCGGCTCAAGGTATACATTTTATCACCAAGTTGTACGGTATGACTACCTGTTAGGTTATTTAAAGCTTCCGCATAAGAAAGCAAGATCTCCGCGTAACGGATGATGGGGTATGCCTTTGGCATCATTCTAGCACCTGTTCCGCTGATTGCATCAAAAGCGTTAACCCATTTTTTAATAACATATCCTGTCAATGGATAATTAGGCGACGATGCTGAAACACCACCTCGACCATCAGGCTCTTGGTAGAAATACTTGGCTGTATGGTTGTTTAACGTGGTGCTTGATAAGGCCTGCCATACGGCACCATTAAAACCTATGGATGCATAGAAACGCATTTCACGGTTAGCATACATCTTATATACCCCCGCATTAAGTGGATAACCCGAAAAATTACGCGCTTGAGCAGTAAATAAATCACCAAATGTACCACCTGCGGGAAGGTCCGACACAGCCTCAAAATAAGTTTCACCACGCGCCTCTTCTTTAGTACGTCCATCATCCATAAGGTAGGCATCGACAACTTTTTGTGTTACCGAAAAACGCCCCCATCCGCCTAAGGTCGGAGGAAATGCACCTTGGTTCAAATCCGTTCTGATATAATCTGTGTTTCGTCCCCAAATATATTCAGGGTTGATCGAAGCCACAGCTTCACCGGTAAACACATCCGAATAAGATCTTAACGCATCAATACCACCCGCTCCATTTGGATAGGCGCCGTAGAAATTAGGATCAGAAGTCACCCCGACCGGAAGTTTAGGCGTTCTTTCGTCAGAAGTTACTGTATATAGTTTGTATCGGCCCATATCCATGACCCGTTTGGCGGCAGCAGCAGCCAAAGCCCACCGTTTTTCATCATATTGTTGCGATACATAATGTACTCCATCGGTTTTTCGCACCCAACCACCAAAATAGGAAGCTGCGACCGACCCGCCATTAAATAAAGGACTAGCATGAATCAGGCGCAAACGAGCGATCAATGCAAAAGCCGCTCCTTTTGTTGGTTTACCAAAATCTAACAGACCAACATTATCAGGGAGTTGTATGGCTGATTTTTCAAATTCACCACAGATATATTCCATGGCTTCGTCATATGTAGCACGAGGTCGATCGTAGTAGGCAATATCTTCATTAGTATTCACTACTTCATCCCCCAATAAGATTGGCGGTCCAAAATCAATAATAAGATTATAGTAAGCGTAAGCCCGAATAAAACGGGTGTATCCTTCGATGCGGTTACGATCAGCATAACTCATATCCTTTGGCACATCAATATTTTTCAAGACATTATTCGCTTTACGAATAATCTGATAATATTTACCCCATTGGTTAAGCCCACCGTAAAAATCAGGCGTAATATTTCCGGTGACAAAATCCATTCCATAATAAACATTGGTCGTTCCTGATCCGGTGAGACCGTTTATAGCTTCATCTGTCGCCATTGGTCCAGGAGTATAATTTGACCTAATTGTCCTGGATTCGTCAGGAAATAATGCTGCTGCTCCCCACATATAAGCTTCGATATATCGGGTATTTGTATAAGCCGAATCAATATTGAACTCATCGTCAAAGTATTTATCTATAGTTAGATAATCCTTACAAGATGTTACCACAAACAAAACCAATATGGCTAAACTAGCTGTGGTTATTCTATTTATGACTACTGACGTTTTCATATCTTTAAGTTATTTATATACAATTAAAAATTAATATAGGCTTGTAATGAATAAGTAGTCGGGATCGGGTATTTACGTCCACCCCAAGCCGCTTGTTCTGGGTCAAAAATCTTAACGTTATCCCAGATATATAGGTTGTTACCAACAAACTGAAGATCCATAGATTTTACACCTAGTCGCTTTAAGAAATTCGGACTTACATTATAGCTCAAGGTAAGTTCTTGTAAGCGCAAATAACGGGCGTCGTCCATCCAAAAAGAGGATAATTGACTATTGTTGCTATTGTTACCATATTGCAAGCGCGGGAATTTGGCATTCGGATTTTCAGCTAAAGATAGATCAATATCATGCTGTAACGCATAATCCCGAGGGATCCAACGATTGGCAGGATCATTAGCCAAGGAGATCACATTACCATCTGTACCACCAAAAAATGGCATATACCCCATACCTGTGTTTTCAGTAACATCTTTGTATACCATCGGCTGACCTACATAGAAGAAGGACGTCTTGCCTGTACCTTTAAAAAGCACCCCTAGCGATAGATTTTTGTAACGAAATTCGCCCCCAAATCCATACATGATCAATGGATAGTTGCTATGGGTCAATGGGACTTTATCCAGCGTATTAATGACACCGTCGCCATTGACATCTTTATATTTAATATCACCCGGCAATACAGCTCCGAAACTTTGTGTTGGGCTATATTTGATATCGTCCTCATCTTTAAATAAGCCCAATGACTGATAACCACGAATCGAATTGTAGGGATATCCATTATATTCCAAATAAGAATATTCCAGATAGGCTTGTTCCCAATTTTGCACCACATTTTTAGAGTATGTAAAATTACCACGAAGGGTCAAAGTCATATCACTATTGAGTTTAGTCGTATAGGTAATATTCCCATCAGCACCCATGCTCTTCATTCGGCCCACGTTAGCATACGGATTGGAGATCACCCCCACATAATCCGGCACCTGCACACGTGGTTGAAAAATACCATTGCGTTGATCTTTGAAAAAGTCAATTACGAAATCAATTTTACTGTTAAAAAGTTTTCCTTCTATCCCTAGATTAGACTTAATAGAGCGTTCCCAGGCTAAATTATCCGCTCCAATACGAGTTTCAGAAATTGTTTCAATGCCACCAACTCCCCAAACATTACCATTGTAAATATCAGCCTTGGTCAGGTATGGGAAACGGACAGCATTTAGAATGCGATCGTTACCTACAGTACCATAAGATGCCCTGATCTTAAAATAGTCCAACCAAGGGGCAACTTCTTTCATAAATTTGTAACTTGTAGGTACCCATCCCACGGCAACCGAAGGAAAAAATCCATATTGGCGACCAGGTTGAAAATTCTCCGACCCTGTGTAACCAAAGTTAGCATCCAACAAATACGTATCCTTATAACCATAGGTAAACCTACTGGAAACACCTTGATAACGAACAGGTATTGCTGTCAAATTGTTCGTTGCTTCATCGGTATCTTTAGCATCGCTCAAGTAGTAATAAACCAACGCCGAAGTACGATGATCCTCACCAAATGCTCTTTCGAAATTCAACGTAGATTCAAAATGATATTTTCGATATTGGCTTACATACTTTGAGTAGGAAGCTGGTTTTTCCTGTACTTTCTGAACCATGATCAGTGATCCATCTAAATTACGTCCAGTTGCCTCATACAATGCAGGTTGCATCCATCTTCGCTCGGAAAAATAGCTATGGATATCGTAAGCCCCTTGGCCACGGATTTTCAATCCTTTTAGTATACTGCTTAAATCTTGATCTAACGCCAGGGTAACCTTACCCTTATAATTTTGATTATTATAGTTACCTGTACGATTAATCATCACATAAGGCGATGAACGTTGCCCAGTGCCTACCCCCGGCAACAATCCATTGGAGTATTGAAGAGGAATAGAAATTGGGGTAAGTGTCGATTGCGTTTTCCAAATATCGTCCGTATTCCCATAGCCAGGTTCTTTTTTAACAGATAAAAAACCATCTGAACCCAAAAATACTTTCGTCGTTTTTGTCAGATTGATATCAAGATTGACACGATAATTATAAGTATTATAGCCCACATTGGAACTGTAAATACTATTCTTGTCTACTTTATAAGCGGCTGTTTCACTATTACCACCCAAACTCAAGAAATATCTTGCAACTTCAGATCCACCACGTCCAGAAGCATAATAGCTCTGACGCCAAAAACTCCGGTTTAAGATTTCATCCTGCCAGCTGACATCTGGATACATATCCGGATCGAGATGCTGCTGTATAATACCCAATTCTGTATCGTTATACAGGGGCTCACTACCACGTACGACAGATGCCTCATTGGCCAGCAATGCATATTCATATGACCGTAAATATTTTGGTAGACGATTAAGTCTTGATAAGGTAGAATTTGCCCGACCAGTAATTTGTATACGGTCAACGGTACCACGCTTTGTTGTTACCAATACAACGCCATTTGCCCCACGTACACCATATACAGCAGTGGCAGAAGCGTCTTTCAAGATAGAAAAACTCTCCACATCGGCAGGGTCAATGGTATTTAAATCGCCTTCAAGTCCATCAATAAGTACCAAGGCCTTTGCGTTGGCTCCGAATGTACCAATACCACGCACCCAAAAATCAGCGATATTTGCACCAGGTTCGCCGGAGGTCTGCATTGATATAATACCAGCCGCACGCCCCCCTAGCATGTTTGCGATAGACGGTGCAGGACTTTGTAGTTGTTTCACATCTACTGTTGTAATAGCTCCAACGGAACTAATTTTCCGCTGTTTGGCACCTAAACCAACGACGACAACCTCATCTATATTCGTGCTCTTCTCAAGCATCTTTATATTGAGATCTGTAGTCGATTCGACCACTAAATGTTCTGTCGTTTCGAAACCTACACTCGTAAACACCAACATATCGCCGTAGATGGCTTTAATAGTAAATTTACCTTTTTCATCCGTAGAAGTTGCTCCCCCCGGCTTGTCCTTAATGTAAATTGACACTTTGGAAATTGGCTGCCCCTTTACATCAACCACTATCCCAGCAATAGTCAACGGCTCTTCTGTTTGTTGTGCAAATGCAGGTGACAACCATAGGAACAACGGCATGATGCACAGAAAATAAATAATCTTCATAATATAATAAGTAGGTTTATTATTCAATAACTAGTTTGCGAATGCGCGCATTAGTCCAATCAGCGATGTAGATATCTCCCTGATCATTTACAGCAACGCCCCAAGGCTGGTTGAACTGGGACTCCACTGGCCCGCCATCTTTGTACCCAGCTTTAGTCGGTTGCCCCGCAACAGTAGAAACGATACCATCAGCCGATAACATACGGATACAATGATTACCATAGTCAGCAATAAACATATTCCCAGCCTTGTCGAATTTGATGTCTTTTGGGTAATTAAAAATAGCATCCTTAACAGGGCCGTCACGAAATCCCGAACCTCCAGGGGCATTGATCCGTTTAAAGCCCCCTGTTCCATTGGGATCCCTTAGATCCAATACCGATATACCCTGCGCAAAGGTATTCGGACTCGCATTGGAGTGCAATGTGATATAAAGTTCCCAAGGCTTTGCGGGGTTAATAGCCTGTCCATATTGCGAACCGTATGGCCCTTTGTGTACAATAGTCGCAGCATAAGTTATAGGGTCTATCTTAGCGATGTTACCGTCACGGAAACGAGTGTATAAGTAACCATCATAAGGACAAAAAGTAACAAAATTAGCATATCGATCTGCCTGAACAATCTTTCCATAATCTGCTGCAGAAAACTGTGCATTTCGCTGGCGAAGTGCCCATGCTTCTTTTGGATCAAAAGAAAAAAACACTTCGGCGACTGACTCATGGGATACTGTCATAATACCTGTAACGCGGTCAACAGTTACTCCATTCGCATATGGATTAGGTGAGGAGGCAACTGAATAAAGAGGAGTTACAATGTTTTCCTTTTCATTAATGCGTGCAATACCAAATGATCCGCCATCGCGCCAAGTCATAAACAAATTACCTTGCGCGTCCATATCAAGATATTTACCATAAACATGTGCCTGATCAAGCGTGCCCGCTAAAAAATCCTTATCTCCTGTACCGGTAACTGTACTGACCTGTGCCTGGATATGATATGTGAAGGATTTTTCATAAACCACTGAATCTTTACCGACGACAACGGAAATTTTAGGATCATCTCCCGGCAGGCGTGGTACAATGGCATAAATACGTTCTCCACTTGAAGAAACTACTGCGGCCCGTGCATTGTTAAAATACACTTTGATTTTAGTTGGGTCCAATCCAAAATTTTTACCATCTAATAAAATTTTATCTTTCGCCCCTCCTTCCGCAGGGTAAAAAGAGGATAGCACAATTGGTAAATCGGGATCATGCTCATTCCGTTTTGTTGCAATATCCTCCTTGCAAGATGAATAAAGCAACAACAATAACATTGAAAATGTGAATTGATTACATTTCATAATAACTTTGGTTAGTTTATATCAATTGGTTCTAAAAGGCAGATCAAATATATTTTAGAAAAAAAAACAAAACAAATATTTATAAAACAAAAATTGAAATCAAATAAATATTTTTTACTAAAAAAATGAAAGCTTTAGAAACAAAAAACAAAAGCAAACATAGGTATAAGACCTTTTGATTAGAACGTTGCAAAACTAACAACAAGCACGCAAAAACCAGCATTCAGCTAATTACCATATTATTAACATTGCTTTAATTTAATGCTAAGAATAAATCCTAAATAAGGAGAAAACTAAAAAAGAAAATAAAACGAAAATGTTACAAATATAAAATGAAACACACTAATTTGTAACATCATGCATAAACCAAAGTCTGCCTAAGCTTTTAACCTAGATGAGTAAAGTCAATTGGTAGAAAATTTAACTTCTGAAAATCTTAATTTCCTATTGTAAATTCAAAAGCATTTTTTAAAAACTTGGTAATAATTCTTTACAATTCATCACATGTGTCCTAAATAAAT
>NZ_DJTD01000041.1:99660-252560 GCF_002440385.1 Sphingobacterium sp. UBA6317 | reverse complement strand
GCTTTGGGATTCCCCTAATTTAAGCGTGGACAGGAGATATTCTTCTCCCTACACAAAAGGCCCGATCGTATGATCGGGCCTCTTTTATTTCGTAATTAATGTAATTTACAATTGATTTGCTCGGGCAGTTATTTCCGCAATGTCCAACACCTCAATCTCTGATTCTTTTTCTTTTATTTTTACGCCATCTTTTAACATCGTCATACAGAAAGGACATGCTGCAGCGACAACTTGAGGCTGTGCATCGATGACTTCTTCGATACGTTCGATGTTAATGTCTTTTGCTCCGGGCTCTGGTTCTTTAAACATTTGTCCGCCCCCAGCACCGCAGCAAAGTCCATTGCTCTTACAACGTTTCAGTTCGATCAACTGGGCATCCAAGCTTTCCAATACTTTTCTCGGTGCCTCATAGACCTCATTCGCACGACCAAGATAACAGGGATCATGATAGGTTATCTTCTTTCCTTTGAATACGTTGTTATCTGCTGGTTTTAATTTTCCTTCATTGATCAGGTTTTGGATCAATTGTGTATGATGAATGACCTCATAGTTACCACCTAGGGATGGATACTCATTTTTCAAGGTATTGAAACAGTGTGGGCAAGCCGTTACTATTTTTTTGATTTCATAGCCATTGAGTACTTCGATGTTCATCATGGCCTGCATTTGAAATAGAAATTCGTTTCCACTTCTTTTGGCAGGATCGCCCGTACAACTTTCTTCTGTACCTAAGATGGCATATTTTAAACCGACATGTTGTAATATTCTGCAGATATCGCGCGTAATTTTCTGTGCACGTTCGTCAAAACTCCCTGCACAACCTACCCAAAATAGTATATCAGGAGTTTCTCCTTTGGCCAACAGTTCTGCAACTGTGGGAACTTTTAATTCATTTTCCATCATAAAACTATTGTTGTTGAGTCCAATTGGCGCGGTCCAATTGCGCATATTTCCAAGGGGCACCATTATTCTCAATATTTCCAAACATATTGTTAATACTCGCAGGAGCTTGTGATTCTTCCATAACAGCAAAGCGGCGTAGCTCAATAATAATATCCAAAGGATTAATATTGACCGGGCATTGTTCTACACATGCATTACAGCTTGTACAGGCCCATAACTCTTCTCGACTGATGTAAGTGTCAATGAGAGATTTTCCGTCATCCTGAAAGCTTCCATTTGTTTTGATATTCGTACCGACTTCAGTGAGTCGATCCCTTGTATCCATCATGATTTTTCGTGGGGACAGCAGCTTTCCCGTTATATTTGCGGGGCAGGAAGATGTACAACGTCCACATTCAGTACAGGTATATGCATCCAATAAGCTCTTCCAGGTTAAATCCTGAACATCTTTGGCTCCAAAGCGTGCATTTGCATCTGCTGGAGGCGGGGTGAAACTCGGATCAAGCATTGCCTTAACCTCATTGGTCACAGCTGGCATATTGGATAGTTTGCCTTTTGCGTTCAGATTAGAAAAATAGGTGTTCGGAAAAGCCAAAATAATATGAAGGTGCTTGGAATAGGGGAGGTAGTTTAAGAAGGCAAGTACACCTAGGATATGAAACCACCAACAAGACCGCTCTATTAAAAATAAGGCCTCCGTCGAAGTAGGAAGGTATGGAAGAAGATAATGGCTTACTGGAAAGGAACCTGCCGATTTAAAATGTGCAAAGCCATAGAGTTGCAATTTAAGATCAGAAGCGTTCATCAGTAGGAAAGCCGACATTAAAAGAATCTCTGTGATTAAAATAATATTTGCATCCGTCTTGGGCCAATGTTTCAATTCCGCGCTATTTAAGCGAGCTACTTTAGCAATATTTCTCCGAAATAAAAAGATGAGACAGGATACCAGTACACCCAGCGCGAGCCATTCAAATGCCCCAATCAGGAAATTATAAAGACCCCCTAGAAATGAAAAGATACGATGTGTACCAAAAAGCCCGTCTATGACAATCTCCAACATCTCAATATTGATGATGACAAATCCAAGGTATACAAATAAATGTAGGACTGCGGGGAAAATACGCTTAAACATTTTCTTTTGACCAAAGGCGACGAGGAACATCATTTTCCAACGCTCCGCGGATCTGTCCGAACGATCTGCCGGTCTGCCTAGCTTGATATTACGATAAATCTGTTGTGCATTTTTGCTAAAAAGAAACAATGCTACAGCGAAACAAACCGCAAATATTAGTTGACCTATCATATGCTTGTATCTTGGTTATAAACAAATATACTATATTATTTTGTTATGCTAACATAGTAAAAATAAATCAAAAATGAGGACCTAACACGATAAATTATTGGAATTTTTTAATGGTGAATTTAGGCTGTAATGAAAAACGTCCAGAAGGAATTATTTCTTCTTGGACGTTTTCTCTAGTTGTATCTGAGTAGACTACAGCTCAACATCAGAAAATGTCTGTTCTAATATTTTACGCATCGTTTTCTGAATTCGTTCTTTTCCTGCTTCGGTATTTACATCAATACCGCAAAATGTACTACCTGTAGATTTTGCCTGAAGGCTCAAATAATAAATTGAACTGACTAAAATCGCTAATGTCGCTCTAAGGTCGTTTTCGGAGTTTTCGAATTTTGAATCGACATGTTTAAATAGTTCTTCGCCGAGCAATTCTCTTCTGTCGGCTATATTTTTAAGGGCTTTTGTTTTTTCGCCCAGTCCCCAATGAATAACTTTTTGCTTCGTCTTATCCTTCAAAAAGGTGTTAAATTGAGATTTAAGCAATTCTTCTATCAAGGAGATACTGATGGAGCCCGGGTTTGTGATCATTTGTTCCAATACGCCCTTGTCTCCGATTTGCCAAAAATCTTTTTGTGTTAGGTAAGCTTCCACCAGTTGATCGAGACCGCCAAAATAATTCCATATTAATGCTTTGTTCAGTCCACATTCCAAAGCAATATTAGGCCCATTCAATGCATGGTATCCTTTTTTCTGAATTACCTTTCCGACAGCAGCGATCATTCGCGCCTTGGTGCGTTCTTTGTCGCGAATAGGACCGGAAGTTACCTTTCTTTCTTTTTTAGGATTATCCTCAATTACTTTCTTTTTCATGCGAATAAAATCATTTTAACGACGAAGCTTTCCTGGGTACCTCATATTCGTCAGTTAATGAACAAATTTGGGACCATGAAGTTTTCATTAGGGTAGATATGTTTGTTTTCCGAACCAATATCTACAATTTAGCTGGTAAATGCAAGAAAATCAAGCAGCAGATTTTTATTTACACTATAATTTGACTGATTCGATAAGCTTTTGAGTTTACCTTATTCTTTTCGCTGTAGAACTGGAGCGTATTTGGTGCTGTCGGCGTTTTACGCTGATTGAAATTCACTTGCCATTGGGAAAATAGATAGGCAATAAAAAAGGGATTATCGATATCGATAATCCCTTTTTTATTGCCTTGTATACTAGCTTATTTTCTTGCTGGAGCAGCAGTAGGAGCAGCTGTAGCTGAAATACCTAATTTTGTTTTTACAGCAGCAGTTAAATCCTCTCCGCCTTGGAAATAAGGAATATTTGTGCTTGAAATATCAAATACATAAGCCATACCTTTTTCTTTAGAAACAGCATTTACAGCTTCACCAACTTTTCTGTGTATAGGTGCAATTAATTCTTCTTCTTTTTTGTTCAAGTCTTCTTGAGCAGCTTGTTGTGCTGTTTGAATACGCGCTTGGATATCTTGTAATTCTTGACCTATTTTGTTGATTTCTGGATCAACCGTATCTTTATTTGCTTCACTTCTGTTACGCAATTTATCGTTTGCATCTTTTTGTTTTGTTTGATAGATGGTAACCATATCTTGAATTTCTTTGGTTTTACCATCACTCAATGTCTTCAACTGCCCTTCAGCTGTTTTAAATTCAGATGTTGACTGAATAATTTCAGCAAAATTGATATGACCAATCTTTTGTTGCGCATTTGCGAATTGAGTTGAGAAAAATACTGCCACTAAAGCAACCGCACCCTTTAATAAATTTTTCATGCTTTTCATTTTAATCTAATGAGCCATCTTTATGGCAATCTTTTAGTTTTCTAATTAATTACTACTATTATTATTTGTGTTCACAATGATAATAAACTCCCGCTTAGTTTGCAAGACTCGGATTGGGTTTATATCCTAATTTTGTAATGACATCATTACTTTTATTCAATTTTGGATTGGCATAGAGAAAAGTAGACTCATTGCCCTTGTCCATAATAAAATCAATTCCCTGGGCCGAAGCAACATCTTGGATAGCTTTTGCTACACGGTCTTGAATAGGCTTCATCAATTGAGTACGTCTTTTAAAGAGGTCGCCTTCAAATCCAAACTTTTGTTTTTGATAGTCTTTTACTTCTTTTTCTCTTGTCACGATTTCATCCTCTCGGCGGCGACGCATATCTTCATTTAATAAAACCTGGTCCTTTTGATAAGCCTGATATAGTTTTTCAATCTCAGCATATTTCTGATCCACTTCTTCCTGCCATTGCTTAGATAGGTCATCTAACTGTTTCTGTGCAGTCGTATATTCAGGAATATGTTTTAGGATATATTCTGAATCAGCATATGCAAGTTGTTGGGCAAATGTCGCTGTAGCACTCACGACTACAAAAGCTATAACTAACAATATTTTTTTCATATTTCCTGTAAGTTTTTATAGACTATACTTTTTATTATTTAACACTAATTTACCTTATGACTTCGGATAATCCCAAAAGTTTAATTCGAGAAAACCGCTCTACGTAAATTTACGGCTCAAAAATAAGAAAAAAGAAGCAATCTAACAGATATTTCTCGGGTTTAACACTATTTAACTTGTTGAAGAATGCTCCAATGCTAGTTGCCTGAGTGCTGTTTATAGCTTCTTTTTTCGGTGATCATAACCGCACTCAATATAAGAAAATTTATAAGATATATAGGGTGATTTCGCATTTAATCCGATCGGGTGGAAATGAAAGAAAAATGCATGATTTATTGGAAAATAATCTTAAAACAAAAAAGCTATCTACAATTTCTTGCGATAGCTTTTTATTTTATTTCGACAGGATTGGATCAACAAAGATTAGAATCCACCCATATTTTGCATGATACTAAATGTAAAGTTTTGTTTCCATGTACTGCTTGGTAAACCCGGGATAGGGTCGAATGCATGGCCGTAATCTATTCCTAGCATACCGAAGATAGGTAAGAAGATACGGGCACCAACACCTGCAGAACGACGTACTTTAAATGGGTTGTATTCGGTGAACTTGTTCCAGGTATTTGCCGCTTCAGCGAAAGCCAATACGTAAACTGTTGCCTGATCATTTAACATCACCGGGTGACGTAATTCCATTTGATATTTCGTATAGATTGGACTACCTGAATTTCGTGCCACATTCACATTTTGTGTTCCTTCAGGAATGATTACACCATTTGCATAACCACGTAACGCAACAATTTCAGATCCTTGTAGGTAATCAAACCCTTGCATACCATCCCCACCGACTTTGAAACGCTCGAAAGTTGATATCTCAGTTTTGCTGGAGTATTTACCCAAGAAACCAAATTGAGCTTGTGCTTTGAAAACAAGTTTTCCCGCAATTTTTGCATACCATTGCGAGTCAAATTTCCATTTGTGGTACTCTGTCCAACGGTAGCGTTCCTGAGCCGAACCATTTTTATAATCAATGTTGTTGAACAATGAATATGGAGGCGTCAATTGCACCGAGAATTTGATGTTTGAACCCGAAGTAGGATAGATAGGAGCATCGATCGAATTACGGCTAAACTCTTGCGTCAAGTTGATGTTATAGGCTGTACCATTATCAAATAGGAAGTAATTTCCATAATTCTGAAGCTTATAACGTTGGAATGACAAGGAAGTATTTGCCTGGAACCAGTTGTCTGGCCATTGCAAGCGTTTACCTAATGTTGCGGTAATACCAGTCATCCAAATACGATTCAACTCGGAATCCTTAACAATTTGCTCGCCAGTATAGTAGTTAAACCCACCATATGATGAACTCGAAGTATAGGCGCTCAAACCAAAATAAATTGGTTTTTTACCACCCAACCAAGGCTCGGAGAAAGAGAAACTATACGATTGATAACGTTTACCCGAAGTTTGACCACGCACACTCAACTTCTGTCCATCTCCACGTGGTAGCGGTTTCCAGGAACTTTTATCAAAGAAATTACTGGTAGAGAAGTTGTTAAATGTTAAACCTAACGTACCGATGATCTGACCGGCACCATAACCACCCGAAAGCTCGACCTGATCCGAAGGTTTTTCAGTCACATTGTAAACAATGTCCACTGTACCATCCGCATAATTTAGATTTGTCGGTACTGGGTTTGTCTTTTGCTCATCAAAATTTCCCAACTGCGCAATCTCACGCACACTGCGCATAATTTGTTCTTTTGAGAATTTTTGACCAGGTTTTGTATAAATAGAACGTAATACAACACGGTCGTTGGTTACATCATTACCTTTAACAATAACGTTATTGATGGTATATTGAGCACCTTCATAAACACGTAAATTTAAATCGATGGTATCGTTATAAATACGCGTTTGTTCGGGGTCTACTGAGAACGTAAGATAACCATCGTTCATATAGATTGAAGAGATGTCATCACTATTTTTTGTAGGACCCATCAATTTTGCTGTTAATTTTTCTTCCGAAAAAACATCACCACGTTTGACACCTAAAATTTTATTAAGCAAAGTGTCAGAATACTTAGCATTACCTGTCCAAACAATATTACCTACATAATATTTAGGACCTTCATAGATGTCAAAGTTAACCAACACATTTTTTTCACCATCGCGAATAACCGTATCTTTCAAGATTGTCGCATCACGATAGCCTTTGGCTGCCATTTTCTTGATTAGGTTTTCTTTACCTTCTTTGTATTTTTCTTCCTTGAATTTTCCAGGACCGAAAATACGGTACCACATTTTTTGCTTAATTGGCTTGGCCATTTTTCTCAACTCTTGCTGAGAAAAATGTTCATTCCCTGTAAAAGTCATTTTTTTGACTCTTACCTTATGTTTTTTATCCACATCGGCAATAAGTATTTCATTATTAGCCTGTGCCGAGTCTTTCACTGTTTTTAGGGTGATCTCCGGATATAAAAAAGCTTTTTCTTTTAAGAACCGTTGGATCGTACCACGTGTGGTGTTCATCAAGTTTTCGTTGACAATCTTACCAGTGTTACTATTTAAACGTTTGCGAACTTCTTCGGTCTGGCTTTTACTTAGACCGTTGATATCAATACGCGTTAAACGAGGACGTTCTACTACACGGATGGTCAAAAATATATTTTCACCTTCAATTTTATCTGCCCATAATTCGACATCATCAAAGAGGCCTTGAGCCATCATATCCTTCACTACTTTTGCAGTCGCCTCACTTGGAACTTCCAAATATTGACCTACTGACAATTTAGAGATCGTAATTAATACATTTTTATCTAAAAATTGTGTTCCAGTTATATCAATAGCACTAATTACATAGTTTTTAGGATTGAGATAGCTGATTTTTTCTGGGTCATTTAAATTGAACGCACCTTTGTCTTGTCCGTAGACAAGCTGCATTGATGAGAGACCAAAAAATAGTATTACGGGTAGTATACGCTTCATTTATCTATAATTATTGGCGCTAAAGTACACCAATCGTTTGTTAATTTTTGTTAATTAAGAAAATTTAACCAGCTTGCTTTTTTTAAATCAGTGGTCAAATTTAATAAAATCTTTATAACTGTTCACTTGTTTTTCCAAACCTTCTTTCGCGTTGCTGATAATCGACGATGGATTTAAATAAATCTTCTTTCGTAAACTCGGGCCACATCTTATCTAGGAAGCATAATTCTGAATAGGCAATTTGCCAAAGTAGGAAATTGCTTATTCTCAATTCTCCGCTGGTACGTATCAGAAGGTCAGGATCGGGTAGGTTTTGTGTATAGAGGTTTGCAGCGAATAATTCATCGTTAATTTCGTCTGCATTGAGTTTTCCGTCTTTTACTTTTTGGGCTAGATTTCGAGCGGCGTCCACAATTTCTTGTCGAGAACTGTAGCTCAAAGCTAATGTCAATGTACAGTGTGTATTTTCTTTCGTTGCTTCAATGGTCTCCTGCAGCTTTCTTTGTGCATTTGAGGGTAATTTGGTGATATCACCAATAACATTCAAACGGACGCCATTCTCCTGAAAAGTTTTGATTTCTTTTTTAAGGGAAGTAACCAATAGCTCCATGAGTGCCATTACCTCGAGCTTAGGCCTATTCCAGTTTTCTGCAGAAAATGCATAAAGTGTCAGAAATTTAATATTTGCTTTTACACATCCTTCTAATGCTTCTCGTACTGCTTTTACACCATTTTGATGCCCAAATACGCGAAGTTTCCCTTTCTGTTTTGCCCAACGGCCGTTGCCATCCATGATGATGGCTATATGCTGTGGCAATTTAATACTATCTATCTGATCTAAAAAACTCATTTTTGCTGTTTTCAATAAAATGAACACCTTAGGCATCAATGCTATTTTGGCGTTTTAAAACCTACTTTTGGTTTCCTGTATTGCTACCAATGATTATTGTTTGTTTAACGTACTTTTCATTGATTAATTATCGCACTTGGATTTCTATTCCGGATGTTCTTATTCCGTCTTTCTTTATTTCTTCCAAATATCGATTTTTAATTGGAAATTTAGAAGGACAATATGTAGAAAGATTGTTTTGTGTGTTTCTCTTCATACAAAGCGAGCTTGTGCGAAGTGAATTGATAGCCTAATAATTTCTGACATCGATGCCCCAAAGTAATTTTTCCCGCAGCGTACTGAAAAAGCTTTCATGGGGGAGTCTAATCAGATTAATAGTAAATGGAGCCTGTTTAATGGTTAATTTTACAGATGTATCAATAGACTCGTTTTTGGAATCACAGCTTAAGATGTATTGATTGCTTCGACTCTCTATTTCCAATTCAAGGGTAAACTGATTCGAGATGACAATGGGTCTCACATTGAGGTTGTGCGGAGAGATGGGGGTAATGACAAAATTGCCACTTTCCGGCATAATAATAGGTCCGCCGCAACTCAATGAATAGGCTGTGGATCCGGTAGGTGTAGCGATAATTAGTCCATCTGCCCAGTATGAATTCAGTAGTTCGCCATTGATGCGTGCATTGACCGTAATCATGGCCGAGCTGTCGTAACGAAATACGGTAATGTCATTGAGCGCATAATGATTGCCTTCAAACAAGTTAAGCTGTTCAGATTCTACAGAGAGCAGCACGCGCTTCTGTATGGTAAAACGCTGGTTCAGTATATCCTCGATGGCATCCTCAAAATCATTTTTATTGATGGACGCTAAAAAGCCGAGGCGTCCAAAGTTTATTCCTGCAATTGGAATTCCGGAATCTTTAATCAGGGAAACAGCAGATAACATGGTTCCATCTCCGCCTAGACTCAACATGATGTCAATATGATCTTTTATTTCTTGATAGGTATTGTATGTTGAGAAGTTAAAGGCGCATTCAAATTGTGATTGCAGAAATTCATGAAATGGATTATATACCCAGATCTCAATATTTTTATCGACAAGATATTCAAATAAGTGTTTCACATGTGGTATAACAGAGGGTTGAAACTCTCTTCCATATATTGCGATTCTCATATTGTTTTCAATTTATGGGGCAAAGATGAGAAAAAACTAATCTTAATCAAATGTTAATATAATTCATAAGCTGCTGATAACGGTCGGCAGTGTCGTCAAATGCAGCTATGGTATTATGGGTTTCAAGAATTAAATAGTTGTGTCTTAGGAATGAATTCAGTAAGGCATTGATGTTTGACTTGTCGACTTTAAGGGTAACTTCAATGTTGTCACTTTCCAAATTTATTTTAGTTGCGCAATTGAGGATTCTGCAATTGTCACTTTCAACAAGGTGCGCAATCTGTGAAAGTGAAAAATCGTGTAGGCCAGTCGCCAACACAATAATAGCACCAGATTCATTTTGTGATTGAATTGAACTTATTGCCTTTAATATATCCAATTGTGTTGACACACCAATATATTTGTTGTCTTGATCTAAAATAGGAATGATTGTGCTATTATATACCGTTATCATCACCAGGGCATCATAGGGGTGTTGATTGAACTTCAGCTGTATGGGGGCCGTATTTATTTTTATGGAAGAAAGGGGAGCTTCTTCATCTTCCGCATCCAATAAGATGGTTTCATTAACCAGGCCAATATAGTCGTCACCATTTAAAACGACTAATTCTTTACAAAGCATATCTTGCAGCTTCTCTAGCGCTTGTTGTATTGAATCAGCATTTTGAATACTGAAATCAGCATTTGAAAGAAATTGACTTATTAGCATACTCAAACTTAATAAAAAAACTAGGTGAAAAGAAATTTTACAGGATCAGATTTATACTTAATTCGTTGATTGCTTGTAATACCTAAAACAGGAAGCACAGAGAACGAATACATTATTGCAAATAAGTACAATTTTAAAGTTTAAAATTGTACTTTTATTACCATTCTGTTATTATTTTTGTCAACGAATTGGGATACGCCTAAAAACTGGGCTTAAATGGAGGTGAAGTATTTTTAATTGGAACAGTAAGATTGATGATCACAAGCGAGAGTAAAAAGTTTATTGATATACGTGAAGTTATTCACAAAAAAAATGCGGGCCTTGCTAAATGGATTCCGTCTTTTTTACTTAATTATTTAAAAAGGACAATTCATGAAGACGAGATAAATGATATTATGACGCGCTTTGCGGATCTTCAGGGCCTGGACTTTGTTGATGCATTGATCAACGATCTGGATGTCAAGGTCAATTTGTATGGGGCAGAAAATATTCCAGTATCGGATCCGGTTATTTTTGCGTCCAATCACCCTTTGGGCGGATTGGATGGAATTGCATTTATGCACGCTATAGGTAAATATAGACGCGATGTGAAATTTTTGGTTAATGATATTCTTTTAAATATAGGTAATTTGAGGCCTTTGTTTGTCGGTGTCAATAAGTTGGGGGGGCAGGGGAAACAGGCTATTTCTGCGATCGAGGAGGCTTACGGAGCGGATGATGCGCTATTGGTATTCCCTGCTGGTTTGGTTTCCAGAAAACAAAACGATGGCCGTATAGAAGACCTAGAATGGAAGAAAAGTTTTATTAGCAAAGCAAAAAAATATAAAAAAGATATCATTCCGGTCCTGATTGACGGTAAAAACTCTAAGTTTTTTTATAATTTTGCAAGGCTTAGACAGAAATTGGGTCTCAAGGTAAACATTGAAATGTTATATTTACCTGATGAAATGTTTGCTCAACGCGGACATACCGTCAATATTATAGTAGGAGAAAGAATCCCTTATACAGCGTTTGATCAATCAAAAAACGAAAAAACTTGGGCTGAGGAAGTGAAAAGAAGGGTTTATGGATTGGCTCAAGAAAAATAGAATTTATGCAAGAAATTATACCTCCAGTTGATAGAGAATTATTGAAGACCGAATTGAATAAAGAAGTCTTCTTACGATATACCAACAATGGAAATAACGAGATATACCTAATCAACTATCATAATTCGCCAAATGTCATGCGTGAAATTGGGCGTTTGCGGGAGTTGACTTTTCGTGGCGCAGGGGGAGGTACAGGACTTTCAATTGATATCGATGAAAATGATACATGCGAAGATTGTTACGATCAGTTGATCGCATGGAATCCCGAAGATGAAGAGGTGGTTGCCGGTTATAGGGTAATCAAATGTGCCGAGGCTGGTGAAGTAAACGGCATACCCAATTTATCAACAGCACATTATTTTCAGTTTTCCGAATTATTTACGAATGAATATCTACCTTACACCATAGAGTTGGGACGGTCGTTTGTACAGCCTAAGTACCAACCAGCCATCGACAATAGAAAAGGAATTTTTTCATTGGACAATCTTTGGGACGGTTTAGGGGCTTTGGTGATGCTTAACCCTGAAATTAAATACCTCTTTGGTAAAGTGACCATGTATCCACATTATAATAAAGATGCACGGGATATGTTGCTTTATTTTATGGACTATTATTTTCCTGACCATGATAAATTGGTTCTTCCTCTTCCGGAATTGGAAATCAAAAATGATTACGATCGCTTTGTCGGCGTATTTGATGGGCTGGATTATAAAGAAGGATATAAGGTATTAAATAGCCATGTGAGAGCATTGGGAGAGAATATTCCACCGTTGATCAATACCTATATGAACCTATCGCCTACGATGAAATCATTTGGCACTGCACGTAATGATGAGTTTGGTACGGTAGAAGAAAAAGGTATTTTGATTGTAATTGATGATGTGTATCCCGTGAAGAAGGAACGCCATATGAATACGTTTGATCGGGATCGTGAATACGGTCATAGAAAACCCAAGCGTGGATAATAAAATAAAAGGGATTCAATTTTTGAATCCCTTTTATTTTGTTCGTGCAGCTCGACCTTGATTAGGCCGGTTTTATACAGGTATACAGTGCAAAGGCTAAAATGGCGCCCAAGATCGGTCCTAGGATTGGAATCCAGGCATAAGACCAGTCGGAGCTACCTTTTCCTTTGATTGGCCAAAGCGCATGAAATAAGCGCGGGCCAAAATCCCGGGCAGGATTGATGGCATATCCCGTAGTTCCTCCTAGGGAGAGACCGATGGCCCACACGAGGAATGCAACGGGTATCGCACCAAGGGAGCCCATGCCAATGGGAGCTGTTTTTCCGTCAATGGTGACATCTTGACCTGTTATGAAGAAAATTACAAAAATCAACACAAAGGTTCCGATAATTTCACTTGCCAGATTTGTTGATGTATTTCGGATGTTGGGTATAGTAGCGAAAACACCAAGTTTGGTCGTTGGGTCTGCTGTTGCATCGAAATGGTCTTTGTGCATGATGTAGGTCAACATCGCGCCACAGAAACCACCGGCAATTTGTGCGAGAATATAGCCAGGTACTTCCATCCAAGGGAGGCCATGATTAAGGGCTACGGCAATGGTTACCGCAGGATTGAGATGGGCTCCGGTATATGGGCCGGCAAAAACAACACCTACATAGACTGCAAGTGCCCATGCGGTCGTGATTACAATCCACCCTCCATTTTCTCCTTTTGTGCCTTTTAAGATAACGTTGGCCACAACCCCATTGCCTAAAAGAAGGAGAAGGGTGGTGCCGATAAATTCTGCTAAATAATGGTTCATGCTTGTTGGTTAGTTTTCGGTCCAGTATTGTAATGCTTTGACTCCCTTGGTCCAGAGCTTAATAATCTTTTTTGTTTGCTCTTCTTGCTCTGCTTCAGGTTCAAATATACGATCCTGTGCCCAAAACTTAGAAATCTCATCCTCATTTTTCCAGAATCCCACGGCCAGTCCGGCGAGGTATGCTGCCCCCAAAGCTGTAGTTTCTGTAATTTTGGGGCGTACAACTTTGCTGTTTAGTACATTGGCCTGAATCTGCATAAGTAGATTATTCGCTGTTGCGCCGCCGTCTACACGCAATTCTTTGATCGGTATGCCGCTATCAGCTTCCATGGCTTGCAGCACATCACGAGTCTGCAGGGAAATTGCCTCTAGCGAGGCGCGTGCAATATGACCATTGGTTGTTGCACGCGTAAGGCCAAATAGTGTACCTTGTGCACGAGCGTTCCAGTATGGAGCCCCCAGTCCGGCGAATGTAGGGATAAATGTGACACCGCCATTATCTTTTTCTGTCAGCGCTAATTGCTCTATGTCTGCCGATTTGTAGATGATGTTGAGATTGTCGCGTAGCCATTGGACCAGTGCACCGCCGATAAATATGCTCCCCTCTAAGGCATATTCTGTTTTTCCGTTGATTTTCCAGGCGACAGTCGTTAAAAGGTTGTTCTTTGAACGGATTGGTTTATCCCCGATGTTCATTAACATAAAACATCCAGTGCCGTACGTGTTTTTGACCATTCCCTTTTCAATACATTGCTGTCCGAACAGTGCCGCCTGCTGGTCGCCAGCAATTCCAGCTATCTTGACTTTGTGTGCAAAAATGGTTGTCCGTGATTCCCCATATATTTCACTGCTTTCTTTTACTTCGGGCAGCATGGCGGCTGGGATGTCAAATAATTCGAGTAGCTCCTTATCCCATTCCATGCTATGAATATTAAAGAGTAAGGTGCGGGAAGCGTTTGTTACATCCGTAATGTGAGCATCGCCCCGGGTGAGGTTCCAGACGAGCCAAGTGTCAATAGTTCCACAGATTAATTCCCCGTTTTGTGCTTTTTCCCGGGCACCTTCCACGTTATCCAGAATCCATTTTATTTTGGTTGCAGAAAAGTAAGGATCTAATATTAGGCCTGTTTTTTCCTGGATCATCTCATGTTTTCCAGAGCTACGCAACTCGTCGCAATAATCTGCTGTGCGTTTATCTTGCCATACAATGGCATTGTAGATGGGTTTTCCTGTTTCTTTTTCCCAAACGACCACAGTTTCCCGTTGATTGGTAATGCCAATGGCGGCAATATTTTTGCCGTTTAACCCTGCTTTTGTGGTTGCTTCTGCAGTGACACCTGCCTGTGTTGACCAGATTTCATGTGGATCGTGTTCAACCCATCCTGGTTGTGGGAATATTTGCGTAAATTCCTTCTGGGCAATGGAGACTATATTTCTGTCTTTATCAAAAATGATAGCTCTGGAGCTGGTGGTACCTTGATCCATTGCCAAGATGTATTGTTGTTCCATAATTGAGTAATTGAGTATTGCTGGTTATTTTGTATTACTTTAAGATATAATTTTTTGCAACATTTTGAAAATGCGTTATTTGATCATTTTGCCAATCTTCATCTTTTTCCAGTTCCTGGGCGAGTATTTTTGCGACATCAGGTGCAGCTTCAATTGCAGCTTTCGCATCAAGAAATAGCATCCGTACCCGACGGGATAGCACATCTTCCACAGTCCTGGCAAGTTCATTGCGTGCTGCCCAAACAACTTCGGCCTTTTTGAACTCAAGATGTGGGATTAACTTTTCGTCCCATTCGGGATTTTCCTGAGCCAATGCATTGATCATTTCTTGGTCGGCACCGTAAATATACATATGATTGCTTCTGTCGGACGTTGGAATGGCGCTATAGATCTTTTGTGTGGCAGACCGGCTTTCTTTTTGAGGTAAACAACCAATTTTTATCGCTTTGTCTAGGGTATCTTGGCCCATTCGACGGAATGTTGTCCACTTTCCGCCAGTTAAAGTCAGTAATTTGGAGTCGCTAACAATAACCTTGTGGCTTCGTGAGATCTCTTTGGTTTTGTTTGAGTTACCTGTAGGGGCTGCCAGTGGACGGAGGCCGGCGAATACGGCCAATGCATCCGCTCTTGTTGGTTGTTTTGTCAAGTAACGTCCCGCCGTTTTCAGAATAAAATCGATCTCCTGCTCCAAAGCTACCGGTTCAAGGCTATGCTCGTCTATCGGTGTATCCGTTGTTCCCACAATGACTCGATTATGCCAAGGTACTAGAAAAAGGACCCGTCCATCATCCGTTTTTGGAATCATAATGGCATCGTCGCCCGGGAGAAACGACTTGTCAAATACAAGGTGAACACCCTGGCTGGGGCGTACCATTTGTTTCGCTTCAGGTCTATCCATTTTTAAGATATCATCGACAAATATTCCTGTAGCATTGATAACAGCTTTGCCTTGTATGGTGAAAACTTCACCAGTTTCGGTATCATTGGCGATGACACCGTTTATTCGTCCATCGCTGTCTTTGGTGAGGTTATTGACCCTTACATAATTTAGGGCGACTCCGCCCATTTGTATACAGGTCTGCGCAACGTTGAGCGCAAGCCTGGAGTCGTCAAATTGTCCGTCTTGATATACCACGCCACCATATAGCCCTTTAGGTCGTACAGTGCTTATGCGATTGAGCGTTTCTTCTTTATTGATATGAATGGATTTTCCCAAGCTTAATTTACCTGCCAGAAGGTCATATATTTTCATTCCAATGGTGTAAAATGGGCCATCGAACCAGCTGTAGTTTGGAATGATAAACGATTGGTTTTTAACAAGGTGTGGAGCATTTTTTTGGAGTAAACCTCTTTCATGAAGCGCTTCTTTAACCAATGAGATGTCGCCTTGAGCCAAGTAGCGTACACCACCGTGAACAAGCTTTGTTGCTTTGCTTGAAGTGCCTTTTGCAAAATCAACCTGCTCCAATAAAATTGTTTTGAACCCTCGGCTTAAGGCATCTAATGCAACACCTAATCCGCTGGCACCGCCGCCTATGACGATAACATCCCACGCGCTCGTATCCCTTATTTTTTCTATCAGTTTTGACCTGTTGAATTCTTGGTGTTTCATTTTGTTTCGTTTTGGATTTTTGTAGTGAATCTTCTGTGCTTCTTTTACTACTTCCTTTACACTAAGTTATGCTATATTTGTTAAATTTTAAAGGAAATTAAATAATATTTATGTTAAGGTCAGGTGTTTGTTTTTGTTTTGTTTTGTTTTTATTTTAGCAAAAGGAAGTCTTTTTGGTTTTTACGGGTGATAGGGTATAGCATATCAACAGGTTGCCTTTTTTACTTCTCCCCAATGGCGGTATTTTGAATGACACCCCTATTCTGATCACCTAAGGTCATGTATATAGGGCTTAATCGCGTTTTTATGAATCCGCTGAAATACGGTCCGTTGTAGTCCTGGGTGTTTTTTTTCATGGTCAATAGCTATATCATGTTTAACGATTATGTGCTGCTTATGTTTTGGTTTGGGGAAATGATTTTGTAATTTTAGATTCGTATTTAATTTATTTATGATGAGAAATATAAGATTATTACTGTGTGGAGCTATTGTGTTTTTGGGGACGGTACTCGTACAGTCCAAAGCGTTCTCACAGCAGCTTGCTACAGCTCAGGATCTTTCGAAGCCTTACAATCCAGATGCCAATGCACAGAATGATATTGATCAGCTATTGGTTCAAGCAAAGAAAGAAAAGAAAAACATCGTCATTCAAGCCGGTGGGAATTGGTGTGTCTGGTGTTTAAGATTTAATGAATATATCCATAAAACGGCAAGTGTCGACAAGTTGTTAAAGAGTCATTTCCTCTATTATCACCTCAATTATTCAAAGGAAAATAAAAGTGAAGCTGTGTTTCAAAAGTATGCCCCTGAAGTCAATAAACTAGGTTATCCATTTTTTATTATTTTGGATAGAAATGGAAAAACATTGCATGTACAGGAGAGTGGTAGTCTGGAAAAAGGAAAGGGCTATGATGAAGAAAAAGTGCTTAATTTCTTTAAAACTTGGGTTGCAAAATAGCAATTATCGACTTTGGGATTTCTAGTCGCGCTAAAGGAAAATACCCAGCAATCCTTTCCTAAACGACGATACATTCTGAAAGATCAGTAGCTTTCCTTCGTACCTGCTTCGTATCTGCTTCGGATCATCAATAGATCTTGTACAGATGCTGTACAGATAATGTCCAGTCTCCAAACAGGAAAGGTCTGTACACTACTAGGTCAACAGTCGTAACGGAATTGGGCAGCTCCGAACGTGGTCCGAAGCAGGTACGAACACAATATGAATAAAAGCCAGCTGTCTTATACTGAAATAGGTTTACATCTACCGAACAGCTTACTATATAGATTTTACAATCTATTTTTTTCTACTGGATATGGTTGTCATTGTCTGTGATTTTGCCTTTAATTTACGCCCGATTGTAAATAATGGCGGATAGGCTGAAAATAAAAAGGTCTCGTTCCTAGAAACGAGACCTTTTTATTTTGGCTTAAAATAGCTCTTTTTTACGAGGATATTGTTTTGATCCCCCAATGACGAGCGTGCTTACTCTTGGTAGAATATAATATCTTATTGGTAGCCTAACAATTTCATTACTTGTTTGGAGTTTTGCTCCTCACCGAACACCTCGTAGTTGAATGTTTCATCTCTATTGCGGCGTACAAGCACATGTTTGGGTGAAGGAAGTAAGCAGTGGTGGATGCCTCCATATCCGCTTAAAACATCTTGATAGGCGCCTGTATGAAAGAAGCCCAGGTATTGAACCTTACGGGTCTTCGGCATAAATACCGAGTTCATATGCGCCTCCTGATTGTAATAATCCTGTCCATCGCATGTGATGCCACCCAAATTGACGCGTTCATATTCTGAATCCCAGTTATTGATCGGCAATAGAATGTATTTTTGATTCAATGCCCATACATCCGGCAAATTTGTAATGAATGAACCATCAATCATAAACCAACGTTCGCGGTCGTTTTGTTGCTTGCGCCCTAAAACTTTATAGAGGATACCTGATGCTTCAGCAACAGTGTATTTGCCAAATTCAGTAATAATGTCTGGTTCCATCACTTCATGGTGAGCACAGATTTGTTTGATACGGTTGACGATCTCATTGACCATATATTCGTAATCAAAGTCGTGTACCAATGAATCCTTAAATGGCATGCCACCACCGATATCTAGGGTATCTAAATCCGGGTTTACTTTCTTGAATTTACAATATAAAGTAACGTATTTCTCTAATTCGTTCCAGTAATACGGGGTGTCCGAGATACCTGAATTAATGAAAAAATGGAGCAACTTTACTTTAAAGTTTGGATTGTCGGCGATCTTGTTGTTATAGAATTCAACGACGTCTTCCTGGCGAATCCCTAGGCGAGATGTATAGAATTGAGAATCTGGTTGCTCTTCGGAAGCAACGCGGATACCTAAAGCACAAGGCTCATCCAATTCGATTTCATCATCATAAAGGTTAAACTCCTCTTTGTTATCCAGCACCGGTATAATGTTTTTATATCCATCGTGGATCATATCAACAATATATTGTTTGTACTGGTAGGTTTTGAACCCATTACAGATCACTGTAATGTCTTTTGTTACTGTGCCCTGTCTTTCCAATGAATCGATCATCGGCATATCAAATGCAGATGAAGTTTCCAGGTGGATATCATTTTTCAAAGCTTCCTCTACGATGTGCTTGAAATGGGATGACTTGGTACAATAACAATATTTGTAAGATCCGCGATAGTTGTGTTTCAGAATTGCGGTCTGAAAGAGGATTTTCGCTTGCTGAATTTTTTTGCTGACGATAGGCAAATAGGTAAAACGTAACGGCGTACCGTACGTTTCTATCATTTCCATTAAATTCAAATCGTGGAAATACAATTCGTCGTCGATGATTTCGAATCCGTCTTGCGGAAAACCAACACTTAAGTCAAGAAATTCCTGATAGCTCTGCATTTTTTATTATTTTTGCAAAGATATACTTTAATGGTGAATACCTAAATAAGGAATGTTATTTATTTCCAATTCACTATCAGGAAGTTGTAAAAATTACAAAATCATTAAATGGCAAATTCTATTCAAAAGCGACTTGTTGAAGTCACTGTACAGGCAGTAAAAGAGCTTTACAATGCAGATATTTTAGAAACTCAAATTGCTTTACAAGCTACCCGAAAGGAGTTTGAGGGACAAATTACAATCGTAACTTTTCCCGTAACGCGCTTTTCGAAATCTTCTCCGGAACAAACCGGAAAGGAAATTGGTGCTTATTTGCAACAGCATATCGCTGAAATATCAGATTTCAATGTGATAAAAGGCTTTTTGAATATTGTTCTTTCCGATGCTTACTGGATCACGTTGTTGAATCAGACCATAACGGCGAAGGACTTTGCTGTATTTCCTGCGAACGGGAAAAAATTGATGGTGGAATACTCTTCTCCAAATACCAATAAACCACTGCACTTGGGACATATCCGTAATAACTTATTAGGATATGCTGTTGCGGAAATCCTAAAAGCGTATGGTTATGATGTGATCAAAGCAAATTTGGTGAACGATCGTGGTATCCATATCTGTAAGTCCATGTTGGCCTGGCAGAAATTTGGTAACGGTGAAACACCCGAGTCTACTGGACTTAAAGGCGACCACCTTGTTGGAAAATATTACGTTGTCTTTGACAAAGAATATAAAAAGGAAATCGAGGCATTGAAAGCTGAGGGGCAAACCGAAGAGGAAGCAAAGAAAAATGCACCTTTGATGAAGGAGGCACAAGCGATGTTGCAACAATGGGAAGCCGGTAATGAAGAGGTGATCTCCCTTTGGAAAACCATGAACAGTTGGGTGTACGCGGGGTTTGAAAAGACCTACAAACAATTAGGCGTCGATTTTGATAAATACTATTATGAATCCAATACATACTTGTTGGGTAAAGATATTATCCAGGAAGGTTTAGATAAAGGGGTTTTCTTTAAAAAAGAGGATAACTCCGTATGGATTGATCTAACAGACGAAGGATTGGATCAGAAGCTTGTGCTTCGTGGCGACGGTACTTCGGTCTATATTACACAAGATTTGGGGACAGCACAATTGAAATATGATGAATTCAAAATGAATGATTCTATTTATGTTGTCGGTAACGAACAGGATTACCATTTCAAGGTATTGTTTTTAATCTTAAAAAAACTAGGTAAAGCCTGGGCTGACGGATTGTTCCATTTATCGTATGGGATGGTCGACCTTCCTTCAGGTAAAATGAAATCGCGGGAGGGAACAGTTGTTGATGCGGATGATTTAATGGCTGAAATGCTTAAAACTGCACAGGTACGTACTGAGGAGCTTGGCAAGACTGGCGGATTGGACGAGGAATCAAAAGCTGCTCTTTACGATACGATCGGAATGGGAGCATTGAAATATTTTCTATTGAAAGTGGATCCTAAAAAACGTCTTTTGTTTGATCCAAATGAGTCTGTCGATTTTCAAGGTCATACAGGGCCGTTTATTCAATACACGCATGCGCGTATCAAATCTGTTTTAAGTAAAGCTGAATTCGATTTTGACAGTGCTGTGTCTGTACCGGCGACGATTTCCTCTTACGAGCGAGATCTAATTCAGCAATTAGGTGCGTTTCCGGAGGCTATTGAGGCTTCTGCGCAAGAGTTCAGCCCGGCGCAATTGGCAAACTATATCTATGAAGTAGCCAAGTTCTACAATAAATTCTATCATGAAGAAACGATATTGAAAGCGGAAGATCCTGATGTAAAGAACTTTAGATTGCATCTTTCGGCTTCTGCGGCAAAGGTTATCGCCAAAGGGATGAACTTATTGGGTATTCATGTACCTGAAAGAATGTAATGCTATGAAAAAAATTCGCGTAGGACTTATTGGTTTTGGAATTTCAGGTCAGGTTTTTCACGCTCCCGTGATGCGTTCGATAGCTGAACTGGATCTTGTTAAAGTGACCGCCCGGAAAGCAGATCAGCAAAGTTTGCTAAAGGAACGCTATCCACAGGCAGCAATTGCTTTGTCGGCAGATGATATTTTTAATGATGCAACTATTGATTTAGTCGTGGTTGCGACTTCCAATGACATGCATTATCCTTTTGCAAAACGTGCTTTGGAAGCAGGGAAACACGTTATTGTCGAGAAACCATTTACGAACAATGTAGAGCAGGCCGATGAGCTTATCGCGCTGGCTAAGGAGAAAAATCTGATTTTGGCGCCTTATCACAATTTAAGATTCAACTCCGATTATCGAACGTTAAAGAAAGTGATTCAAAGTGGACGATTGGGAAGAATTGTAAATTTGGAAGCTAGGTTTGATCGTTTCCGCAATTACTTGAGACCAAATGCATGGCGTGAAGAGCATTTACCGGGTTCGGGGATATTCTACGACTTGGGCTCGCATCTTATCGATCAAACTTTACAATTGTTTGGAAGACCAGATGCTGTTTTTGCAGATTTAGCTATTCAACGGGATCATGCGAAAACCATTGACAATTTCGACTGCTTATTGTACTATGATGACTTACGGGTATCGCTGAAAGGGTCTATGCTTACAAAAGAACCTACACCTCGATATCGTGTCTTTGGCATGAACGGAAATTTTGTAAAATATGGTGTCGATCCACAGGAAGCTTTACTGCGCGATGGTAAATTTCCCGATGAAGATCCAACCTGGGGACAAGAAGATCCAAGTCTATACGGTAAGCTCAATATTGTTGAACAGGGGAATGATATTGAAGAAATGATTCCTTCTGAAATAGGTTCTTATCCTGATTTTTATCAGAACGTTGCGGATAGCATATTGGGAAAAACTACCTTGATCGCATCGGCGGAACAGGCGCGGGATGTCATTAAAATTATTGAATTGGGGTATCAGAGTCAATTGGAACGAAGAGTTGTTTCTGTTGAAAATACATTGATTGCTTATTAGAGTGTTGCTGTGAGTATACTATACGATGCCATCATTATTGGGGGGGGAGCCTGCGGATTGATGTGTGCAGCCCAAGCAGGGCTAATTGGGAAGAAGACCTTGGTCCTTGAAAGAAACGATAAGGTCGGTGCGAAGATCCTGATTTCCGGAGGTGGGCGCTGTAATTATACAAATATTGGTAGCAGTCCCGCTAATTTCATTTCTGAAAATCCAGATTTTTTGCACAGTATATTCAAACAATGGACCGTGGACGATACCATTACATTTTTTGAACAATATGGTATCGTGGGACATGAAAAAACACTGGGACAGTTGTTTCCAGAGACCAATAAAGCAAAAGATATCGTTGCTGTATTTTCTAAAATTTTATACGAGACAGGGCAGGATATAGCCTTGAATACCTTGGTCAAATCTGTAGAAAAAAACGATAATGGCTTTGTGGTAAAAGTAGAAAATGCAAAAGGTGAGTCCCGATACCATGCCCATAAAGTGGTTGTTTCTTCCGGTGGGCTTCCGGTGCAAAAGCTTGGGGCCTCAGACTTTGGAGTACGCTTAGCTAAACAATTTGGTTTGAATGTAGTCGGTACAGCGCCTGCATTAGTCCCTTTGACGATAACTGGAAAAGATGCGGATTGGTATAGTTCTCTGGCTGGAAATTCGGTGTTCTCGAAAGTGTCTGTTGCCGGAATGTCTTTTGAAGAGAATATTCTCTTTACACACTGGGGATTAAGCGGACCTGCAATTCTTCAAATATCAAGTTATTGGCGGCCTGGACAGGAGATTACGATTGATCTCTTGCCTAATTTTAATTTGGATAATCTGATTAAACAGGAGCGACAATACGGCGGAAAGCGACTTGTTTCACAATTGCTAAACGATTATTTCAGCAGGAAATTGGTCGACGCCCTTGGGAAATTTTTGGCCTTGGATACCAAAATCGCCTCACTGAGTAAAGCTGATGCGAAGTTGATTGTCGATACGATCCATCGTTTCAAGGTAAAACCTGCGGGAGATAAGGGGTATGATAAAGCTGAGGTCATGCGTGGAGGAGTTTCAACGGAAGAGCTTCACTCCAAAAGCTTAATGTCTAAAAAAGTTGAAGGCCTTTATTTCGGCGGGGAGACTGTTGATATTACAGGATGGCTTGGCGGCTATAATTTCCAATGGGCTTGGGCTAGTGGTTACGCCATCGCCCAAGATATTTAGGTGTGTGAGCTATTATTCATGTTGTGAATTTGATATCTTATCGACAGATTTCTCAGCATAGAGTTCTGTGGCAGCTGTCAAGCGCTGTTTTATTCTCGTTTGTAAATTTCTTGGCGAGAGTACTTTAATGGATTCGCCAAAACCTAAAATTTCTCTTTCCAGTTCAAAGTTAAGTACAACATCGATGCGAATTAAGATTGAGCCATCCTCCTTTTTGTCTAAAATCTGCTGTGAAGGATGTAAGGGTTTTGTTGCTACATAAGGTGCATTTTTTGCATTGACTTGCAATATCACCCGCTGGCCGCGGTCTTTTTGTGTCTTCGTTACGCCTATGGTATCCGAAAAGTAACGTTCGAAATCGACCCCTGTATATTCCTTGTATGAATTTTTGCCCATTTCCTCGATGGTATTGATTCGATCAAGCGCCAGCGTCATTAATCCTTCATTCTTTTTATGCTGACCAATTAGAAACCATCGATTCCGATATTCTTTTAAGAGATAAGGGGAGAAGACCAGATCCTGCTGTTGTGTTGCTTTGAACGATTGGTAGCTGATCAGGAGTGGTGTTTTTTCACGAATGGCTTGATGCAGCGGGCTGATAAAAGAAAGGCCTTTTAGCAGGTTGTTACTTTCCATTTGTATAATGGAAGGTGAATTGTCCTTTTTGGTATGGATGCTATCTTCAAGCCGTGCAACAATATCGCTCATTTCATCAAAACTGGAGAAACCGCTCACATGCTTAAGTACCTCTACTGCTTCCTTCATTTTTTGCATGTCACCGACGGAAATCGGTGAATTGCTAATGCTATAGTTGGGATCTTCATAGGTGTAGAATTTTCGGTGCAACACCACAATAGGCGCATTGTAGCCAAGTTTATTGCTACGCATGAGTTGAATATCACCTTGTATGGTACGTTTACTTATCCCATTTTTGATTCCTTCAAATTCATAAAGTGCATCGGAAACCTTTTCCATGAGATCTTCCAAGGTCCATTTACGATGTCGCAAGCGAAGGCAATGGTCAATCGTTTTATAACGTATGAGGGCTAGTTTATTGAGTGCCATGTTTTTTTTGTTAGATTGAAAATACAAAAATTCTCTTTATCTACGCAAGGTAATTGCGTAGATTTTTGTGCCTGTGGTGCTAAATGAATGGTCTTTTCGAAATTGAAAAGAAATTCGGGTTTATCCGAGTAAAATAGCTACTTTTGCGCAGAAGCAAACTGGTTCTATCGCTGCTCTTTTTTAAGAGGAGAGGAAAGTCCGGGCAACATAGAGCAACACGCTTCCTAACGGGAAGGCTGTTATGAAAATAGCAGACAGAAAGTGCCACAGAAAATATACCGCTTTTCGGAGTAAGGGTGAAAACGTAAGGTAAGAGCTTACGGTCTTGTATGGTGACATATATTACGGTAAACCTCGTGTGTTGAAAGACCAAATAGGTTGCGAAATTCGAAGGCTGCTCGTCTTCTTTCAATGTATTGGAATTCGTAATGGGTAGGTTGATTGAGTTTGTCAGCGATGGCAAATCTAGATAAATGATAGAAATTCCACTTCGGTGGTCTACAGAACCCGGCTTACAAGGTTTGCTTCTTTTTGCTAATTGCCAAAAAAAACTTATATTGATTCCCGTAATTGAAAAAATAGCATAACTCTCGATTTATGAGTACAATTTTAATCATTGATGATGAGCGCGCCATCAGAAGTTCGTTGCGTGATATCTTGGAATATGAAGATTATACGATTTTAGATGTCGACAATGGCCGGGATGGATTAGATATTTTAAAAAAGGAAAAAATAGATCTTGTTCTCTGCGATATCAAGATGAATACGATGGATGGGATGGAAGTTTTGGCGGAAGCACACCAAAGCAGCCCGGATATCCCTTTTATTATGATCTCAGGACATGGTACGATTGAAACAGCTGTTGAAGCGGCGAAAAAAGGAGCATTTGACTTTTTAGAAAAACCGCTGGACCTGAACAGATTATTGATCACCGTTCGGAATGCACTGGATAAAAGTTCCCTAGTCACCGAAACCAAAGTACTGAAACGAAAAGTTAGCAGTTCGAAAACTAAAGATATATTGGGTGAGTCTGGGGCAATCAAACGTATTAAAGAGACAATTGATCGCGTAGCACCGACAGAAGCGCGTGTATTGATAACTGGAGCAAATGGTTCGGGAAAGGAGCTTGTGGCACGTTGGCTGCATGAGAAATCGAATCGTGCGCAGGGACCGCTTATTGAAGTGAACTGTGCTGCGATACCTTCCGAATTAATCGAATCAGAATTATTTGGCCATGAAAAAGGATCCTTCACTTCAGCTATTAAACAGCGTATCGGAAAATTTGAACAAGCGAGTGGCGGAACATTGTTCTTGGATGAGATCGGAGACATGAGTCTATCCGCTCAAGCTAAAGTGTTAAGGGCGTTACAGGAACATAAAATCACCAGAGTGGGTGGCGATAAAGAAATTGACGTCAATGTCAGGGTAGTAGCCGCGACCAATAAAGATCTCTTGAAGGAAATTGAGGATGGCAATTTTAGAATGGACTTGTATCACCGCCTGTCGGTAATCTTGATTCATGTACCTGCTTTGATCGACCGTGTGGATGATATTCCCCTGCTTTCAACAAATTTTTGTGAAGAAATCTGTATGGAATATGGGATACCTGTGAAGGAAATTACGACTGCGGCCATGCGGGAATTGAGCCATCTTCCCTGGACAGGTAATATTCGGGAATTGCGCAATATGATTGAACGTTTAATTATTTTGAGTGATCGATCTATTACAGATAAAGATGTTGTCGCATTTGCTAATCCTTCTCGTGAACCGGTAAACGGTATAGCGCATGAAAAAGGCGCAACGAATTATGGTTTAGATATGGACTCCTTTGATTCGTTTCAAGATTATAAAGATCATGCGGAGAAAGAATTTATAAAATATAAATTGGAAAAAAATAATTGGAACGTCTCCAAGACGGCCGACGATTTAGATATTCAACGTAGCCATCTGTATAGTAAAATAGAGAAGTTTGGTCTAAAAAGAGATTAATCACTTCGTGAAAATTTAGTCTAGCAGCGGTGAACGAAAATTGCAGCTCGCTTGGGCAAACCGATTAAAAAAGAGATTCCTTAAGGAATCTCTTTTTTTATCGGTAGAGAGGAGACAGCTGAAGTCCTCGGGCTAAGTGTCGGCACACACTCAACCAAGTTATAATTCTTGTGTTTTTAAAATGGCCTTTACATTGGCAACAGATATTTCTGTATAATTATTTATATAATCATCACTTGCAGGCAATTCTTCTTTTTTATGGGTTGAAAGTACGGCAACAACTTTCATTTCGGCATTTTTCGCTGCGGTAATACCAGAAAAAGAATCTTCAAAAACAATACAGCGGTCAACAGGAATTTGCAGGTTTTCTGCAGATTTTAGGTAAACCTCAGGATGTGGCTTATGTAGTTTCACATCTTCGCTGCTCAGTGTGGACGAGAAGAGCTGGCGTATATTCAATTCGTCCAGAATTAAATCCATATTCTCTCGTGGAGCTGATGTCGCCACAGCAAGCTTAAAACCGTTATTCTTTAATTCTGTCAGAAATTCAATCAGGCCCTTAATAGGGGCAACGTGCTCTTTATAAATGACTCTAAAAAGCTGTTCTTTTTCAAATTCAAGGGTTCGCAGTTCCTCAGGGGATATCGGACGTTGAAAGAAATGTTGCATAATGTAACTATTATGCTTACCATACATATGCTGCTCAAATTCCTCTTCTGTCGCCTGTTGTACATTGTGGTTTTTAAAAAAAGCTCTAAAAGCTTCCGCATGGAAAGGGTTGGTGTGGCTGATAACACCGTCCATGTCAAATATCGCTGCGTATTCTGTCATTGAGCTAATATACAATAATTGCCTTATTTGATCGATTTTACTCCTTCATATTCTGGTAAATATTTTCTTCCGACTAGAGAAAGCTTAGATTAAAGCGTCCCTTGTCGCAGCTGCTTACCTCATTATGAAATTGGAAAAAGTCTTCATAAGTACTGGCAGGATAACTGCCTTCAAAAAGTTCCAGTTTTCTGTAGGTGAACAGTTTATTGTCTTTTATTTCTGACCTAAATTCATATTTTCCAAATGGTTTCTCAATAATTTTCTTCTCAGAAGTTATGTTTTTGAGCATATTTTCTGGAAGGGCAATGCTAATGCTATCGATATCGGCGTAGCCTCTTTCAATGAAAATATCTTCCGTTCTATTTCTACTTTCGGCAATGCTGGAATGTGTATTGAATAAATTAGGCTGGATCAAAAGTTTATTACCATTTTTCACCGCATAGTTTTTAATAAAAATATTCAGGTTCTCCTCGATAAATGGATTTTCCTCCTTATGTTCAATATAGTTTACCTGATTAAAATTGATATTGTCTATATTATAGTATTCCGTGAGGAGCTTATTCTTATCATTATTGCTGGCTAAAAGCACGTCCATATGGTTCTCATATTGGGCTCCGTAGAATTTGGTGTTTAAGGTACCCTGGATGCTTCCGTCTTCCGAAAGTTTTAGGTCGGCATAGCGCAATTGAAGGTTGGTGGAGTTAATGTATTTCGGTGTATGCATGATAACTCCGCCATTTTCGGTACAGGCAACGACATCTCTATCGTCGGTAAAGTCGCTAAGAAAACCAAATGGAAGGTTTTGGCTCGTGCATTCCAGCCAGGTCGTATCATTTTTGAATGGAATACATAGAATGACGTGATTACCGTCCTGGGCATTTGCAAAGGTTTTGTGGAAACTTTCTTTGCGTCTGCCTGCTTCGACAATACAGTAATAGGAAGGGATATTGACGGCCGACAACATGCTTCGCATGTAATTGGCCAGTGCTTTACAATCACCATAACCTAAGCGGTCAACCTCAGAAGCGGGAAAGGGCTCCAAGCCCCCGATACCGATTTGGATACTGATGTAACGTGTGTTTTTTTGTAAGTAATTGTATAGAATCTTTGCTTTGTCCTTATCTGAGCTTGCGTCTTTTGTTAATGCAATAAATTTTTGTTTAGACGCTTCCGTCAAATCGTCTTTTTTGTTCAATAGGCTGTTGGATACCCATTGGCCAAATTCTTTCCAGTCCCCGAAATTTCCTGTCTTACCATAATAAATAAAATTTTTGGGAACGATGAGTACGTTTGTTCTTTTCAGGCTAGGGTTGGGGCTATAAGATTCCTCTTTTTTTGCCGCGATCTGTTCAGCATTCCATGTTTTACTTTCCGTTTTGTCATTTTTCTCTTCTTTGATACTTCCTTTATAATTCGTTGTTTCAATTCGACATTCTGTGCCTATTGGTGCAATAAATTGAAAGCTGCTTTTTTCTACAGATACATTATTGGACACTTCAGGAGTCCAAGATGGAATGATCAAGTTTTGTTTACTCCTAACCTCGTATTGGTATTCGACGGTATAGGGATAGCTATGGTAGTCAGGTACAAATAGTTTTACCCGGGAATCGGCAAACATCGTACTATTGTCCACAGCGCTAATATCTTTGAAATCTTTCGTTGCAATTTTCTTTTGCAATATTCCCATTTCATTATAGATAGCCCCTTTAAGACTCTTGATCTCGGTAGATTTATTATAATATACTGGGAGCGTGGCATACCGGTCTCCATTTTTATTATACACTGTTATGGCACAGGTTATGGTGGTGATGACTTGTTCGGGAGATTTTATTTCTACCACCGTTTTATCATTGCGCACCGTAGCGACAGCCCTGCTCTTTAATGTACTTGGAATATTGGCGACGTCGTAGTTATCTTGCCCAATTGCGAGGATCGGAAGCAGGAAGTATAGTAAGTTGATGAATACGATTTTCATTTTTTACCGATTAATTTTATGTCTAGCTTTTGTTGTTGAATAATACGTGAATATAATTCTTTGAGCGAAAAATACTCATCGACTGAAAAGATGGGTTTGTTGAACGCGAGGCTCTGTAGTATTTCAAGTTGATTGCCATTGACCTGCGTTACATATCTATATTTTGCAGTTGACTCCGGGAGTGCTAACGATGCATTCTGAGGCTTCTCAGCAATTTCATAATGATCAGGAATGGTTAATTTAACGGAGTACAATGTTTTGGATTTAAAACCCATATCAACCGGATAAGTTCTTTCCTGTGCTTTAAAGGGGTTGTAGGAAATCCTGTCAATAATATTTGGAGCCAATACGAGTATGTCTTGTTCCATTTGTTTGGAGACATCTAGGATAACATCAAATTCTTCTATCAATAGTTGATCGATATCCTCCAGGTTTTGAATACTTGATTTTGTTAACGTGATATTGGGCATTTCTTCGTCTAGTTTTTCCCAGTATTCCTCCAAAGAGTTGAATTTGGCAATATGTTGCCGCTTTAGGAGTGCTTTGTTACCGCTACTGCTTATGGTCAGTTTTCCCTTGATTTTAAATTGGTCATTCAAAGCCCCTTCCAAGATATAGTTTACATCGGAAGATTCTTGAGCCGTAAGTGGAAACCAATCGGAACTTTTTTTGGAGTAGATGATTCTTCCCCGTTCATTTAAGCATTGTAAAGGCAGCTGTCCAAAAGGTAAATATAAATTGGAGGCATCGAGTTTATACTTTACACCGTCTATATCCACGCAAGCGATGACGT
Organism: Sphingobacterium sp. UBA6317; assembly: GCF_002440385.1. Lineage (NCBI taxonomy): Bacteria > Pseudomonadati > Bacteroidota > Sphingobacteriia > Sphingobacteriales > Sphingobacteriaceae > Sphingobacterium > Sphingobacterium sp. UBA6317. Next base: position 222,490 of record NZ_DJTD01000041.1, on the reverse strand, counting down.
AATCAAAGTCCGATAATACCGGGAATAGGCCATTGGGTGTACCGTTTCGGCGTGTTGATAAAATAATAGGATAGGCTTCCAGATCTGCCGCCAATAAAGCAGTTACCAGTGCTAAATTGATGTCGCCAATATTCCCAGTTCGTTTTTCCAGTGCTTTTTCAATACCAGTTTCAGCATATTTACCTAAATAATTATTCCATTTTATTTGTTTGTTGATATAGTTATATATCTTTTTTGCTTTTTCTAATTTGGTGTCAGTAGGCGATAGATTTGTTGCTAAATTGGCTTTGAATAAGTCTGTTTTTTTTAATTGACCTCCAAAAGTCTTTTCATTCATGAGGTCTGTATCGACGTCCTTCCAGGTTTTGCTAAATGTCTTCTTGCTGCCTGTGCTCGGATAAAAGATCGATTCAAGCTCATAATAGATCGCAGATTTGAAATTGGTTGGCGAAGTCATGTAATCCTCTTCCATAAATGCCGGAATGTTCTTCATGGTATAGGTCAATTTTGAACAATCCATTCGCAACCCATCCAGGAAAATAAATTCTTTCAGTGCTTCGGCTTTTTGATCGGTAAGCTTGTAGGGGCCGCGTAAAACTACATTGTAGGCGAAGGAAGCGGGAATAATTGCGATATATTGGCTTTGAATTTTGGGGATATCATCTTGGAATTCCCATGTCTTGAAATTAAATAAATCCTGCTCCAGCGTCCGATAAGACACTTCAATAATAGATCCTTCTTTAATATTCGGAAGGGTGAACTTATTAAGATCCAGATAGGCTGAGTAATTTTCCTTGAAAACTTTTTTATTTTCAAGCTCTGTTTTCTCGATCCTGCCATTTTCTAAGTTATATGTAACAGCTTTGAGTTCGTCAAAATAGTCTCGTATATAACTCCCGCGTTTATACGAAGGAATTTCAAAATTAGCTTTTTTAAACCCTTCTTTGTTATTGATCCGGATAATTACATGGTATTCATGTTGAAGTTTTACGCGATTATCATAATCATCAACAAAGACAGAGCTCCGTCCAAACTCATTGAGCACGATAGCGTTGGCGTTACTATCTAGGTCTGTTTTCGAAAAATCCGAAATAGAAACTTTACCAAAGTCAAAAGTCTGGGCTATACTATTTGTATAAATAGAAAATATTAAAAATAGCGTTAAAAACTGGCGCATAACTATAGGTGTAATAATTCACGAATATAAGTTTTTAGCCAAAATTAAACGATACTTCCGGATAATTATTTATCTAGTTGCAAAAGATTATTAATGATTTCGGTGATGTTATCGACCTCTTCACCATCTTCCAGCATAGAGAATGCAAGATAGGTGGCGTAGATTTCAGGACTGAATTTTACGTGCTTATCAGCGATAAACCGGTCGATCTGTTCTTCATTGCATTCAAAATGAATACTTTGTAATTCATTGAAAAGATTGGTTGAGATGGTCTGATGATTTTCACCACAGGCAAATCCTGCAATAATATGGAATAGAAACTTATCGGTTATTTCGTCATCTTCCTTTTTAAACATAGCACGAATATGCTTATAATCGAATTTAGTTTTTGCGCTATTCACAATAGTGTCCCAAATCTGATACTCTGCTTTAGTCTCCATAGCTCGCTTTAAATTTATATTGGTATAAGCAATATAGCAAAAATAATTTGATTTTTGGCAAGGATAATGAAACTTAGTGGTCTATTCAAATGACCGCAATTAGCGGTCTATCTGTAGGCATAAAATTCAGCAGATCCTCAGGTAAAGGAGGGGATATCGATTATGATGAAGAGCTTATGCCTGCAATAAGGTGTAAACTATTTCCCCTAAAAAGCAGCCTAATATCACACCAAATAGAATTGACAAAATCACCTTTAACCAGACTGGGCTTGTTTCTAAAATCAGTTTCATGGAGCAAAATTGCTTTAAAAATATACTTTAATAAAGACTTTTCTCTTTTTTAAGACTAGCTGTGGCGATACGATGACATGAATTTTGGCCTTTATGGTATGATAATTGAAAATTAATAGTTGGATTCGATTTTTTTAGTAATTTAAGTCGGAAATTGAAATTGTTGAAATAGCCTGATTTATAATTATGATAACACGAATAGTATTGACAATTGTTCTATTCACTTTAACAAAAGTTGGGCTTGGCCAGCAGGTGAATATGGAGAAAATTCGAAAAGAATATGCGGAGGCCGTGAAGGACGAGGATCTGTGTGAACATAATTTGGAGGCATTGACCGAAGGGGCCAAATCGCCGACAGAGAAAGCCTATCTAGCCGCCTATCAAATACTGTTAGCGAAACATATCGGCAATCCATTTAAGAAAGTTGGGCAATTCAAAGAGGGGAAAAAGCATTTGGAAGAAGTGATTAAGGAAAATCCAAATCATATTGAAGCACGGTTTATACGTTGGAGCGTACAGGTGCATGCGCCTTCTTTTTTGGGCTACAACAATAATATCCTTGAGGATAAAAATTTCCTGGTTAAAAACCTTTATAAATTACCCAATGAAGAGGCTAAATCCATTATTTATAATTATCTCAAAGGCGCCAATCCTTATCTTAAAGGTGGGCAAGTATTTAGCGCTACAGAGTTGAAGGAGCTAGCCCAATAGGACGTTAAAGGTTGTTAATTTGACAAGACTGTGGGGTATTTTGGCTAGAATATTGCGTATCTTGCTATATGAATTAGTTCAACATCTACAAAAAGAGTATATCATGAAGAATTTAGTTTTTCCAATGACTGTATTAACGGCCAGTTTGTTTGTTGTCGGATGTGGTGTCAGCAAAAAGCAATATGCTGGTTTACAGTCCGACTATAGTAAATTGCAAACGGAGCACAGTCAATTGACCAAGCAATATCAGGATGGACAACTTCAATTAGCTGAAGGCCGGACGCGGATCAAGAGCTTAGAAGATCAGTTGGCTTCTGAACGTCAAAATAATGCGGACCTCCGATCTGCTTATGCTGCTTTGCAGAAATCGCTCGATAACAGTATTAATCAGAATTCACAGGGAAATATTAATATTTCTAAGCTGGTTGATGAAATTAACGCTTCAAATAAATACATTAAGCATCTCGTTGAGACGAAAAACAAATCCGATTCCTTGAATCTGGTATTGACCAATAATTTGACAAGATCACTTAGCCGTGAGGAACTGCAGGAAGTTGATGTACAGGTATTAAAAGGGGTCGTTTATATCTCACTTGCTGATAACATGCTTTACAAATCCGGTAGCTATGAAATTAATGATAGGGCCGATCAGACGTTAAGCAAAATTGCGAAAATTATCCAGGATTATAGAGATTATGAAGTTTTGATTGAAGGTAATACCGATACGGATCCAATTTCTAAACCTAATATTCGGAATAACTGGGATTTAAGTACCCTGAGAGCCTCTTCTGTGGTACAGGCTTTACAAAATAAATATGGTGTGGATCCGAAGCGCTTAACTGCTGGTGGTAGAGGAGAATATAATCCAATTGCAGATAATACGACCGCTCTAGGTAAGCAACGGAATAGAAGAACGCAGATTATTATAACCCCTAAATTGGATCAATTTATGGAGTTGATTGATAAGGCTCCGGAAGCTACCGAGTTACCATCGGGACAATAGATTTTAATTGGGTAAATAAAAAAATCCTTTCCATTTTGGAAAGGATTTTTTTATTATCCAAAGAATTTAGTTGGGTCAAAACCGTGCTCTTTCAACACATCATCTGGTACACCATTCCAGACTCCAGGTTTATTTCCGGCATAGCCAATATCTTTTACACCCATTTCACTGGTGTAAAATCCTGAAGAAGTCAGGTTGCGCATCAATGAAAAGAAGGCGGCACCTTGTTTCATTTCCGGTCTTGCCAAATCAGGGTAGGCGATATCATCCACCAATGCAAGTTGATCTTTTGCGCTACATTTGATAAATACTGTTCCGTAACGCTTTTTGGACTGTAGGTCGAGCCAACGAAGTCCGCCGCGCATCGGGATTTTATTATCAGGCAAATCTTTTACGATAAATTCGATAAAATCGGGGACTCCCGCTTCCGAAGCGCTTCCTGAAATGTTATCCTTAGGAATAATAATGTCAGCCAAAACAGTGATTGTCGCCATTTCATGTTCGTCGAAAAACTTTTCGGCGTATAATTGTTCCGTGCGTTCGTATTCAAAATCCTGGACTCCAGGTAATTTTTTGCTATTGTCTGCTGCTGCATTTTTAGCATCTTTTGAATTGCAGGCTGCGGTTAAAAGACCAGATCCAGCTGCAATTAATCCTAATGCTCTTAAAGATTCTCTTCTATTCATGCTTTTAACCGTTTAATTTTTTCTTTTCTTGAAGTATATATTCTGCTGTTCGCATCGATAAAGCGAGTATTGTCCAGGTCAGGTTTTTGTCACCTTGTTGAACAAATGGTCCCGCATCGACGACATAGAGATTTTTACAATCGTGGGCTTGTCCCCATTTGTTCAATACGGAGGTTTTAGGGTCATTTCCCATTCTTGTGGTACCGCCTTCATGAATAATTTTTCCGGGAGCTTCTAGGCCGTACAATGTATCTGCTCCGGGTATTTTAGAAGTGATGACAGCGCCCATTTCGTGCATAATAGACTGAAATGTCTCTTGCATGTGCTTGGCTTGCGCGATTTCTTCATTGGCCCATTTGTAGTTGAAACGTAGTACAGGAATTCCGAATTTGTCGACTTTATCGGGGTCAATTTCACAATAATTGTCTTTTCTTGCCAATGCCGTTCCGCGTCCTGCCATGCCGACATTTGCACCATAATAGCTGCGGAAATCTTCTTTTAATGCAGTACCATAACCGCCTTTGGCCTTTGACTTTCCAGCTGAATTTTTTGCATGGTCATTTACTTTCGGTACCCAATTCAAAAATCCATAAGATGGCATATGTAAACCACCGCCGTATTCGATGTGGTAACCTCTAGGGAAGTTCAATTTGGCATTATCTTCCCACCATGGTGAATAAATATGGACACTTCCAACGCCATCTTCATTATAACGCTTCCGGTCGAGTAGCTGTGGTAAAAAGCCCGATAAGCTGGCTCCCGTAGAATCGTGGAGATATTTTCCGACTAAACCGCTGCTATTACCAACACCACCAGGATGTGATTTTGATTTGGAGTTTAACATGATCCGCGCACTTTCACAGGCACTAGCACCCAAAATAACGGTTTTCCCCTTAACGGTATATTCCTGCAAATCCTTGGTGTTAACATAAGAAACACCAACTGCAATTCCTTCATCATTTGTAATGACTTCTCTTACCATTGCATTGTCTATCACCTTCAGGTTACCCGTTTTCATCGCTGGAATAACCAGACAAGATGAAGAGGAAAAGTCTCCATAAACTTTACATGCACGACCACATTGCCCACAGTAGAAACAGGTACCTCGATCTTTAATATCTTTTGATACTTCGGTTAATACCGCCCCTCTTCCGGGAATCACTGGAACTCCAGCTTTTTTTGCACCTTTTGCAATATATAGTTCGTTTAAGCGTGGCTTAGGTGGTTTCATAAAAATACCATCGGGTTCGTTATGAATACCTTCTGCCGTGCCATATATTCCGATCATTCGATCTACACGGTCATAAAATGGCTTAACCTCTTCATAAGTAATAGGCCATTCATCCGTTACTCCATCCTTTGGCTTGAAATCGTCAGGTCCCATACGCAATGAAATTCGACCCCAGTGGTTGGTTCTGCCGCCCAGCATGCGTGCTCTAAACCATTCAAATTCAGTTCCCGCTACTTTGCTGTAGGGTTCGCCTTCGATTTGCCAGCCACCAAAGGCTGCGTCAAAATCCCCGAATGGTCTTGTGGTACCCGCACCTCTTCTTGGGGATTCCCAAGGCCAGCGTAGTTGTAACGAATCTTTTGCTGGGTCATAAAAAGGACCTGCTTCCAGCATCAATACTTTAAGCCCCGCATGTGCAAGTATATAACCTGCCATACCACCACCTGCGCCGGAACCAACTACGATGGCGTCAAATAATTCGGGATTTTCTTTAATTTGATAATCTGACATAATTAAATGAAGTAATTAATTGAGAGGCCTGTGCGATACATTTGCCTGAAGGCTTACTATGTAAATGTGGAGGTTCAATTAATTTAATGGTTATTGTTTCATGTTTAAAATCATCGTGAATATATCGATAAAAATTTGTTTTTTTTAATTTAATTTATCGATTTAGCAGATTTTAAATAAAGAATATGGGATTGTTACAAAAAATACCCTGTTTTATTAAAATTTTATGGCGAGCGATACTTAAATATTCCGTGTATTTCGTTGCAGCGAAATACACGGCGTTATCTTTTAGAGGTTTTTTAATTTGATGACTTTGTTTATATGGATTTCTTGTAGAAACACTTCATCGTGTGAAATGACGAGTAGGGTACCTTTATAAAGCTGAATCGCTCTGGTTAGCATCAGTATATTTTGAAGATCTAAATTGTTTGTAGGCTCATCAAGGATAATCAAATCGGGAGACTGTTGCTGGATGGTGAGACAGCATACTATCAGACGCATTTTTTCACCGCCACTCAATAGTTGGCAGGGCTTGTCCCAATCGTCTTTTCCAAATAAGAACCGATTGAGTCTAATTTTGATTTCATGTTCAGGTAGCGCGGCGGTATTGAATTGCTGCGCTTGCTCATAAATACTTAAATGTGGAGATAAGATGGAATACGTCTGATCTAAATAGATTGCGCGAAATGATTGCCGCTCAATTTTTCCTTGTTCAGGCATTAGTTGGTTGAGAAGGAGTTTAACTAATGTTGTTTTCCCAGATCCGTTCGGGCCTTGGAGTGCGATACGATCCCCACTGAATAATTGAACGTTTATATTATCTTTCCAAAGCTGTTTTGCGCCATAGCTGAAATTGATGTTTTCGGCCTTGATCATACTTTTTCCTGTTGGAAAATTACTGTTTCCCAAATCTATTTTAATTTCATCCAATGCGGATTGTGAACCACGAAGTTCCTGTAGATCCGATCTGATATCTCCAATTTTGTCCTGGTGTACATTTTTAATTTTGGCGGTACTCTTTTCAGCATTATTACGTAGCGTATTCATCATTATGCGAGCTACACCTGCCTTCTCCTGCTTTTTTTGACCACGGTTGTTTAGTCTGTTTTGGCGCTCGATTGTTTCTCTTTCTTTCTCTTTTGCGATTTTGATCGCTCTTTCCTTGTGGTGGATATCGTGTTGCAACGCATGGCGTTCGATCTCCTTTTGAGCCTCGTAAAAGGTATAATTACCCCCATATCGCTTGATGCCATTTGGGGCCATTTCAGCCATGTCATCCAGTAAATTAAGCAGGGTTCTATCGTGGCTGACAACGACTATAGTGTTTTTGCTTGATTGAATCCAATCGTATAGTTGTGTTCTGCTGTCCATATCCAAATGGTTGCTCGGTTCATCAAGAAGAATAAGCTCGGATCGATGAATCTGGATTCCGGACAATAAAACTTTCGTTTTTTGTCCACCACTAAGGGAAGACATTTGCTGAGCCAATTGTATGTTGGGCAGATCCCATTGTTTGAAAGCCTCTTGGCAACGTTCTTCCAAAGCCCAGTCATCTTGAAGTCTATTGAAATTTTCCTCAGACGCATCACCGGCCAATATGGCATAAAGAGCATTCAATTTTTTATCGATTCTAAGTGCTTCAGCCACCGTCTTATGCTCGAATTGTCCAACAACCTGAGGGACATAATAGGTGCTAGCGCTATTATGTATGCTCCCACTGGTCGGCGATAATTCTTTGGCAATCAGTTGTAGTGCCGTTGATTTTCCAACGCCGTTATGACCGATCAGTGCGATTTTCTCTTGCGCGTTTATGTGCAGATTTATGTTCTCAAACAATAAATCTTTATTTGGATGTATATAGGAAAGTTGTTGTAATGAAAGCATGTTGAAATTCTTTAAATGTTAGAAAAGACCATTTGTACGGGTATCGTCAATGGATGGTATTTATTTCGTTCTAAAGAATTTTAATCTTACATGCAGTTTTAACGATGTTGAGCGCTACAAATATAGCGTTTTTATTTTGATGTCGGGAAATTTTTTGAGGAATAGTCAAATTGTTTATTTTTCTACTATTTGCTTGGGACAAATTGTACTTTTGAAAAAACGAATATTGTGAATAGAGTTCTCCTTATAGATGACGAAGAGAAGCTTCGGAAATTGCTGGCCAAAATTATTAGCCTGGAAGGTTTTGATGTGATCGAGGCTGCTGACATTAAATCGGGGTTAAAAAAGCTTGAAGTCAGTGATGTAGATGTTGTACTTTGTGATGTGAAGCTACCTGATGGTAATGGAGTTGAAACGGCTAAATTAATTAAAGAGCGGTATCCAATTTTAGAGATTATCTTATTGACGGCATACGGGAATATTCCGGATGGCGTTCGGGCGATAAAAAATGGTGCTTTTGAATACATTACGAAAGGAGATGACAATAATCGCATTATACCGTTGCTTTATAAAGCCTGTGAAAAGGTTGCATTAGCTAGAAGGGTGGAGCAGTTAGAAAAACGATTAGGCGACCGACTTTCTTTTGATAAGATTATTGGGAAATCCAGTGCAATAAAAGCGGCCATCGGCATGGCACAAAAAGTTGCTGTTACAAATACAACGGTCTTGCTAACGGGCGAGACCGGCACAGGTAAGGAGGTTTTTGCACAGGCAATCCATCAGGCGAGTTCAAGAAGAGATCGTAGTTTTGTGGCGATTAATTGTGCCGCATTTACAAAAGATTTGCTGGAAAATGAGTTGTTTGGCCATAAATCCGGTGCTTTCACTGGTGCGACTAAGGATCAACGTGGTTTGTTTGAAGAAGCGCATTTGGGGACTATTTTTCTGGATGAAGTCGGGGAGATGGCTTTGGAACTTCAAGCTAAAATTCTTCGTGTTTTGGAAACTGGCGAGTTTTTAAAAGTTGGGGACTCCAAACCAACGAAAGTGGATGTGCGCATCATAGCAGCAACCAACAGAAATCTCGAAACCGAAATTGCATCAGACCATTTCAGGAGTGATCTATTTTATAGGCTTTCTGTTTTCACGATTGAATTACCGCCATTGCGCGAGCGCATTGAAGATATAGCGACATTGGCGCAATACTACGCTGATATCTTTGCTTTAAAATCCAACTTGAAACCGTTGCAGATGACCCCTGAGTTTGTGCAGGCTTTGGAAGGCAACTTATGGCGGGGAAATATCCGTGAACTGAAAAATGTGATTGAACGCAGTGTGATTTTGAGTGAGGGTGGCGTATTAGGTGTGGAGAGCCTTCCTTTTGGTGAACGTGAGTATAGGGAAGGGGCAAACGTCTTGTCAAACTTTGCAATGTCCAACATGGAGAGGCAGCATATACAACGTGTATTAAAACATACGAATGGAAATAAAGCTGAAGCAGCTCGATTGTTAGAAATCGGCATCGCTACTTTGTATCGAAAAATTGAAGAATATCGAATCCAATGAAACTTAAAGCAAAGCTGACATTCGGGGTAGGATTTTTATTTTCTATGATCTTGCTGCTTGCGATAGTGAGTGGGTATTATGTTTATCGATTAAAAAAAGATACCAATAATATTTTAGTCGACAATTATAATACGCTGCATTATTCCAGAAATATGTTGCTGGCTTTGGAAGACCTTCATACGAATGGGAAGAGCATGGCGCTATTTGAAGATAATTTAAGACTCCAGAAGCGCAATGTAACCGAGCCTGGAGAACGGGCGGTGACCGAACGTATAGATCAACACTTTTTGAGTTTAAAGAAACAGGTGAAAGATGCAACAATTGCTGCTGACCTGCACAAAGATATATTTCAGTTAATGTATCTTAATATGCAGGCGATTGAACACAAAAATAATATTGCCAATGCAACAGCTGAAAAAGCAATTTTGGCCATCTCCATTGTAGGTGCGCTTTGTTTTATGATGGCATTTGTATTGCTTGTGAACCTCCCTCTAGCCATTGCTGGCCCAATTGTACAATTAACTGATAGTATTAAACAAATTGCTGCTGGGAACTATAAAAGGAGACTTCACTTTAAGCGAAAGGATGAATTTGGAGAAGTGGCGCATTCGTTCAATACAATGGCTCAAAAGCTCGAGGAATATACAGAAAGTAAATTGGGTAAGATCTTGCAGCATAAAAAGAGAATTGAAGCGCTTATTGATAATATGCATGATGCCGTTATAGGGATAGATGAGGAAAAAAGAGTGCTTTTTGCAAATGAACCCGCTTGTTTGCTCTCGGGGTTAAAACACGCAGAATTTGAAGGGCAAAAATTAGTGGAAATAGCTTCTTCCAATGATTTGATTCATAAGCTTCTCGATAGGATCGACGCTTTAAACCAGCAATCCGAACATCTGGGATTGGTTCAGATCTTTGCCTATGGAAAAGATAACTACTTTGAACTGGAGGTTATCGACATTAATGTTGTACCAACGGGAGAGGAGAGTTCGCAGTTTATTGGACAATTTATTTTGTTGAAGAACGTGACAAGTTTTAAGGAACGTGATGTCGCAAAAACAAATTTTATTGGAACGGTATCTCATGAACTGAAGACTCCAATCGCATCAATACGCATGGGGATCCAATTGCTCGAGAATAAGCGGATTGGAGCGTTGAATGAAGAACAAAAAGACTTGCTTGAAGGAATTGCTGATGATACAGAGCGACTTCTGAAAATTACGGGAGAACTTTTGGATATTGCACAAGTGGAGAGTGGTACCATTCAGATGAAGCTGAATCCGGCGACAATCGGACCGATTATAGATTATGCCCTGTTAGCCAATCGTTCAATGCTTGACCAAAAGAAAATTCGACTACAGGTTGAACTGGAAGAGGAACTGCCGATGGTTTTTATTGATAACGAGAAGACCGCATGGGTATTGACGAATCTACTGTCCAATGCAATTCGTTATTCCGATGAAGGGGGGGCGATTTGTCTTGCTGTCAAAAGAATGGGCGCCAGGGTGCTTTTGCGTGTTGAAGATCAGGGGCAAGGAATCCCGGTACAATATTTAGCGAAGATTTTTGATCGGTATTTCCGAGTTCCAGGGAGTACAAAGGGGGGGACAGGTTTGGGATTGAGCATAAGCAAAGAATTTATCGAAAGCATGGGGGGAGAGATTGATGTGCAAAGTGTTTTTGGAACTGGAAGTATATTTTTCGTTTACCTTCCTATTGCGTCGCTTAAACAATCCACTTAGAAAAAGGAAGAGTCAATGAAACGCTCTTCCTTTTTTGCTTAAGAGGGATTTAAAGATCCTGCAGCTTGCTAGGCAGAGGCTGCAGGATAGGCACCCGCTAAAGTTTTATTTCATTGTCATCGATCAGTTTTGCATCACGTGTGTTTTTTTGAACGGCGATAGCTGAAAAAATACTCAATGAGAAGGACATGGCATAGAATCCTTTTTCACTTAACAGCAGATCCGCGTTCCATAGGCCTACAGTTAATAGCACGACCGCAGCAATTGTTGCAAACCAGCTTAAACCATAGTACAATTCGGTAACAGCTAGTCCTTCTGCTTTATCTCTTACACTTTTTTGAACGGAGATAACCGCAAATAGCGCAAATAGTAAAATTGTAAAATAATACCCTTTTTCATTTAATGCCATTGTTGCATTCCATAAACCTACACAATAGCCAACGGTACCAACCAATAATGCAGTCCAGGAGGCTCCGATAAATGCTCCTGTTGGTTTAAATGGGTTTCTTTTGTCTAAATTTCTTTCAGCCTTTTTTTCTTCAATCATGTTTTTTAGCGGTTCCATAATTTTCTTGTTTTAGTTTTAATTTGTTGTTGTTTTATGATTCAAATATCGATAGGAACTAATTATTTTAAAACTTGAATTTATAAGAATACTGACGATATAATTTTGTTTAATATATTTGTTTAATTCTAAATTTTAGCTATGGCGGACGCGATATCGGATCTCCTATTATTATTGAATAAAGATGATATTAGGGATTTTAAAACCTTTTTGAAACAAAAGAATAAGCGAAATGATGTGAAAAATATCAAGTTACTTGATATTATAGAAACTGATGATATAAATAAGCTAAAAAAGTTATATGATCCCATTAAAAACCGGGATGCTTATCACGCATTGAGGAAAAGACTTCATGATAGTCTTTTGTTTTTTCTTTCAAATAAGGTTTTTGAACGAGACAACAGTGAAGCCCACGAAGCGTTGAGATTATTTGTTGTGGGCCGTTTTCTATTGGAAAGTCAGTTCATTAAGATTGGATTCAAATGCCTTCAACGGGCTGAGGACAAGGCTCTTGTTCTGGAGCAGTTTAGTTTGCTGAACGAAATCTTGCAAATCAGACTACAATATGCACATTTAGATTTGAATGTCAATTTGGAATTGCTTATCGATCGTTTTACCGAAAATCAGCAAAAACTGCAGCAAGAAGCAAAATTTCAGATTGCTTATGCGCTATTGCGTTCAGCATTGCAGGATATTCATTTGAAAGCAAAAATAATTGATATCAATAAGTTGATTTTGAGTGTACTGAGTAAATACAGTATTTCTTTGGATGATCTCTTATCATTTAAATCACTCTATCAACTTCTGTATATTGCAAATGAGTATGCCGCAATACATCAAAACTATACACTGGTTCATTCTTTTTTAAAAACAGCAGATAATTTTTTGATGAAGTACGATGAACCATCGGCGCATCAGCTATTTTACTATCTTCATATTTTGTATTATCTGGCCAATTTTAATTTGAGGAACGGATTCTTTAACGAGAGCATCGGGTATTTAGAACGCTTGAATGAAGTTTTATCTCAAGGAAATACGGTTTTTCGAGTCCAGTTTCAGCTGCGGTGCCATTTGTTGATGGCATTGAATTTCCATTACCTTGGCGATGGAGTAAAAGGTCTTTCCGTGTTAAGGGCGGGGATTAAGCAAGCCTCACCAAAATCAAGTGAGGTTGATCTTGCGGATCTACAGTTGTGTTTGGTGATGTTTTTAACGCAATTTGAAGATAAAACAGCATTGATTGAGCTTCGGCAGTTGATTCGAACAGATGCTTGGTACGAGAAGAAAATGGGCATGTTGTGGACGATTCGGAAGAGTCTGCTTGAAATTCTGATCCATATTCAATTCGATCACATCGATTTGGCAACCTTGAAATTAAAAAGCTTTGTCGGTAGGTATAAAAAATACTTGCTGAATGTCAAGGAAAACAGAGTGATTGATTTTGCCAAATTGGTAGAGAAATATCTTTTAAATCCAGCAGTTATTCAAGGGAAATCCTTTCGGGCAGCTGTTCAAACTATGGCGGAGGACAAAGAAAATAAAGATTTATTTATTATGGGATTTATTGCTTGGTTGAAAGCTCTTATTGTATCTCAAAGTCCGTATCAGGTTTTATTGAATTTGATCAAAGAGGATAGCCGGTGATCAATAATAAATATGTAAGACGATTTGTTTCTTTGAGGAGTCAATCAGGTTCTGTAGTCTTTTGTAGAATTCGACGTTTACCATAGGACAGCCTTCACTGAGACATATTGGATCTACTTGTTCATCGTAAGGCATGCGGTCATATTTGTGTAGAACGATGTTTCTAGCATATGCATTGCTATTGGAGCTATCTAAGCCATATAATTTATATGCTTTTCCAAATTTACCGTTATACGAGCTGCCGATAGCATAACTACCTAGCGATGTCGCATGAGAGTTATCCGTATTACTAAATTGCAAAAGATTCTTTTTTCCGGTTTCGGAGCCGGATCCATGTGCCACTAGCCCTTGATCTAGAATCCGATCTGTTTTTAGATCGACGACAAAAAAACGATTTCTTCCCGAGGGTCTTCTCATATCCAAGAGAAAGGATATGTCACTATTGTACTTTTTGTTGTTTGTGATGCGTTTTTTTACTTCCTTTATCGCCATCGTATAGCGGAAAGAGTCTGAAGGGGCATTTTCTTCCTTATCAACAACGGCTAAAAGCGTGTTCCTTTGAATGGTTTTGTATGTGATAATGCCAATGCAAAGGATAATGATCAAAAGAATGATTTTATTCATATAAATTAAGCATAATTCATCAAGTACTTTTAGTAGAACTTATGGCAGTTGTACGGGAGACCTATTCTATTTGTTTATAAAATCGTTCGAAGGTTTTCCAGTATTTATCTTTGTAGATGCTATAATCAATTTGAAGAATTTCCCTGTATTGTTCAATTAATCGATCGATCACTTGTGAGGCTTTTCGGAATTCTGTACAAGCCAGGTAAATTTCCCTTAGGCTATCGGCAGTTTCTCTACCGATATTAAGAAATCCAATATCATTTGGAAGACTATTCATTAATTCTTCTTCATATTTATCCATTAAATCGTAGGTCTCCTGATCGGGCATACCATTGGTTGTTGTTCCGTCATAACTAATCTTTAATGTAACTATCCAGGGATGAGAAGCTTTTCCATCCCAGTCCAACAAGGTCGTATTTATGATGGCAAAGATGGGTAAGTCATTCTCCAGGGTGCCCTCAAAAGCGGTGTATGTATCATCTGCAGTTAGGTGTCTAACGTCGGTATATTTTTCCACAAATTCCTTTTCCCGCCAGATCAAATAGTCTTTTAATTTAAGTAGTGGAATCAGCTCTTCTGCTGCAAGCTCTTTTGAGGTTACATTTAGGTTGTCTATGGCTATGATCGAGTTCAATTCACCAATGTAATTGTCGAGAAATATTTCTATACCATGGGAAATATTGGCTTTATGCTCTTCCGTATAATCGGGGTGAACAATAACAATATCAACTTCATCCGGATGGTATTTATGTTGAATGGGGTAAAAAAACATATCCTTGATGTCAAAAGTGAAGCCATACATCGTGATTTTGAATTTTTCCATATCCGCAATAGCGGGTTTTAATGCGGTAAATTTCCAATGCGCTAATGCTGGAGCAGAAGCGATCAGATGTTCTACGAACGCAATGTTTTTGATGACACCGTCAGGGGTGATTACAAGTTCTGCGGTGTTATCATCGTACATTCCCGTTAAAAAATACAGCTCCTTGCGAAGAGCATCGATCTTCGGCGAAAGTTTGCTGAAAAAATGCTGATCAATTTGTTCTCCAGCCTTGACGATTTGAAAAAATGCCTGTTCGTTTTTTTTAAACCAATCCCAAAACTCCGTTATACTGTCCTTTTTATTTTCTTTTTTACCAAAAATAGTGTTCAAAAATCCCATAATTAATAGCTGTTTGATTGAATAATCAACGTGCGTATCTGTTACTCAAAGCGTTTTTTATAACCGTAGCGGAGAAAATGATCCGAATGAAACCATCATGAATACCTCTGCTCCTAAATTTAATTATATAATTACGATCAGGCAAGGGAATTTAAGTTTAAAAAAAAATGAACAAACAATTGTGTAGGGAGTTTGTTAGGATTATTGTTGGAATTAATAAATTAAAATTGGTCTTATGAAATTGAGCAAATTAACATTTTGTCTATTGGCAACTACGGTTGTACTTTCCTTCACGGCATGCAAATCAGGTTTGTCTGATGATAAGTTGGAAGAAAAGATCGAAAATGCACTCACGGGGCGTAAAACAGTCGACGTTGAAGTTGAAAAAGGGAAAGTTATCTTAAGTGGTACAGTTGCTTCCGAAGAAGAAAAGCAACAAGTGGAATCGATTGCTAAAACAGCAGGTGATAAAGACGTCAAGTCTATTCAAAACAATATTATCGTTAGCGCACCAGTGTCTTCAACGCCAGCTCCTATTGAGGTATCCAATAATGATGCGGTACTTGGCGCAGCAGTGAATACGCTTATGAAGGATTTTCCTACAGTACAGGCCAGTGTAAAGGACGGTGTGATCGCAGTTACAGGTACTTTGGAGCAAGCTAAGATAATTACTTTAAAACAAGGTTTGGATAACTTAAATCCCAAAAAAGTAGATTTAAGCGGTATTGTTGTCAAAAAATAAACTAGTGAAATTATGTCATTGCAGGAAAAATATAAGGTTCTTTTAGATACGGCACAGTCTTCAGGTGTAAATGACTTGAACTATGCCGAAATGGATGGCGTATTACAAATTCGTGGTACCGCACCAACAGCAGATGTGAAAAATAAGCTCTGGGAAATCTACGGTAATATAGATCCTAATTTCCAAACCGGAGATGTGGTCTTAAATGTAGATGTGGCTACAGAAGTGCCCGAAAGCCAGGTGAAAGTTATAACAGAAAATAGCAATTTGAACATTCGAAAAGGTCCCGGTACAGACCAGCCTATCGTGGGAAAAGCTGCTAAAGGAGAAATCATCACATTGATTAGTAAGGCTAATGATCAATGGTGGTTGGTCAGAACCAAAGATAATGAAGAAGGGTATTGTTATGCACAATATTTAGAGTCTGTTTAGTTCTCGAATGTTATTCATACGATGGGTACCAGTACCAATTGGCTTTGAAAAAAGGGGAGTTATTGATAAATAACTCCCCTTTTTTCATTTCACGATTAAGCTTGTCTGTTCTGCAATATGAGGGTACTACAGCATCTATCGTATTGGGGAATTGTTTGGAAAATCAACTGTACTTTAATTTTTGGTGTAATAATTGTATTACTATGATTGCAACAATTTTATTACATTATGTCGAAATCACGTTTTATCCTATTATTATGCTTGTGTTTAGCTGTTCAGTTGGGAGTTGCGCAAGAGTATGTTCGCTTGGACAAAGATCGTTATCAATTGCATTTGTCGGAATATCCAAAGGATACCATCCGGATACTAGAAAAAGGTAAGGAGACGAAATTGAAACAGGGTAAATATATTCTGCAGAAGAATCAATTTATGGGACTTTCCAATGCATTTATTACGATTAATCAGGATGGCATCGTCGATCGTGATTTTAAAATTGAAAAAGATGGGCGTACCGGTGATGTTATCGTAAGACATGGTGTATTGCAGCAAATGAATGTGAGATCTGCTGCCTTGCCAGACTTTCAATATATGATAACGGATAGTTCAAGTGTGCAGCGTAATTTTAAGAATGGGAAAATCAGTCAGGAAAAGACGGTATTCTACCGAGCTGCCAATAGGGGTAAAAAAGTGACAAAAGTCTTTTTTGATAATTATTACACGGTTGAAAATGATTTTGACCATACCAGAGCCGACTATCGATTAGACAATACGTTGATGTACAGTGCCAAATTGAATTGTGGTGGTCAGGTACAGGAATCAAAGTCATTTGATGCCAATGGTCAATTACTAAAACATACCTATCGGAAAGCTAAAATTGAATACACGGATCTATATCAGAATAATAATCTTGTTGAGCGGAAATATAGCGTTAATAACTGCTTTTACCATGAGTATTTTAAGAATTCATTGTTAGTGCAAAAGGTCGTGGAGAAAAAGGATAAAGGGAATACAGAAAAGTATGTTTATAATGGAGCGGGAAAATTGATGGATAAAAATACGGGTGGATAATTTAAAAATGCATATCCAAGCAAGTGTGGATGCGAATATTTTTGAATTTAAAAAATATAGCGCTACCTTTGTCAAACAATGAAGAAAATGAACAACATATTACGTCTTCCATTTTTCTTTAATTATTATCTCCCGATAATCGTTCGGGACCCCTATGCCTATTAAATTAAGAAATTCAATTATTATTTATAGCTAAGCCCGAACATAACGTTCGGGCTTTTTTTATTTTATATCACACCATGTTAAAAGAGTTAGCAGAAAATATCGAGATTATTTTACCGAAGGAGGGACTTGCATCGAAGTTGAAGGAGGCTGAAGAAAAGAACCGACCACTGATTATAAAACTTGGTTTTGATCCAACAGCTCCGGATCTTCATTTAGGGCACGCTGTTGTGTTAAAGAAACTACGGCAGTTTCAGGAACTGGGGCACGAAATCGTGATCCTCGTTGGTAGTTTTACAGCCCGTATCGGCGATCCTACAGGAAAAAATAAAGCCCGTAAGCCTTTGCGCCAGGATGCGATCGCTCACAATGCGGCAACCTACATTGCGCAACTGTCTAAAATTATTGATGTTTCAAAAGCGAAAATTGTTTTTAATGGAGACTGGTTGGATCAATTAAATTTTGCAGCTGTTATCCAGCTGGTATCGAAAGTCACTGTTGCACAGTTGATGCAACGACATGATTTTAATAAGCGTTTTAACGAAAACCAATCAATAGCCATGCATGAATTGCTTTACCCGATATTGCAGGGCTTTGACTCCGTACATGTCAATAGCGATATCGAAATGGGGGGAACGGACCAGCTATTCAATTGCGCGATGGGCCGGCAGCTGCAGGAATCATTTGGACAGGATCCGCAAATCGTGCTGTGTATGCCGTTATTGCGCGGGCTGGATGGAAAAGAAAAAATGAGTAAATCATTAAACAACACGATTGGTCTTTTGGATGAACCGAATGAAATGTTTGGTAAAACCATGTCTATTCCTGATCATTTAATTCCGGAATATATTGACTTGACTACTGATTTCAATCAGGAAACCAAACTTAGCATGAAAACCCGTATTGAAATGGGGGAAAATCCAATGGAAATTAAGAAACTTATTGCACAGAATCTAGTTGCTCAATACCATGGCGACGAGTTTGCGACCAGTGCTGTTGATTATTTTGTCAGGCAATTTCAGCGCAAGAAATTGGAAGAAAAGGTCTTTGAGGAGGTATCGGGTCAACTATTGCGCGACCAGTTTGGTGAACAAGTTAAGCTGGTCGATCTATGTCATTTCCTAAAGGGGGGAACAAAGTCAGCTATGCGAAGATTGATTATGGGCGGTGCGGTGCAGATTGATACGATAAAACAGCTGAATGCGGAGCTAATGGTTGACTTGAATGTGTGTTTTAAAATTAAATTAGGAAAAAGAACTTATTTTAAAGTTATTTAGTAAGGTTTGTGAGGGTATACTTTTGTAATATTTTGCTAAAAGCCGTAAATTAACGTAAAGATTCTTTCTTAAACCATAAATAATTTCTACCTTCATATAGGAGTCTCATACTTTATTTTCATACCAATTATAGATGGAAACATATAATAATATTGTTTTGGAGCGGTTGCCCAAACATTTGAAACGCTATGTAGTAGCCCAACGATATGAACGTTACACCGCGCTGGATCAAGCATTGTGGCGTTATGTCATGCGTCAGAATTATTCTTTTTTAAAAGATGTAGCCTATTACCCCTATATTCCTGGATTGAAGAAAGCGGGATTATCCATTGCGACCATCCCGAACCTACAGGACATGAACGATAGTCTAAAATTAATTGGCTGGGGGGCAGTGACAGTGGATGGATTTATTCCGCCGGCTGCTTTTATGGAATTTCAGGCACATCGCGTACTTGTTATTGCTGCAGACATACGTCAATTGGAACATATCGAATATACACCGGCACCAGACATTATCCACGAATCTTCGGGACATGCACCTATAATCGGTGAGCCAGATTATGCGACATATTTGCAGTATTTTGGGGAGGTTGGCACGAAAGCACTTTCTTCGGGCAAAGATTTTGAACTCTACGAAGCTATTCGTCACCTATCTATTTTAAAAGAACACGCTACAACAACGGCGGCTGAGTTGGCGGAAGCAGAGAAAAATTTGCAGATCATTCAAGATAATATGGGCGAGCCTTCGGAGATGGCATTGTTGAGCAGGTTGCATTGGTGGACTGTGGAATACGGACTTATTGGAGATCTTCATAACCCCAAAATTTATGGAGCTGGTTTACTGTCTTCCATTGGAGAAAGCGCAAGCTGCATGCAGAAAGATGTGCCTAAGTTGGCGTATGGTTTAAATGCAATCGAATATCCTTATGATATTACCAAACCACAACCACAGCTATTTGTTACACCGGATTTTGAACACCTAAAGCTCGTATTGGATAAATTTGCTGATACCATGGCTTTTCGCGTAGGGGGCAAACAGAGCCTTGACAAGGCAATAGACTGTAAAGCTGTTTGCACTGTGGAATATAGTTCCGGTTTGCAGGTGTCGGGCGTTTTTAAGTTGGCCAACGCGGATAAAAATCTCTCTTATATTCAAACACAAGGACCTACAGCTTTGGCTGTAGCGGGTAAACAACTTGAAGGCCATAGTATAAATTATCATAGTGAAGGGTTTGGCTCTCCGGTGGGACACTTGCTAGGTGCCGATCGTAACTTAGCCGATTTTGATGAAACAACATTGATTCAATATGGTATAGCGGAAGGGCGGCAGTGTTCGTTAAACTTTGCTTCTGGGATTATTGTATCAGGAATTGTTCAAGGAGTTGTACGTCATTTGAGTAAGATTGTTTTGATTTCATTTACCGGATGTGAGGTATACCGTAGCAATGGGGAAGAGGTGTATTTTAAACCTGAATGGGGAACATACGATATGGCTGTCGGAGCAGAAATTGTATCTGTATTTGCGGGCGCTGCAGATAAAGATGCCTATGATTTGGTTGAGGAGCATTTGGATCAGGCTCTATCTTCAGTACCTACCGAAACGGAAGATGTTAAACTAGTGAAGTGTCATGCTGCGATACGGAATTTGCGGGACAACGGATTTAATCAAAAGATCTGGCTGGAAATTTTCAGTCAATTGGGGCCGGAAAATGCAGATCATTGGTTAGGTTTGGTTGAATTATTTGAAATTGCCTGGGCTAATGATGAAGCGCAATTATCTACTCAGGCCGAACAGAGGCTCTTGGAATTTATTACCCTATATCCAAATTTGAAAAAACTGATTCGCGATGGACTGCGTGTTGCTAAAGAGGAGGCTTTAAATAATCACTAAAATATCAGCTGAGCAATAGGAAAACTAATTGGCCTTTAGCATTGAGTTCTAGAAAATAGGACGGTCTAAGAGTTTGAACGTACTATTTTCTGAAACTTAATTATACTAGCCCCTTAATAAAATTTGCCACGCTTCATGAAGTTTGCCCGCATCTAATAGTTGGGCAGCGTATTCATGAACTTTTTGCGTGAATTTTGATGGGCTATCTTCGAAATTTAGCTTCAGATAGTTGAAGTATTTATCTTCTTGCTGTGGGTCTTTTATTGTTGGTTGTGTTTCAACATTAGCCAGCAAGCCCAGGTGATTTCCGGTCAATACAGTCGAAAATCTAATTTTTTCTGGAAGTTGATCTATGCCAATTCCTAGGCTACGGAGTGGCTTCGGTACAATAAATAGGTTTTCGTCGGTTACACGACAATACCAATCACCACCGAGCCTTGCTACCAAATCCAAATCTTTTTGTTGAACGGTATTGTTCTCGCCCAATAAGTGTTTATGAACATGCATATAGAGGATCTCGGCGACAACGAGATTGCCAGCTCCTGGCTCATCGCTTAATGCGACAACTTCTCTGACCTGGCATTCCAGCTGGACTGGGGATTCGGCTACACGGGGCGGCGCCACTTGAATAGAGGCGATAGGCGTAAAACCCGACTTATCAAATTCATTTATTTCCTTGGCATATTCGGTACTGGCAAGTGATTGTTGCTGGACCATAGCGTAGTTCACAATATTGATGACAACTTCATTGACCTCCTGGATATTATCCAATGTATGTTTGGTACTACCATCACGCATGCGTCGCAATGGAGAGAAAACACAGATTGGCGGCTGATGGGACATCAGGTTGAAATAGCTGAAGGGGCTTAAATTTATGTTTCCATTGTTATCGATCGTGCTTGCAAAACAAATTGGCCGCGGTGCAACAGCGTATTTAATTAAATTATCTATAATCGCTTTGTCTTTAACAGATTCAAAGGTGATGGTTTCAAAGGAAGAGGTCATATCCGTATATTTATGAATGGTATAATACAATAGAATTAAAAAGTTTTCCAAGCGCCGTGATTTCGAGCTCAATCTCATCGCCAAGGTTGAGCCATTGGTCTTTATGATTAGGGTCGGCTATGCGTGCCGTACCATTGAGCTCAAGAAAGCAACCTGTTCCGACTGTCCCAGAGCCGATTATATCACCGGGGTAAAGTTGTACACCATAGGAAACCCGCTCAATAATTTCTGCAAAAGTCCAATGCATGCTCGCAAAATTGCCCGCTGAGACTTGCGTGCCGTTTACTTTACAAGTCATATTGAGCGCATAACAGTCGCCAGTATGTCCTGCTGCAGGTTGAACCTTATAAGGTTCCAATTCATCCTTTGTCACCAAGTAAGGTCCAATTGCTGTTGCAAAATCTTTGCCCTTGGCAGGGCCCAAACTCAATTTCATTTCATCCATTTGATGTTTTCTGGCACTAAAATCATTCATAATCATATAGCCAGCAATATACTCATCCGCCTGCGCAGCGGGAATATTTATTCCCGGTTTATTGATGACTATTGCAATTTCTAGTTCAAAATCCAGTTGATTTAAATGCAGGGGCATGCATCGAACGGGGCCAGGTCCTTGTATGGACTGATGGTTGGAGAAATAGAAAACAGGAAATTCATCAAATTCAGGGATCATATCCAGCCCGCGGTTTCTTCTCGAGGTTGCGACATGCTGTCGAAATGCGTAAGCATCACGAAAAGATGCTGGCTGCGGCACGGGTGCGATGAGTTGGATGTCATCTAGTAGATGATAGGGCCTGTTTATAGCGCCGCGGCGCAAAGCTGTTTCAAGGATTTGTAGCTGATTCATGGTATCTTCGCCACCTTTGAGGAAGTCCGACATCGTTGTGGGAAGGTTTTGATCGATGGCTGAGCAACTATAAAAGCGGTCGTCTATAACAATGCCCAATTCTTGTTGACCATTTTTAGTGCTAGTGACAATTCTCATATATGAAGTGTTCTATTTGGTTATTCAATGTTGTTAGCATTCGACACAAATATATTGTATAAGATTTGAAAAAAATATTTCTTCTCTTGAAAACAGAAAAATATTCTTACCTTTATTAAAGCATTATAAACTATAAAAAATGATCAATCGTGGTGTACATCGCTTTGCGTCCTCCATGCCCTATGTTGCTTTTAATAAAGCAATCATAGCTGATATCGTTTTTGCACAATACTAATCTTCTCTCTTACTACTTGTCGATAGTTCTATTGGCAATTTGGATATTCATTTAATTTTATAACCGTTTAAATCGTAGAATTATGCCATTTTATGTTAAACAAGGGCAAATTCCAATGCAGCGACATACTGTTTTTAGAAAGCCCGATAACACGCTTTATGCCGAGGAATTAGTATCCACACATGGTTTTTCCAGTCTTTATTCCTTAGTGTACCATTGTCATCCACCCACACTCGTTAAACAAATCAGCGAACCTTATGATGTGTCTCCCCGGATTGCCCGCGACAAACATCTTAAACATACCAGTCTAAAGGGATTTCAGGTACAGGCAAAAGATGACTACCTCGAAAGCAGGACCCCTGTGTTGGTTAATCAGGACTTACATATATCCTTAGCCGCTCCCCGTCGGTCGATGGATGACTATTTTTATAAAAATAGCCAGGCAGATGAGATTGTCTTCATCCATCAGGGGATGGGAAAACTCAGGACTGGATATGGGAGTATCTCCTTCAAGTATGGAGATTATTTGGTAATCCCCCGAGGAACGATTTATCAAATGGAATTTGAACAGGAAGATAATCGGCTGTTTATTGTTGAATCATTTTCTCCTGTACGTACGCCCAAACGTTATCGCAATGAATTTGGTCAATTGATGGAACATGCGCCCTTTTTTGAGCGGGACATTCGGGTACCTCAAAATTTGGAAACTTTTGATGAACTGGGTGACTTTGAAGTGAAGATCAAGAAGCAGGGTATGATTTATCCGTATGTTTATGGGAGCCATCCATTTGATTTTGTTGGTTGGGATGGCTATCATTTTCCATGGGCATTTTCGATTCATGATTTCATGCCGATAACAGGCAAATTGCATCAACCACCACCCGTTCACCAGACCTTTGAAACAGACAATTTTGTATTATGCAGTTTTTGCCCTCGTATGTATGATTACCATCCGCATTCGATTCCGGCACCATATAACCATAGTAATGTAGATTCAGATGAAGTCCTATATTATGTGGATGGCGATTTTATGAGTCGAAAATCTGTGGAAAGGGGACAGATAACGTTACATCCAGGTGGTATACCCCATGGACCTCATCCAGGGACGGTGGAAAAAAGCATTGGGCAAGTGAAAACCGAGGAGTTGGCCGTGATGATCGATCCTTTTCGACCACTGATGTTGACCCAAGAAGCACTCGATATAGAAGATCCAGATTATTATAAATCTTGGATGAGTTAGGAAAAATAAACGGATAACCTTTATATAAATTATGGCAAATACATTTGCAGAAAAAATTGCCCAAGCGCAAGATTTTCTACCGATTAATGGCACAGATTATATTGAATTTTATGTTGGCAATGCCAAACAGGCCGCACATTATTACAAAACAGCTTTTGGATTCCAGTCGGATGCGTATGCCGGACCAGAGACAGGTGTTCGAGACCGTGTATCCTACGTGTTAAAACAAAATAAAATACGTTTAGTGCTTACCACCGCATTGAAATCTGACCATCCTATAACAGAGCATGTTAAAAAACATGGTGATGGTGTCAAAATATTGTCTCTTTGGGTCGATGATGCACGAAAATCATTCGAAGAAACAACAAATAGAGGGGCGAAAGTCTATCAGGAACCACAACTTCTGAAGGATGAAAATGGAGAAGTTTGGACAGCAGGTATTTATACCTATGGCGAAACGGTCCACATGTTTGTTGAACGCCGCAATTATTCTGGTCCGTTTATGCCGGGATATGAAAAATGGGAAAGCGATTACAATCCAACGGAGACTGGACTGCTTTATGTTGATCATTGCGTAGGTAATGTCGGATGGAATAAGATGAATGAAACCGTAAAATGGTATCAGGATGTAATGGGCTTTGTCAATATTTTATCTTTTGATGACAAGCAGATTAATACAGAATATTCTGCTTTGATGAGTAAAGTGATGAGCAACGGAAATGGCTTTGTGAAGTTTCCGATCAATGAGCCTGCCGAAGGAAAGAAAAAATCGCAGATAGAAGAATACCTTGAGTTTTATGAGGGTGAAGGTGTACAACATGCGGCTCTGGCAACCAAAGATATTGTGGCAACCGTGCGGGAACTTAAAGCAAGGGGAGTAGAATTTTTGGGTGCTCCTCCCGAAGCATACTACGATATGTTGCCCGAGCGAGTTGGAAAAATTGATGAAGAGATACGGATCATCCAAGAACTGGGCATTCTAGTTGATCGTGATGAAGAAGGTTATTTGCTACAAATTTTTACAAAACCGGTAGAGGATAGACCAACTTTATTTTATGAAATCATCCAACGTAAGGGGGCACAAAGTTTTGGCGCAGGAAATTTTAAGGCTCTTTTTGAAGCAATTGAACGTGAACAAGAACGCCGAGGAAACTTATAGCAGTATGGAAGGGATGAAGGAATTATTGGGCGCTTTTGAGCATAAAAGCCCTGAAATTGTTTTCGAATGGAAAGATAGTGAAACTGATGCCAGGGGATGGATTGTTATTAATTCCTTACGTGGAGGTGCCGCCGGCGGAGGTACCCGAATGCGGGCTGGATTGGACAGGCATGAGG
Source organism: Sphingobacterium sp. UBA6317 (assembly GCF_002440385.1). Lineage (NCBI taxonomy): Bacteria > Pseudomonadati > Bacteroidota > Sphingobacteriia > Sphingobacteriales > Sphingobacteriaceae > Sphingobacterium > Sphingobacterium sp. UBA6317. The sequence goes on along the minus strand of NZ_DJTD01000041.1, from coordinate 196,879 downwards.
TAGAATCTTTGGCAAAAACAATGGAGGTCAAATTTACGGTATCTGGACCTGCAATAGGGGGCGCAAAATCTGGAATTGATTTTGATCCACACGACCCAAGGAAAAATGAAGTGTTGGAACGTTGGTTTAAAGTTGTCACACCGCTATTGAAAAACTACTATGGAACCGGTGGAGATCTAAATATCGATGAAATTCATGATGTCATTCCGTTAACGGAAGAATATGGACTATGGCACCCTCAAGAAGGGATTTTGAATGGTCACTTTAAGGTGAATGAAAGCAACCGTATTCATCAAATTGGGCAATTGCGTTATGGGGTCTCCAAAGTATTGGAGGATAGTTCCTACAGTCCGGATCTGAAGCGTAAGTACAAAGTGGCAGATATGATCACGGGTTATGGGGTGTCAGAGTCAATTCGTCATTATTATCAACTTTTTGGTGAAAATTGCTTTGGGAAGCGAGCGGTAATTCAAGGTTGGGGTAATGTTGCTGCCGCAGCGGCATTTTATCTGTCTAAACTTGGTGTAAAAATAGTTGGTATAATTGATCGCGTCGGCGGACTTATCAATCCGGAAGGATTTGGAGAGGAAGAGATTACCCGTTTGCTTTTAGAACGCAAAGGCAATGAGCTTTGTTCTCCGGATTTGATTTCTTTCGATCAGATACAGAAAGAAATATGGAGTCTGGAAACGGATATTTTTGTGCCTGCTGCGGCCTCCCGTTTAGTGTCAAAAGATCAGATCCAACAGCTGATAAATCATGGGCTTGAGGTGATCGCGTCAGGTGCCAATGTACCATTTGCAGATCAGGAGATATTTTATGGTCCTGTGATGGAATTCGCAGATCAGCATGTTGCGGTTATACCAGACTTTATTGCCAATTGTGGTATGGCGAGAGTATTTGCTTATTTAATGCAACGGAATATCGAAATCAGTGATGATGCAATTTTTTCGGATGTTTCCAGCGTAATTTTTGAAGCACTAAAGAAAATTAGGTCGGTTTCTTCTAAAAAGACTCATATTTCATCGAGAGCATACGAAATTGCATTAAAACAGTTGGTAGAAGCCGGAAATTAACCGTAAGAGGCTAAATTCTAATTTGCTTTTGCCGCAACATTATAAAAAAAACACTTGAAGCGGGGAACTTCAAGTGTTTTAACTAACCAATTATTAACCTAAATTTATGAATGCTTAAAACATTGCAATACCTATGCCAAAACTTATTTTCTTAGCATGAACATATTGTCATTTTTTTGTTATTAAAATTTTCTGCCTGAAATTCGATTTTTTTGAAGTTTAGTTGAGAGATCAAAACAGCGTAGACTAAAAAAAACTCGTTGTACAGTTTTCAAAAACTGATGCTCTGAATGATTTTTTTTGTTTTGTATTTGTCTTAACGTGTTGATAAACAAAAACTCCTGAAGCGGGGAGCAACAGGAGTTTTCCTAACCAATTATTAACCTAAATTTATGAAAAGTACCTATATAACGTAGTAAGTTCAAGAAATGTTTCAGCTGATTGTGTATTTTTTTAATTTTTAACATTTTTTGACTATTTACTGTTGAATTTCAATAAAGTGTACTACTATTTATTTTGTTTTCTTTTTAGGGGAAATAAAAAACCTGTTAGCGGGGACTAACAGGTTTTTTATAAACTAACTAAATTATTAACCTAAATTTATGAAACTATTGAACAATATTCAAGAAAGATGCCAATGTGCTGGATCCGTTGGCTGTTTAACGATTTTTAACAGCTGCTTTTCCGACAAGAAGGGGAGCCTCTAATTCTGCAGGACAATCCATTTAATTTTCAAACCTTTTATTGCTCATAAGCGTTTATCTAAGCAAAAGGGGCAGCAATCCATGCTGTCTATTTGACACAAACTGTTTAAAAAAAAAGGTACATGTCTTTAACATATCGCTATCAATTTGAAAATGACGATAGCCCATTTTGGGCTTTTGCCATTCATGATGGCCATCAGGTCGATGCGCATTTGATGCCCTACATGAATATTGCAGAAGAGGAACGATTACGCGAAGAGGATCCTTATACAGCTATTTTGGCGGAATTACCTTGTAATCGATTTGTATCTGGAACTTCCAGGTTTCAATTGGATCTTAATCGAAAACGAGAAGATGCTATTTATCTTTTGCCTGAGCAATCTTGGGGGATACAGGTATGGCGAAGAGATCTACCCAATGAACTAAAAGATCAGCTGTATGCTGCCTATGATAGCATGTATGAGGAAATAAGCCAAGCGATTCAGCGTACGATTGATCGTTATGGTTATTTTATCGTGTATGATATTCATAGTTATAATATGCGTCGCGGGGGACCTCAAACTAGTGTGAATAATGCCGCCGACCCTCAAATCAACATTGGGACACAACATAATCACGAAAAATGGCGAATGCTGACTGATCAGGTACTGGAAGTACTACAGACTGGAAAAGATGGACAAGTTTACGACGTACGCGAGAATGTGAAATTTAAAGGCGGATTCCTTTCTGCGTATTTGAATGATAAGTTTGGCGATAAGGGCTGTATTTTTTCTATCGAATTTCGGAAAGACTTCATGGACGAATGGACCGGAGAAGTATTTCCGCAAAAGCTTCAGGAGTATAAGCAACTTCTCTTGCACAGCATTGGAACACTGGAAAATTATTTTGCCTATGAAAGATAATGCGAAACAACTTGCTGGCATTTTAAAAATGATCAAAAATAAGGAGGTTTTCCACGTACAGATTCCCCCAAAAAACAAACTGGTCTTTAATCAAGTTGTTCCTTATCTGTTTTTATACAGACAGTTTTTCAGTCAAGATCCTATGCTGGCAGAGTTGGTTAAATCAGAACCAGCTTATTTTAGGGTAAGAGATCCGCAGATGAATGTTTCTGAATGGATCGCTCCAATCCTCAATCAACTTGTCGAAGAGTTTGGTGCTTGTTTGATTATTGAAGCTTGGGCCGCAGATCCGGCACAGGAGGAAGATATCCAAATTCATATTGCGCGGAAAAATGTACAGGCTATCGCTCAGTATCTAGGCAAGCAACTGACAACAGAAGAATCGATTTCCAAAGTGGAGATACTGACAGATTCCAAAACAAATGCAACGCAAAGTTTATCCCCTTCGAGTGTACAGTTGGATAATCTGAACACCAATATATTTTACATGGGGCTAGAGATAAAACCGAAATACCTTTTAGGCGTAGATCAGCAAATTTTACCGATCGATCTGCGTCATTTCCGTGAAGCCATATCCAGGAGTCTGTCGAAAACATTCTTTGAATTCATACGTATGCACACCTTATCTAAACCTACGGCATTTAAAATAAGCCAGCCTAAAAAGATGCTTCCTTTAGCTTGGGAGATTGATCAGAAATTAGCACGGGAAAGTCAACGATTTGATTTTTTATTATTGGTTACGCCAACAAATTCGTATGATGCCTGGCAGCAATTCAAGAAAGGAAATTACCGAAAAACCCCTGTTTTTCGATATAGACCCATGCCCATTGATCCAGATATTATCAAGAGAAACCTCTATAACTTGCATATCGAAGATTTATTTGATCCTTCCATTGCTTATTTGTTTCGTGATAAACGCAAGGAGCTTGATCAGATGATGACCATGCTGAGTGAGCGGGGAAAAGAAGGATTTTTGTTGGGCAGCATGCAGGTCTTTGGTACTGTCAATGAAAAATTACTAGAAAAGGCACAAGCAATTTTGACCATTACGACAACGGATCGAGAAGTGAGAACGAAAGAAGAGGACATTGTCTATGCCGAGGAATTTGCCAAGCTTGCCCAGGAAGAATTCGATTATCTGAAAAACCAAGATCCAAGCTTTGGCACCACAGTGAGGCTACGGGATGATATTTATGGTGTGATGGTCAATCAAGGTGTACTCAATATAAGTAAGCAGTATAGTTTGCCGCGGAATAGGGTCAAGGCACTGATTCAACATGAGGTCGGTACACATATCGTTACGTACTATAACGGCAAGCAACAGCCGTTCAGTCTCTTTCGATTAGGAGTTCCCGGTTATGAAAAACTTCAGGAAGGCCTCGCCGTACTTGCTGAATATTTGGTAGGGGGCCTGACAAATAATAGACTACGTATTCTGGCAGGCCGAGTTATCGCTGTCCATCAGATGCAGCAAGGCGGTTCATTTATTGATACATTTTCCGTCTTGGTAGACAAGTATCAATTTTTGCCAGAAACAGCTTTTCAAATGACAATGAGGGTCTATCGAAGTGGTGGGCTTACCAAAGATGCATTATACTTGAGTGGTTTAATCGAATTGACCAATTATATCAAGAGTGGACGAGATCTATCCCTATTGACGATGGGTAAAATCCGCGAAGATTATATACCAATCGTAGAAGAACTTATGTTAAAGGGGGTATTGAAAGCCCCGACCCTAATCCCAAGGTATCTAATGGATCCATACAAGGATGCCTTGTTACACCTCAAAAAAAGTAATGGAATATTTCAAATGATTCAGTAATCAGATATTTTATATGAAGATAGCATTCGTGATCAACCAAACCCATAAAGAAACTGCTCGTTTCACGACGACTGTTTTGGCATTGAAAGCCCATCAAATGGGACATGAAATTTATTATATTGGCTTGGCCGATTTCTACTATGAATCGGCCCATATTGCCGCCCATGTACGAAAAGTACTTCCTGATCAGATGCTTACTTCTACTAATCAACTCATGGAGGTATTGCGCACAACGGAAAAAACTAAAATGATTTTGGAAGATATGGATGTGGTTTGGCTACGGTTTGATCCAGTCCTCGATATGGTTAGCCGACCTTGGGCTGCCGCTTCAGCCCTACAATTTGCCGCTCTCCTAAAAGAAAAAGGTGTATTGGTTATCAATGATCCCGATAGCCTTAGTCGGGCTAGTAATAAGTTGTATCTCGAGGGATTTGATGAATCTATTCGACCTAAAACAATTGTAACCCGAAACTATGCCGATGTCATTGAATTTTTTGAACAACAGAATAAGCTTATTATTTTGAAACCCTTGAAGGGGTCCGGCGGTAAAAACGTGTTTTTAATCAATAAGGATAATCAGCAAAACCTCAAGCAAACTGTAGAGGCTATTGCCCGAGATGGTTATGTGATTGGCCAGGAATATCTTCCGGAAGCTGCCCGCGGTGATATTAGATTCTTTTTACTAAATGGAGAGCCTATTTCGATCAATGGCAAGTATGCTGCTGTTCATCGCGTGCAACAGGGGGATGAGATTCGGAGCAATGTGCATCAAGGTGCAAAGACGCAAGAAGCTATTATTTCACCGGAGTTATTGCTTATGGTTGATAAGATCCGGAATAAATTAGTTCAAGACGGAATGTATTTTGTTGGTTTGGATGTGGTAGGAGATCGTATTATGGAAATCAATGTATTTAGTCCGGGGGCATTATGCCAGACGGAAGAAATTGTAAAAGAAGATTTTTCGGCGCTTATTATTGAAAAATTAGCGGAGAAGGTTGCTTTCAGAGAACGAGGTTGATGACAATTGTATCGATGAAAATTGATGTTGTTGAAATCGCTGCGGGAGTGCTAAGTTAATGATTTGCGGTAATTATGAATTTGAAATGAATTACAGGAATTAAATTCTTGTTATTTTTGAAAAAAGAAAAATATGCTGATTATCGATTCTCCATCCCGCAACGCCTATTTTAACATCGCTTCAGAGGAGTATTTATTTGGTAAATTTCCTGAAGAGGATATTTTTTTACTCTATGTAAATGACCCTTCAATTATCGTGGGTAAATTTCAGAATACCTTGTCCGAAATCAATCTTGATTATGTCAACGAGCATCAGATTAAGGTTGTGCGACGAATGTCTGGCGGTGGTGCTGTTTATCATGATGCTGGAAACTTAAATTTTTCTTTTCATGCCTTATTGGGAAATCATGATTTTATGGATTTTTCGACCTTTACCCAGCCGATTGTACATATTTTGAACAAATTGGATATCCCTGCAAAATTAGAAGGAAGAAATGACCTCCTGGTAGATGGGAAGAAGTTTAGTGGAAATGCCAAGCTTGCAAAAAATGGGAAGATGATTCAACATGGTACGATATTGATTGATTCGCAGATGCAGGTATTAAGCGATGCCTTAAAGGTCAATCCATTGAAGTTTGTAGATAAGGCGGTAAAATCGAATCGCGCACGTGTCACAAATTTAATTGAATATCTACCTGCTGGTTTTACGACTGGAGTTTTTAAGGAATTGCTGATTGAAGAAATAAAACGTGAGAATCCAGCAGCCAAAATGATTGAGTTTACCGCTTCGGATATTGAAAATATAGAAAAATTGGTCGAAGAGAAGTATGAAACATGGGATTGGAACTTCGGTTTTTCACCAAATTATAACTTTAAAAAAGCAATTAAGATCCCAGCAGGATTCATCGAGTTGCATTTGGATGTACATAAAGGATACATTGAAAGGGCTAAAATTTTCGGTGATTTTTTTGCATCCCGATCAATTCATGAACTTGAAAATTTATTGATTGGTGAAAAGCATGAAGTAGGAGAAATTGATAGCTTACTGAAATCAATTGATTTGACGGCGTATTTTGGTAAAGTTGAACCCGCAGAAATTCTTACCTTGTTTAAATAGAAAATGTAGTATTGCCCGATACGGGTGTTAATTAATAAATATATGCCTTGGAATCCAGTTGTATACAATCAATTTAAAGATATCCGTTTTAAACCGTTTTATGATTTATCTGAGCTAATTACTGCCGATAAAATGGAGCATGCAGTCGATTTAGGTTGCGGTACAGGTGAACAGACAGCTATCTTAAGCGAACAATTTTCTCAAGCGACCTTTCTTGGGGTAGATTCTTCTGCGGAAATGCTTTCTAAAAGTCATAAGTTGGAAACGGAACGTCTAAAATTTAGGCAAAGTTCCGTTGAGAACTTCATTGCAGAGCCAAAAACATGGGATCTTATATTCAGTAATGCTGCTTTACAATGGCTGGAAGATCATCAGGCTGTTTTCCCTCAAATTATTTCTAAGCTTAATGTTGGCGGGCAATTGGCGATACAAATGCCTTATCAGCCCGAAAATATACTCAATAAAATTTTATTCGAATTGGCGACGGAAGAACCCTATCGATCCTATTTAAGGGGCTGGAATAGGCCTTCTTCGGTATTGGATATTGATACTTATGCGCAATTGTTATTTGATAATGGCCTGGATCAATTAAACCTTTCTCTTCGTGTATATCCGCTCATTGCTGCTGATGCAGATATGCTTTACAATTTTATCGCTGGGTCTGCTTTGATTCCTTACATGGAACAATTGGAGGAAGATAAGAAGCCTATGTTTGTAACTGAATTTAAAACACGCATCAAAAAACATTTTACTAAATTTCCAGCGATCTATTCTTTCAAGCGCATTTTATTATATGGGCGTAAAGGGTAATTCACATATCGATCAGATCGGACCAATGGGCAGCTGTGATCGTAGCCAAGTCTGTTGGGGCTAAAATAATCTGAAGCCCCCTTTTTCCTGCGCTTACCGAAATCGCTGTCTCCAATTGTGCGGCCTCTTCAATAAAGGTTGGGAACTGTTTTTTCATGCCAATAGGTGAACAGCCACCACGAATATAGCCGGTCACCGTTAAAAGGTCTTTCATCGGGAGCATTTCGCAGTTTTTATTCCCAGAGGCCCTCGCTATTTTTTTTAGATCGAGCTGTGCATTTCCGGGAACTACGGCGACAATATAAGGATCTTTGTTGCCTTTTAAGACTAAGGTTTTATAAAGTGTTTCGGGTGATAAACCTAGGGTTTCGGCGACATGCTCAGCACTGACGTCCTGTTCGTCTACCTCATATGCTCTGAGTTCATACGTTATTTTTGCTGTGTCCAACAGCCGAACAGCATTTGTTTTACTCGACATACCCTAGCCTTGTTTTTTCTTATTAAAATAGGTCGTTATGGCATCTAGCGCGTATGCATTCAAACAGTTGCTTGCTTGCAGACCACCCTTTTGAGCCACCAATACACCATATTGCATATCATGCAATCCCTCTGTACGATGGGCATCGGGATTGATGGAAAGTAAAACTCCTTTCTCTACTGCATAACGGTGCCATCTCCAATCCAGATCTAATCGTAAAGGATTTGCATTTATCTCAATGACAACGCCATTTGCCGCACAAGCATCGATTACCCGTTTAAAATCTAAGGGATATCCGGCTCTACTTAATAATAGTCTTCCTGTTGGATGGCCTAAGATTGTTGTATACGGATTTTCGATCGCTTTGATTAGTCTTGTTGTGGCTTTGTCTTCGTCCATTTTCAGATTGGAGTGTACGGAGGCGACAACGAAGTCAAACTTAGCCAATACCTCATCGGGATAGTCTAATGAACCGTCACCTAGAATATCAGATTCAATTCCCCTGAAAATCTTGAATGGAGCCAATTTTTCGTTTAAGGTAGCAATCTCATTCCATTGTTGTTCCAATCGCTCAATGGAAAGGCCGTTGGCATAGACTGCAGTTCGCGAGTGATCGCATATACCCAAATATTCTAGCCCCAGGACATCTTTACAATGCACTGCCATTTGCTCGAGGCTATGTACGCCGTCACTATAGGTGGAGTGATTGTGGAGTGTTCCCCTGAGATCTTTGTATTGAATCAGCTTTGGCAGTGTATGAGTTTGGGCCTGCACTATTTCATTCAAGCCCTCTCGTAATTCGGGTTCAATATAATCTAAACCCAAGTTACGGTAAATGGCCTCTTCACTGGAAAGTGAAGGTAGATCCGGTAGAATATTAAATAGAAGATCGAGATGTGCAGTGGATCCGGTACTAAGAATCAGGTCGCGATAAAAATCATTGATATTACTACTGAATACTTTGAAAGTAAAACCCAATTCATCGGTCAGTTCTATGGAGTTTTCTGTTTTTTCCACTAAAGTAAATCCATCGAGGAATTTTTCGACGTTGTCTATACTTTCCGATATTAAAAGATCTACGGTACTCAAAACCTCGCATTTTCTTCTGAAATCTCCTGTAAATGACAGCAGCGAAGAAGGGAAATGCAATTTCAATTCGTTGAAAAATTTTTCTGCCAGTGGAAGTACTTTCGCATATAAAAACCATCCTTTGTTGGAAATAGAAAACTCAATGGATTTTTTGATGTCTTCCTGCGTTTTAAGACCAAACCCTTTTGCTTCTACGAGACGGTTTTCATTACAGGCGTAAAGTAATTCGCCGACACTTTCAATCTCGAGTTCTTTCCAGATAATTTGAATCTTTTTAGGGCCAAGGCCCTTAATAGTTAACATTTCAGTAATACCGGATGGTGTGTTTTCAATAAGATCCTCAAGCTCTTTGAAAGTTCCCGTAGCAGCGACTTCTTTGGCTTTTTCAGCAGTGCTTTTTCCTATTCCAGGTTGTGCACTCAATTCTTCAAGACTGGCCTCTTCAATACGGAAAGGTAGCTTGTCCAACTTAAAAGATGCACTTGCAATGGATTTTGTTCGAAAAGGATTTTCGTTGTGAAGCTCCATCAATTGGCTACATAATTTGAAAATTTTTGAGATCGCTTTATTGTCCATCGTATTTGAATTGTTAAGCTACAAATATCTTAAATTTTAGGTCAAAATAACAATTCAAACGCGGATATTATAGCGTTAAATAATGTAAAAAAGCGACTTTGAATGCCTGTTTTTCTCTATTTCTTGAAATTAACAACAAAGTGACAAATGCATGTGCGCTTAACCAAACATTTTGGCTATGTTTGCCGTTTTTGGGTGTTAAAATTGGAGTTATTTTGTGACTATCCTTTAAAAAACATCCCTATTCAATAGTAAATTAACATGATAGCAGACATTAGTGACAAAGAAATCAGTGGACTTTATAAAACAGGTATTATTCAACAAACGGCTTATTGGTCTGCAGTAAAAAAAATGCAAGGTATACAATCGAAGGCATTTAATTTTAAATCCAAACAATCCGATCTGTATGTCGGAGTCGACGACGATACCTATTTTATCGGTGATCTATTAATTATTATACAAGCCATAGATCAGGAACATAGCATAGCCTATGTACCTTATGGACCTGAGATTGAACCTTCAGATGAAAACCAGGGCTATTTTTTAGAACAGTTGTCGGAAAGTTTACGTTCCCATCTGCCACCAAATTGTATAATGATACGCTATGATTTATCTTGGGAATCACATTGGGCTAAAGAGGATGATTGTTACGATCTTCATGGTAACTGGCTAGGGGTGCCGGAGAAACGGATTCAGGAAATGCGCTTTAATTTTAACACAGAAAACTGGAACTTTCATAAAGCCAATACGGACATACTTCCTTCAAACACGATTTTTATGGATCTTAGAAAAGGGGAGGACATCTTGCTTGGAAATATGAAATCTAAGACACGGTATAATATCAATTTAGCAGAACGAAAAGGCGTACGTGTGCGTTCGCTGGGGCTTGAAAGTTTGGCGGTTTGGTATGAGCTTTATCGGCAGACAGCTCTTCGAAATAACTTTTTCTTACATGATATAAGCTATTTTAAGATCGTTCTTTCTGCAAGGGCAAGTGATACATTATCTCCCGCAGATGTCTATCTTTTAGTGGCTGAAGTGGATAACCAGCCTTTGGCCGCTATGTTTTTGGTGATTGCGGCAAATCGGGGGACTTATCTATATGGAGCTTCTGCTTCCGAAAATCGTAATTATATGGCGACCTATGCTTTGCAATGGCGTGCTATGCAGCTTGCGAAAGAAAAAGGTTGTACAGAATATGATTTTTTTGGGGTATCGCCACAGGCAGATCCTTCACATCCTTTATATGGGCTTTATCGTTTCAAAACAGGATTTGGTGGTGAAATCTACCACCGTATGGGCTGTTGGGATTATCCCTTGGACAATAGGAAATATCAGTATTATGCTTCAATGGAGTTTAAAAATCAGCGCTATCATTTGAGTTAGTAATTAAAATACCTCACCCAAGGTGAGTCTAACACCGCGGTGGTTCTTACTGATACCATAGTCGATGCCGATGTTGGTGCCCGAGTTTTTATTAAACTTAATTCGCGCACCTGCACCAGTGCCGACGTTCCAGTCCTCGAACATGGAATTCTTTGGTCCATTTAATGTCGTAAAATTCATAAATGCTACGAATCCAAATAAGCCGTTTTGAGTGATATCACGACGATATTCCGTTTCTAAGTAATAAAGTGATTTGCCACGAAAACGGCTGACTGGAAAGCCTCTTCCCGAACTATTGTATGGATCCCATCCCAAATTAGGAAGATCGAGATAGGGTGCTTTACTATTAAATACGGTCCAGAAGAAACTCCTTATGGCAATCATATTTTGTCGGTTTCGGTCTTGGGTGAGCCTATGGTATCGTCTAACTTCAAGAAATAGCGATTTCCAATTCTGATCACTACCTAAAAATGTCGGATTTATACGGAACTGTAAATTGGCATAGTTACCCGACCAAGTATTGATCGAATTGGCCCGTGTATCGTAAATTAAATTGAAGCTTACTCCCGAAGACATGGTATTGTCTTTTAAATCTGTTCCATAAGGGTAGGACGTGTAGTCTTCGAGCTTGGTGTTGCTCGTAGACTTAATATTCATTCTATAATCTAAATCATAACCGATTCCCATAAAAAGTCCCCCATGAATTCTTTTTAATGCGTGTTGGTATAAACGAAAGTAGGTGTAGTCTAAATTAATCTGCTGATCGCCATAATGCTCTTTGCCAATTCCCCAAGTTTCGTGCGGGTATTTTAGTAGTCGGATATCGCCATCGATCACCCATGTATTCTCTTTTAACCAGATGTAAGAACGTATTGGCAGACCAAATCGTTTACCAAAATTTGTGTAAGGGGTAAATGTCATCTTGGACATATAGGTATCGGAACGATCTCCTAAATAAAATCCTGCTGTGGTACTTGTAATTAAGGCGTGTCCTCCTCCGGGAACATTTGTCGAAAACGGTAAAAAGGAAAAATAGATTTTCTTTCCTGTACTATCGACTGTTTGGGGGGGCTTGATATTTAATATTTCTTTTCCAATATCAATCAGGTCCCGTTGTCTACTTGTATCGGCGAGATGTTTGGTGGTTTCTATTTCATTGACAGGACGTTGTGCATATACAGTGTCGCCAAGTACAAGTAAAACCATCAACATAGAACATTTAATATAAAAAAAATATACGCTATCGTAGTGTGTCATGAAAGAATGCAATCTAGCAGGAAATAGACAGAATAACAATATTCAAACCAATAATTTATTTATTCTGTCACGTTTTGGCTATACAGCGAATTGATTGGAAATTTCATTCGCCTAGAAAAAAATAGCATTTACCGATTTTAATGTAATGTTAATCTAAATGTAATGAAATCAATATATGAGTTGTCTTAACTTTGAATCAGAAAATAAATAAAAAAAGTACGCAACAAATTTATAGAGTAAGCGACAGCAAAATAAGAAAATATACTAATACATTATAAAATTGAAAAAGATATGAAAACTTTAGTAAAAACATTTGTAGCAGCGGCAATGATTGCAATCTCTACTTGCTCGATGGCTTCAGTTAAGCCAGAAGAACGCAATTTAATTACTGCTGATTTAGCCATCGATGAATACGTTGGTGCAATGACCGAAGGTCAAGTAGCTAATTTAGACAAGCTTTTTACAGCTGATTTTGATCAAAAGGTTTGTGGTAAACAAGATTTGAAACATAGCCGTCATGAGATGATTGAATTTTTGAAAAAACAAAAAGGAATTAAGATGAACTGCAGAACAACAACACAGATCGTTGAAGAATTACCTGATTATGCCATTGCGAAAGTTACGATGCAATTTGATGGTTTTGCTAAAACAGATCTGATCACACTGGTTAAAGAAAACGGAACCTGGAAAATTTCTAAATCTGTAAACTCTTATAAATAAGAATTTGCTGTCAAAATTGGTCGATTAAAAATAAGAAAAGGGTACTTAAGTACCCTTTTTTTGTGGAGCATATCAGATTCGAACTGATCACCTCTTCACTGCCAGCGAAGCGCTCTAGCCAAATGAGCTAATGCCCCTGCTTTATTTGGTGTCGCTAAGATAGTACTTTTTTGGATAAACAAAGCCTCTTTTTTATTTTTCTACTGTTTTTTGTAGGTCTGTTATCTAGTTGCTTCTTTTTTGACGACCTAAATGCATTATAATCAATGGTTTTATCTATTTGGTTCCTTACAGATATTTTTATCCTATTGAAAAACAAGAGAGTTTACCGGCATCCTTGGGGATAAAAGAAATGTATTAGTGTCCTTCAGTAAGCAGAGCTTCGGTTCGCTTTATCTGACCTTTATCTTTCCAGGCATCATGTCCAGGAATAACCATATTAATTTCGGGATATTTTGCCAATAACCTCGCTAGGGATGGCTTCCAGGATTTTATATCCCCATCTGCCGTAAATCCTAGATCTTGGGCTTCGGAGCTTTTTATAAAACAACCACCGTCTAGAATCTTATATTCAGGAAACCAGACAACAACATTGTCCATGGAGTGTCCGGCACCAAAAAAGTTCAGAACAAAAGATTGTCCGCCGACGCTGTAGGTTTTATTGGTGGAAACAAGATGAGTGGCCTGGGCTTTGTGATTTGCCTTTAGTAGGTCGTTCGTCATTTTCGTTGCGTAGGTTGGAATTCCAATACGGTTGTAATACGCAAAACCACCCGCACGGTCTTCGTGCCAGTGTGTTGCGTACACCGCAATGACGGGTAAATTATGTTTCTGTTTGATACTGTCCAATAAGGGTTGATATTGTGTGGAATCCCATGGTGTATCAAATAGAATAACGCCTTTTTTTGTTATTAAATAGACCGCATTAGCAGCATATTTGGTGCCTTCAAAATTATTAAAGGTGGTATAGAGGTATAGTTGCGAATTTATCTTCTCTATTAAAAGAGGTTTTTCTTGCGCTTGTAGAGATGGGGAAAGACCGAGTAAACCAATGCTCAGGCATACACCAGCAAATGTTGCGCGCATATGAGGAGAAAGAAGTGAGATCATATTTTTGAATGTTATTGCATTAACGTTAGAACAAAATGATTATTATTTTTTCAAGACCTTATCAATGCATTTTTACGTATACTGAACAAAGTCTTCGCGATAAGGAGTGAATGAATCGATCAGTTCACCCTCCTCGAGACATTCACATCCATGAACCAATTGCGAATAGATGATACAAGAGTCTCCTGCAGTTAGGATGCGATCAACACCGTCAATATGGTATCTGAATGTTCCAGCACTAACATAAGAAATCTGTGTATGGGGGTGTTGATGAAGTGCACCGATGGCCCCTTTTTTAAAACGAACTTTCATGAGCATGAGTTCATCATTAAAAACAAGTATTTTTCGCATCACACCTTCGCCCAAGTCTGTCCATTGCTGTTCGCTGTCGTGTAAGAATATTTCGCTCATCTAATTGTTGATTTATGGATGTTTCGATTGGAAAACGCTCTGTTTTTCAATTATAACAAAAAAAAATGAATTTACGGCTACATCCATTGCTTCCTTAGAAGGATATCGATTTGCTTTACAAAATTTGGCAAAGGATGAGATGAAATTAAAAACCAAATGGTCCAAATACGTGAAAAAACAGTTATTTTGTGCCTGAGCAATATATATATGACACGATGAATTATTTCGACGAGCTTATTACTTTATTACAAGAAGAGCAGCAATTTGATAAATTACAACATGAAAATTTGTTGTTGAAAAGTAGTTTGAATGAACGAAGAATGCAAGGTGTCACCTGGTTTCCGATTCAGATAACGGATATGGAGCTTGGAAGAGGAGACTATTTGTCCGTTAACTTAAACCGAACAAATCATTATGAGGTCGAACATAAGTTTCGCTTTGGTATGCCAGTTTGTCTGTTTTCAAATCACGATCCCGACCGAGATCGAATAGAGGGCATCATATCTTCGATCAATAGGGATGGGATGCGAATTTCATTTCGTGTCGATGAACTTCCAGAATGGAGCAGAAGAGGGAAGCTTGGTGTTGATTTGTTATTTGATGAGTATTCCTATCGGGAGATGTTTAATGCATTGGAGAAAGGAAAGGAATTGAGCCGTGATGCAAAGCAGGGTAGTTTAGTGAGAAGATTAATCGGTGAAGAGGTCATTCCGATTGCTTCTATTGGAGAATTCTTTGAGCATCCCAGCTTAAATATGGGGCAAAATAAAGCGATCCAACAGCTATTGGAAGCAAGTACCGTGGCTCTTTTGCATGGGCCGCCGGGGACAGGGAAAACAACAACATTGGTTCAGGCCGTGCAGGCACTCCTAAAACAATACAACAAGCAAGTATTGGTTGTTGCCCCGAGCAATACGGCCGTTGATCTGCTAACCGAACGTTTAGACGCTGCTGGCATTACAGTAACAAGAATAGGTAATCCTGTTAAGGTTTCGGAACATCTTCAAGAATTGACACTCGATGCAAAGATTGATCGACATCCCGCAAATAAGGATATTAAAACACTTCAAAAACAAGTGCGGACGTATACAGAGATGGCTCAAAAATATAAACGTAATTTTGGAAAGGCTGAGCGGGAGCAAAGAAAAGCATTGTTTGATGAGGCCCATCGAATCAGAAAAGATGTCGATAAAATTCAAGATTTTATCAGTGCAGATGTTTTGGATAAATCGCAGGTAATCACTGCAACTTTGGTTGGATCAAATCATGAGGTTATCCGCAATCGTAGCTATGAAACAGTCATTATTGATGAGGCCGCACAAGCATTAGAGCCTGCTTGCTGGATACCGATATTAAAGGCACATCGGCTTATTTTGGCCGGTGATCATAATCAATTACCTCCAACAGTAAAATCGAGTAAGGGATCTAACCATGGCCTGAGTCATACATTATTTGAAAAATTGGTAGACCGTAATCCACAATTAGTTTCTTTGCTAGATGTGCAGTATCGCATGAATGAACAAATTATGCATTACCCATCTGTAGCCTTATATAATGGTTCGTTAAGAGCAGATAGTACCGTGGCACAGTGGAGCTTAGCAGTGGATACTGAACCGGTGTTATTTATTGATACAGCAGGAGCGGGATTTGAAGAAACGGAAAGTGACGGCGCAATCTTCAATATGGGCGAAGCTCATTTTATTAAAGCTCATCTAAACGACCATATTGGGGCTTGGAAAGCTTCCTCGACCCTAAATGAAAGCCTGAGCATCGGGGTGATTGCACCTTATCGGAAACAGGCTACTTTCCTGAAGGAAGTATTGGAAGGGGAAGACGAGCTGCGACCTTTTAATGACTTGATTAAAATACAGACAATAGACAGTTTTCAGGGACAAGAGAAGGATGTTATTTATATCAGTTTGACCAGAAGTAACGCTGAACAGCAGATTGGTTTTTTGTCTGATGTCCGCCGGATGAATGTGGCAATGACTAGGGCTAAGAAGAAATTGGTTGTTATTGGAGATAGTGCTACAATAGGTTCACATCCGTTTTACCGAGAATTTATTGCCTATACCGAGTCGATAGGGCACTATCATAGTGTTTGGGAATGGGATATTTCAGCAATATAACGCAGGAGGCCACTTCATAGGAAGTGGCCTCTTGCGTTTATTGAAACTTACTGACTAGTTTGATTCCTGTAATCTCTCCTGATTAAGAAGTGAACTTCATCCAATCCGTGTTCTCGTCATAGTTCATAAGTGGTTCGGCATTATTGTTATTTGATAATTGGCCTACCAACATATAAATATCCATACTTACGTGTTGACGTGTTATTTCAGTCATCTTATCATTGAACCCGGCATTGTTAATTTCTAAAACATACTGAAAACAAATGACGCGGGCGATTACCTTTCCAAGTGTAACCAGTTCACGTTGTTTCGGCTGTAGCGGAAAGTCAAAATTCAAGATTGATGAGAAAAATGGTGCTGCAAATTCAGTTGAGCTATATTTTTTTAAGAAAGATAATAAGTTGCTTTCTTTGGTTTTGCGCATAAGTTTACCGATCGCTTCAGCAACTTGAGAATATAGCATTTCATTTGATCCCTCAAAGATTTGAAAAGGTCTACTGTCTATGAGGCCACGACCGGCAACATGGTCTAACCTGTAGCCATTTGCACCGGATAATTGCACACATATTTGCGCGGCTTCATGCATTAAGTCTGTCACAAATGCTTTCACACTATTGGCATCTACACCATAGGCTGAAAGGTCATTATGGATAGAGCTGATCGAGACACTGTATGAACACATTGCAGAACACAAGGTAAATGCAGCCTGTATGCGCGACAACTGAAATTTAACAGCGTCTAATTCAGTTAAACTAATACCTGCTACACGGCGTTCGGAACAATGTGTCATGGCCTCATCCAACATTCGTTTTATAAAACCCATGCCCATTCCTGGGAACTGTAATCTGCTGCGGTGGAGGGTATCTAACATCAATTTAATTCCTGTACTTTCCGGATTTAGTTTATGATCCGCGGGAACATTGATATCAATGTTGTTGACACCATAAGGAATTGCATAGAGACCGAGGCTATTGTATTTCTTTGTTACAACAATCTTTTGTTCTTCGACGGCGTTCTCTGTGACAAAGAAATCTATATCCCGCACCAGTTCTCCATTTTCATTTTTCTTGCGTGCCGTCACGAGCCAAAAGTCTGCAGCTCCAGTAAGACCTTGCCAGTGTTTTTCACCTTTTATATAGTACTTATCGTCCCTTTGTTCGTAAGATGTTCGCATATTGAGTGCGTCACTGCCGTAAGCCTGTTCGGTAATCATTAGTCCTCCCATTGCCTGATTTTCCAAAAATTGATGGAATACCCTCTCTTGAAGTAAGGTGTTGCCGTATTTGGCAAAAGGTTCCAAAAATAGTGCAATATTAATCCCGAAGATTAGCGATAACGATAGTGATTCATAAGAAGCTGCCGCCAGTACACCCAAACATTCTTTTACATGAAGACCACGACCACCGTGATGTTCGGGGATAGCAACCGACAATGGTTGCATTTTCATGATCTCTTTTAAAAACTCAGGCGGAAGCCCACGCGTTAAACTGAGCGAGTTGTAATCGTATTCCTTATTAAATAAGCTTGACAGCCTAGTTTTAAAATCTGCAATAAACAAATCGAAATCCTGGGTTATATTGTTGTCTTCTGAAACCTTAAGCATCTTTAAATATGTAATTAAATGATGGAACAATGTAAATTGAAACATCGAGAATAAAGAGTGCTACCGAACTGAAATTCTCTTTTGCTTCAATGACTTACACAAAAATAACTGCAATCAATTTGATTTTCTTGTGTACTTCAGTATAAAAGATAGGACAAATCGTGCATGTTGAAAATTTAAGTTGCTCTGTTTCGATAAGAAGTAGGAGAGACGCCAACTATTTTTTTGAAAAGTCGTGAGAAGTAAGACGGGTCAGAAAAATCCAATTCATAACAGATATCTGCAATGCTTTTAGTGGATTCAAACAGCAGAAATTGACTGTGCATAATCAGTACTTCTAGAATAAGTTCTTTGGAAGATTTTTTAAATACTGAAAATACACAGCGATTAAGGTAGTTTGTAGATACTGCAAGTTTGTCGGCGTAGAATGAAATATTTTTTTGCTTTTTGAAGTTTTTGTGCACAAGCTGTTTGAACATCATTGCAATTTCCTGCCGACGATTGAGGGCTTGATTGGAGGACGAAAGTTTGATGATTTTTAAAATTGCCGATTTTAACAAATTTTCAAACAGTTCTCGATAAGGGAATTCCGAAAGTAGTTCATTATAAAGTAATCTAAAAAGCTCCTGAAGATCACTACTATCTTGTGCAGTTAAGTTAAGTAAGGGCGAGATGTTAAAGATATTCAAAATCTCCTGTTCCCTGAATATGGACGTCATCGCATTGTCGTTGATCAAGACGCAATGCCCTTTCGAAGATTTATCGACAGACTTTATTGTTGAAATATTACCATAATTGCTGATAAGAATTGCTGGAGCCTGAACGACATATTCTTTGGCACCGATCTGATGTTTAAAATAACCTTCAGTTATATGGACGAGGAGGTTATAGCCCAAGAAAATAGGCGGAGTAGGGAATTTAATGTAAGGGGCGATTTCACTGAGCTGAAATATCTTGATCGGCGATTGCTGGTAGCGAAGGTGCTCCAAACTACCTGTCATAAAACGATCTACAAATTCGCCCGCATTTACCTGCTTTTCCATTATCAATTATTAGTATAAAATTTAGTATGCCACAGCTTCTGAATGTCATCTATTGTTTCATGTGCAAATCACGCTCCCAATAATATTCCAAAGGTAGCTGGATAAAACTTGTTTATCAATTTTAACAAATGATTTGCTAAAATAAAGCTTTATCCTTAGTTTAGTTTTTGCAATCGGATAAATAGCTTGATGCTCAGGGGCTATATTTTAATAGTATAAACCAAATGAATATGAAACCAGTGCTTATTTCTATCTTGATTCTATTCCTATTCAGAAATGCAACTGCACAGATCTCGTTGAATTATTGTAATGATCGTATACAAACTGGAGCAGAACAAACCGAGCGTTACCTTCCTTATTTAATGAATAAACGCATTGCGATATTGGGCAATCCATCTACGGTTATTAAAGGGCGGCACCTTGTTGATAGTCTGCTTGCGCGCGGGGTTCAGATTGTGAGAATCTTTGGGCCTGAGCATGGATTTCGAGGGAATGCAAGTAATGGAACTGAAGTGGGGGATGAAGTCGATCCGACAACTAAAATTCCTATTGTCTCTTTATACGGGAATAAGAAAAAGCCAACAGCGAAGGATCTAAAAGATTTCGATCTGTTTATTTATGATGTGCAGGATATGGGGGTGAGGTTTTATACCAACATTAATACCCTTCGGGATATTATGGAAGCTTGCGCCGAAAATGATAAGGAGCTCTTGATCTTAGATAGGCCCAATCCCAATGCTTATCTAATTGACGGTCCTATTTTGGAGGAAGAATATAAGTCGGGTATTGGGCAATTCCCTGTTCCTATTGCGCATGGGATGACTACTGCTGAATTTGCCCAGATGATCAACGGAGAAGGTTGGATGAATACTAAAAAGAAGTGTAAATTGAAGATTATTCCTGTAGCAGATTATGATCATAGTATGCTTTATAAGCTGCCAGTCAATCCTTCGCCCAATTTAAATACGGAACAAAGCATACTCATATATCCAAGTACCTGTCTTTTTGAAGGTGTAAAAGTAAATCATGGTAGAGGCACCGATTATCCCTTTGTTGTGATCGGTAGCCCAATCTATAAGGGTACATATGATTTCTCATTTGTCCCCGTCAGTAAAAAAGGGATGAGTGAATCGCCTCTCTTTATGAATGAAGAATGTTATGGAATAGACCTGCGTAAATATGATCTGCAGCAGCTTGTCGATAGCAAAAAAATAAACCTATCCTGGATGATAGCGCTTTATCGGAATTCTCCGGAAAAAGATAAGTTTTTTGATCAATCATTTTCGAAACAGATTGGCAGTATCGAAAAGCTCGTCGGCGTAGGTTTATTTCGGAAGCAAATTGAAGCCGGTGTTTCGGAAGAAGAAATCCGAAAAAGCTGGGAGCCGGGCCTAAGTAATTATAGAAAAACTAGGGAAAAATACCTTTTCTATCAATAATATAACCTGAATAGAAGTACAGCGATGTTTGGACTAAAATATGATTGGCGCCCAATTATTATCCTATTTATTGCAGTGGGATGTTTTTGTCAATTACGGGCGCAGCATCTGGCTAGAGACCTAGATCGCCAAAATTATACAGCACAATCCAATATTAGGTTAAATCCCGCGTTGAAATGGAAATTCAAAACAGAGGGAAGGCTGTTTTCTTCGCCCGTCGTTTGGAAGGATATCGTTTTTGTCGGGTCTTGCGACAGTAATCTTTACGCATTGAATAAAACGAGCGGTAATATACTTTGGAAGTATAAAACTACCGGCGAAATTCGGTCGACGGTTGCTCTTGATGGCGGAAAAGTGTATTTTTTAAGCACTGATGGCTACTTGTATGCCCTGGATGCCCAAACAGGTCGAAAATTATGGCAGTTTTCAACCGATGGTGAAAAGAGTTATGATATATGGGACTATTTCCTCTCATCTCCTGCGGTTGCAGATGGTGTAGTTTATTTTGGATCTGGGGATCATCATGTCTATGCCGTAGATGCTAAATCGGGAAAACTTGTTTGGAAATTCCTGACTGGGGGCATTGTGCATGCAGCCCCAACGCTGACACAAGAACGTGTTTTCATTGGTAGTTTTGATGGTTATTTTTATTGTTTGAAAAAAGATGGTACCCTACATTGGAAGTTTAAAACGGTTGGTGAACGTTATTTTCCAAAAGGCGAGATTCAGTTCCATGCAGCAGTCGCCGACAGTACAGTCTATTTTGGTGCTCGTGACTTTAATGTATATGCGCTTAATGCCGCGAATGGAAGTGGCTTTTGGGTATATCATCAACCAGGGAGCTGGACGAGTGTTCCTAGTATTTTTGACGATAAGCTTGTCGTAACCATGTCGGATTCCTATAGTATACTTGTTTTAAATAGAATGGACGGCGTGAAAATAGTTGAACCTAAAGTGCCTTTAAATACATTTAGCAGTGCCACTATCGTAAGTAATGAGGCCTTTTTTGGAACGCTGGATGGTGTAATTTATAGATTGGATATAAAAAACGGAGGGGTTGTGCCTATTTTTCAAACGGAGTCAAGTAAAAAGAATAGGCAATTGTTTATAAATGATGAAAATGTGCTGCGAGCCGATCTGCAACAAAAATATGAGGATGATATTACAAGACTGTTTGCAGACTACCTGCAGATGGGAAGTATCTTTTCAACAATATGGATCGATGAAAATCGGCTTTATTTTAGCTCCGCAGATGGTGCCATCTATGCATTGGAATAGTAAGTACGCGCTATTTACGAATCGTAGCAGAGTTTACTTTCTCAAAATTTTTTCCATGGGTTTCCCTTTGGCCAGTTCATCAATTAATTTATCGAGATAGCGAACTTTCTGAACCAGCGGATCTTCAATATCTTCAATGCGATAGCCACAGATTACACCCGTGATCTTCGAAACATTCGGGTTTAAACTTGGTGCTTGTTTAAAGAAATGTTCAAAGTCAGTTTTATTTTCAACTACTTGCTGTAGCGATATGGGACTATAGCCGGTAAGCCAGAAAATGATTTCGTCAACCTCTTCTTTTGTACGTCCTTTTCTTTCGGCTTTTTGTATATAAAGCGGGTATACACCAGCAAATGACATGCGATATATTCTTGTATTATCCATTTTTACACGTTGATTTTATTAAAGGTATTCATTTTGAATCAAAATAAAAACAAAAGATAGGTGGCTAAATTAAGCAAAATCGCCGCTAATTTGTACTACGCAACTATGAAATTTACTTAGCAATTTCTTTAATAATAATATAAATTATAATTCTATCTTTATGTGATACAAAATTATTGAGAGATTATATATGGATTTGAGGTATATTCGAAATAACATACATATTAAAGAAGAGGATCAACAACATATCAAAGACTTTCCGGTGTTAATAGGAGGTTGTGGAATAGGAAGTTACATTGCCGAGTGCTTATTGCGTATGGGTTTCGAAAATTTGACAATTGCCGATGGAGATGTTGTCGAATTGACAAATTTAAACAGACAAAATTATACAAACAAGGATATTGGTATTAAGAAAGTATTTGCTTTGCAGGAACGTTTGCATTCAATTAACCCGCAAGCCAAAATAACAGTGTTTTCTGAATTTATTAACCAAGATAATTTATATAATATCGATATTAATCATAAGGTTGCCATTAATGCGTTGGATTTTTCTTCTGATATTCCTTTTGTCTTTGACCAGTATATGGCAAAACGAAATATACCGGTAGTACATCCTTATAATTTGGGCTGGGCAGGATTTTTAACGGTTCTTCCTCCTGAAGGCCTTAATCTTCATTCATTGGAAAAGGCCCACAAGACATTTGAATTAAATGTCGGTAAATTTATTGTTGACAGTTTAAAAACAAAAGGAATGGAAACGAAATGGTTTGAGGAATTTTTGGCAGAATATGGTAAAATCGCGCTGACGTCTTCTCCTCCGCAATTATCATTAGGTTTGTATTTATTATCGGGTATGGTTAGTCATATTGTATTTAATTTAGCGACATCTAAACCTGTAAAATTCTTTCCAGATTCCTATTATTTATCAATGATTGGTTGAACTTAATATAGTTGAAAAAAACATCCGTTTCATTACACTTTTGTGTAGTAAATTTGTCTCTGTGGGAATTTAAACGAAAAGTCTTTATTTTTATAATTGCATATCGAATAACATTTGCATGAACTGGACGCCTGAAAACCATTATTTTACCAAGCTTAATAAAAACGAACTTCCTGAACTTATTCATTTTTATTTAGTAACGACTCAGCAGCATTACAAACTGGATAGTTATTCCGAAGAGGAATATGCGTTTGACTTTGAGTCATTGATAGGAGAGGATCAGATTTTTTTTGATCGTTCCATTTATTATGTGCTTCGAAGTAAGCTTGATAACTGTATTCAGGCATCCATTAGAATTACATTTTGGGATAAGGAAACGAGTTTGCCGATTCAAAAATTATTTGATATCGAGACAGAAAGTTTGTTAATTCCAGATGTAAAGAATTTTTGGCACATTGGACGTTTCGTAATTTCTGGAAAGATAATAGGTAATCGCATTAATATTCTGAAAAAGATGCTTTTTGACGCATTCTATGGTCCGTACAGCCTTGGTAGTGGATTGGTTATAGCTGAATGTGATCGAAAAGTGGTCAATACGCTTCGAAAATTGGAGATAGAATCTTTTCAACTTGGTGATCCAATCATCTACCTCTATTCTGAGACATTACCGATCTATATTAAATCGGAATGGCTGGAGACTTTTATTGAAAAAAATAAATATTCCCAGTTTAGTATAGGAAATCATGCCGATATTCAAAAATTTGTTGAGATGTCAAAACTAATGCTATTATGTTCAAAAAATAATGAATAAGATTAAAAAAGAGATAGTTCAATGGCTAATGCTGTAGCCTCTGTAATACTTTTGACTTTCAGTTTTGAAAATATCTGTTTTTTATGAAATTTTACCGTATCAATCGATACATAAAGTCGATCTGCTATTTGATCCATAGTAAGACCCTGTGCGGAAAAAAGAAGAATGTCCTTTTCACGGGGTTTCAATTTAATTCGCGGAGTTTCTACCCAAATATCTTTATCCAAGTCATATTCAAACTGTTTTCCATCCTCATCAGATTTAAATCTAATGTTTCCTGAGTTAGCATGTGAGGACATGGAAACTAAGCATAGGGCGATCCAGGGGTTAGAAAATTTATCCAGGAGCAGAGGTTTTAGTTTATGGTTTACTAACAGTGGCTTATTTCCCGGTTGTTTTAAATGAAAATCATAAGATATGGAGTATTTTAAGCGATCTTCGGCATCTAAATTTCCAAAAAAGTCAAAACCAACGTCATTGATCTTTTTTAATAAATGTAAATCACTCTCAGGTACATTATTAACATAGTGATAATACCCTTCTCGCATGACTTCCCCAGGCGTGCTTCCACACAGAAAGATTGGATTATCAGACACAAATAGAAAGCTTTTCTTTGAATAGTCAATTAAATATATACTCTGATAGGTTAATCTGCTTAAGGACTTGGCAAAATTTATAAAGGCTTCGACAATCTCATAATCATCTTTGCTAAAGTCGTCTTTAACTTGTACCGGCTTGAAAAAATCTTCAATCTTAATTTTCATAGTGTAAAATACAAAGATGATCCGCAATCGCTTTTGAATACCACGTAAAATCGATGTTGTCCTGGCGTGCAAGTTACAAAAATAAGGACGTAATCTCAATTTATACGCTAATAATAGACTTTTTTTACCTTCCTATCCTTACCTCGTAATCATTGTCAACGTTTATAGTTGAACTTGTTCAAACATTGCATCTCTATCCAGCAATGAAATAAGTTTCTACACAAATGGGTAGAATATCGTTTATTATGATAATACAAAAGATAATACTCTTATCTTTAAGGTTTCAAAGCAAATAATTGTATAAATATAACTTATTAGATCCAAATAGCCAATAGTAATTATTGCTTTACTTGAGTTTTGACAAAGTTTTAATCCTAAAATAATGGACTCTAGGCAAATATTGCAATGAGAAAACTTCTATTAAGTTTTTTTATCATAAATAATCTGTAGAAACACTTTTCTAAGTAAAGGCAATTTTTCCCCGAAAACTGGAAAATGCGGTGGATATTGCGCAAACTACAAATTGATATAACTTTCCTCTCTAAGAATCAAAACCTTTCATTTTCGCTAACTTGTGTCAATAAATTCATTTTGTTTCTTTCTTTTTATATGTATATACATTTTGCTGTTTTTCATTTGATATTTGTTTTTTTTGTAGTAATATTGTGCATAAAGTTTTGCTTTTAAACGTTTTTGTAAGTTATTAATGTATGTACAATGTAATGTGTTTTGTGAATTGTTTTGTGCAGTTTATGAGGAAAGCAACTGATGTAATTAAAAATTATAAAATCTGATACTTATGAAATTACGTTTCTCACTTTCTTTTGTCGCCGGTCTGTTGTTCATGTGTGCTCAGTCT
This sequence comes from Sphingobacterium sp. UBA6317, assembly GCF_002440385.1. Lineage (NCBI taxonomy): Bacteria > Pseudomonadati > Bacteroidota > Sphingobacteriia > Sphingobacteriales > Sphingobacteriaceae > Sphingobacterium > Sphingobacterium sp. UBA6317. Next base: position 171,154 of record NZ_DJTD01000041.1, on the reverse strand, counting down.
GTTGTTGGCCAGGAGCACACAATATGGCAATTGGGAAATTCAGACGGTTCAAGCAGCGAATTTGCCTTGTCCCCGAATGGATATAAGAAATTTTTGGAACATGATTTCGGTTATGAAGACAATGCGTTTATTATCGGCCAATCTTCTTTAACAAGGGATTTACCCTATGTATTGCCCGGTCCGGCCAATGAATGGGGCGGGACTGGAGGAACCTCTGGTCTGAGAACACATTTTTTGAATTTATACTATGTGTTAAACAATAGTATAAAAAATGGTCAGTGTACACTTCAGGTTAAATTGGCCAATAGTGACCCTAAAAATAAACCTACACTACAGATCGTAATCAATGGCAAGCCCTATAATTTTGAGGTGGAGGGGGGAGCAGGAAATGGTGAGCCGTTAGAGAATCCTTTAAAATCTGGAAATTCTACGATAAATATACCATTACCAGCTGATCTCATTAAGAAAGGCGGAAATCAGATTACAATGACTGTCATAAAGGGAGGATGGGTAGAATTTGATTCCTTTAAACTGCTGGGGCCACAGCAAGTAAAGCTAATAGCCAATCGTTCTGTAATTGTTAAAAATGTACAGCAAGCTGAATTTGAGATCTTAAATGCAGGGAAACCCGTCCAAAATATGCTGGTTGATCTCTTGAAATTGAAAGATGATGAACAATTGAAAGTAGTCTTAGATGGAAAGAAAATTTATGAGAAAACACTTGAAAAAGGTGCAGCGAAATTGGAAATACCAATGCCTTATGTCGCTAAGGATATATGGAGTAAGTATGAAATTTATAGTAATGGGCAATTAATACAGTCTTCAACAATCAAGCGGGGCCCAAAAAGACTAGGTGGAGTTTCAGATTATGTGAACACGATGATGGGGGCAGCACATTCCAGATGGATGATAGCCCCGGGACCATGGATGCCTTTTGGCATGGTAAAGATAAGTCCAGATAACCAAAATATTGGCTGGCAGGCAGGTTATGAACCTTCTATCGAATCTATTGGTACTTTTAGCCATATCCATGAATGGACAATGGCTGGATTGGGTACATTTCCGACAGCAGGTCAATTGAAGACTCGGGTCGGAGATCAGTACAGTAAAAATTCAGGATATCGATCAGCGATAGATAAAACCAGTGAAAAGGCACCATTGGGATATTATGCTGTTCATCTGCTTGATCACGATATCGATGTGAAATTGACGGCTGGTACACGTTCCAGTTTTCAACAATATACCTACCATAAGTCGGACACAGGACGTATTATGATTGATCTTAAGGTTAACGGAGAATATGATTATAAAATTAAAGTCTTCTCGCTAAAAAAGGTTTCTGACTATAAGGTCGTAGGATATAGTAATCAATTATCTGAAAACGTTTGGTCCACGGATGCAAAACAGGATTATGTCGTATACTTTGTGATGGAGTTTGACAAACCTATCATAAACTATGGCACATGGCATAACGATCGGTTGACTGAACGGGCTGATTTGGTTGCTGATAGCGCTCAATTTGCGGGAATGTACGTGGAATTTGATGTGCATAAAGATAAGGCTGTACAACTGCGCACAGGGATTTCTTATGTGAGCTTAGCCAATGCGGAGGAGAATCTAAAAACGGAACTGTCGGAGCCATTCGGATGGTCGATTGATCGGGTCGTGGAAAACCAACATAAAGTTTGGGATGAACTTTTAAGTAGATTGGCGATAAAGTCTTCAGACTATTTTGAAAAAGAGAAATTCTATACAAATATGTATCGCACTTTGGCAAGCCGAAACACATTTAGTGATGTGAATGGTCAATGGAGATCTTCGGATGAAGTGATACGAACTTTAGCCCATAAAGGGGATCTCGCTTTAGGCTGTGATGCTTTCTGGAATACCTTTTGGAATTTAAATCAGTTTTGGAACTTGGTTACGCCGGAATGGTCCAATAAATGGGTCAGATCGCAACTTGCGATGTATGACGCAAATGGCTGGTTGGCGAAAGGACCGGCTGGAATGGAGTATATTCCCGTCATGGTTGCAGAACATGAAATACCGTTAATTGTTGGGGCATACCAGATGGGGATTAGAGACTACGATACTGAAAAGGCATTTGAAGCTGTTAAAAAAATGCAGACAACAAGTCCATTGAAATTTGAAGGTGGTTTTGCAGGTAATCGTGATTTGGATGTCTATTTAAAATATAAGTACGTTCCTTATGATTTGGGCCGGTTTTCCAATTCAATGGAATATAGTTTTGACGACTGGACAGTTGGGCAGTTCGCAAAATCGTTAGGAAAGGAGCAGGAGTACAACTATTTCAATGATCGCGGAAAATGGTGGAGAAACGCGATAGATGTCAGTAGTGGCTATGCCCGGATGAAGGATTCAAAAGGAGAATGGTATAAAGATTTTGATCCTTTTAAATCGGGAGCTAACCATCATTATGTAGAAGGAAATGCATGGCAACTGACCTTTTTTGTGCCACAGGATATTCCTGGGTTAGCTAAAATGATCGGACAGGATGTGTTTTTAAAACGATTGGAATGGGGATTTCCGGAAAGTGAGAAATGGCGCTACAATGGTCCCAATGATCAATATTGGGATTATCCTGTTGTTCAGGGAAATCAGCAATCGATGCATTTTGCCTATATTTTTAATTGGTTGAATAAGCCTTGGTTGACGCAAAAATGGAGTCGCTCCATAGGTGAACGCTATTATGGCCAAGGGGTTTCAAATGCTTATTTGGGAGATGAAGACCAAGGGCAAATGAGTGCTTGGTATATTATGAATGCTATTGGTTTATTTCAGATAGATGGCGGGACAAGAGTCAAGCCAATTTATGAAATTGGAAGCCCTCTCTTTGAGGAAGTGAAGATTAAATTGGGCGGTAAATACGGTAGAGGTGAACAATTTATTATCATAGCGAAAAATGCAAATAAGAAAAATATGTATATACAACGTGCTACATTAAATGGAAAACCGCTTAATACGTTTTATTTTGATGCTTCGGAACTTCTGAAAGGAGGTGAGCTTGTTTTAGAAATGGGCGCTACACCGAATAAGCAATGGGGACTGTATCAATAAAATATATTTATTGCTGGACCAAACCTGATGCGCATTGAATGATAACAACGATTTGTTAAAATTTGGTTAAACCATTCGGCCTAACATAAGAAACTCGTTTTTGATGACGTTATATCAGTAGTTTCATAATTTAGGTTAATAATTGGTTAGTTAGTAAAAGCCTGAAGTTCCCCACTTCAGGCTTTTGTTGTTATTGACCATCATAAATCTCTTTGCTTAATATGTATAGTTTTGCTAAATCCTATTAACAAACGTAAAATCATCGATATAACGACAAGTACGATTTGTAAATCTTTGCGATTATCTGTAGTATTGTAGGTACACGCTAAAATGCGCGGCCTATGGTGTTTGCTTGAATGAAAGCAATTAACAATGTCGTCTATCAAGATTATATGATCAAATCTATTCGTTTTTTACTTTTAGGATTATTTCTTTGGGAGAACGTTTCTGCCCAAAAGCTTCCTACAGACTATGTCAACCCGTTTATTGGTACCAGTAATTATGGAACAACTAATCCGGGTGCTCAGGTTCCCAACGGCTTGATGAATGTTTCTCCGTTTAATGTAATGGGATCATCACTTAATGCATTTGATAAGGATGCAAGATGGTGGTCTACTCCCTATGAACATAGCAATAGTTATTTTACAGGTTTTTCTCATGTTAATTTAAGTGGGGTAGGATGTCCAGATATGGGAAGTCTGTTGTTGATGCCAACTTCGGGGAAATTGGAGGTTGATTATCATCAATATGGGAGTACCTATACACAAGAGGTTGCCCATCCGGGATATTATAGCAATATATTAAAGAAATACGGTATCAAGACAGAAGTTTCAGCGACAACCCGTGTAGGTGTGTCGAAATTTACTTTTCCAAAAGGACAGGCAAATATCCTACTTAATCTAGGCGAAGGGTTAACAAATGAAACGGGAGCAACAGTTCGTTATGTAAGTGACACCGAAATAGAAGGATCTAAATTGTTGGGCTCTTTCTGTTACACGAACAATCAGGCTGTTTATCCCATCTTCTTTGTTATGCGTGTCAATAAAAAACCGTCAAAAAGAGGATATTGGAAATTCCAGCGTGCCGGAGAAAAATGGGAAAACGATTGGAATAAAGATGCCGGAAAATATAAAATTTTTACGGACTATACCGATCAGCTTTCAGGCGATGATCTTGGTGCGTATTTTAGTTTTGACGTCAAAGAAAATGAAAGCTTAGAAGTACAGCTGGCCGTATCATTTGTGAGTGTTGAAAATGCGCGTAAAAATCTAGACGCTGAGCAAGCAGACTTTAGCTTTGAAAAAACGCAAAAGCACGCAGCTTCACTTTGGAATAATGCATTGTCAAAGATACAGGTCGAAGGTGGTACAGAGGACCAAAAAACAGTGTTCTATACGGCATTATATCATGCTATGATTCATCCAAATATCTTGCAGGATGTAAATGGAGAATATCCGGCAATGGAAACCCGGAAGACGCTCGTTGCAGATCACAATCGTTACACCGTGTTTTCGCTATGGGATACGTACCGAAATGTTCAGCCTCTAATGTCACTGGTTTATCCTGATAAGCAGGTGGGTATGATACGTTCCATGATCGATATTTATAAGGAAAGCGGTTGGATGCCCAAATGGGAGTTGTATAGTCGAGAAAGCTATACCATGGATGGCGATCCGGCAGTTCCAGTGATCGTTGATGCATGGATGAAAGGCATTCGGGATTTTGACGTTAATACAGCTTACAAAGCGTTTCTGAAATCGGCTACGACTACGGATTCGACAAATAAAATTAGACCAGACAATGCGGACTATGTGAAGTATGGGTATGTTCCACTGCGCGATTCATTCGATAATTCGGTATCTCATGCCATTGAATATTATGTTGCCGATTGGAACCTAGCCCAACTGGCCGCCTCATTGGGGAAAACTAAAGATGCTCAGCTTTTTGCTAAGCGAGCACAGGGGTATAAACACTATTATTCTTCGGAGTATGGGACTTTCAGGCCTATTCTTCCTAACGGCGAGTTTTTAAGTCCATTTAGCCCATTGATGGGCGCCAATTTTGAACCAAATCATGGTTTCCATGAAGGTAACGCTTGGAACTATAGCTTTGCCATACCATTTGATATACCTGGTTTGGTGAAGTTGATGGGCGGAAAGCAAAAATTTGTGGATAGACTGCAGGCAACGTTTGATAAAGGGTATTTTGATGTTACCAACGAACCAGATATGCTGTATCCACATGTGTTTTCGGAAATCAAAGGAGAAGAATGGCGTACCCAAAAGCTGGTTAAGGAAATTTTAGAAAAACATTTTACGAATAGCCCTGGGGGTATACCGGGAAATGACGATACGGGAACAATGTCCACATGGGCTTTAATGAACATGATCGGCATCTATCCTTTTTGTCCAGGTAGACCAGATTATACTGTTGTAACACCTGTTTTCGACAAAGTGACCATTCAACTCGATAAAAAATATTATCCAAATGGCGACAAAGTGACAATAAGACGTCAAAAAGAGGGTGCCGGAGATTATATAAAAAAGATCTTTATCGATGGAAAACCATTCAATGGATTTAAAATCAACCATCAGACTTTGGTCAATAGCAAGGATATTCTAATCGTTACTGGAAATAGATAATTAGGCAAACTAAATTGAAAAACTGATCTACACGATGAAATATATTAATTACGCGGTCTGTGCAGGCCTTTTGTCCTTAATGGGTTGCGCTTCACTAAAAAACTCCGATGAGACTTCTTATGCTGGGTATGTAAATCCTTTTATCGGAACGGATTTTATGGGGAATACATATCCTGGAGCACAGTCACCTTTTGGAATGGTACAGCTTAGCCCAGATAATGGACTGCCTGGCTGGGACCGTATTTCCGGATACTTTTATCCTGACAGTACGATTGCTGGTTTTAGCCATACACATTTAAGTGGAACCGGAGCCGGCGACTTGTACGACATATCTTATATGCCGGTTACCTTACCTTATCATGAAGCCCCGGCTCCCTTAGGTATACATTCCAAATTTTCGCATAAAGACGAAAAGGCTCACGCCGGATACTATCAGGTAAAACTTACTGATTACGATATAAATGTAGAGCTGACAGCAACGGCACGCTGCGGTATTCAACGTTATACGTTTCCAAAAGCCGAGTCTGCAGTATTTTTAGACTTAAAGAAAGCAATGAATTGGGATGCTACAACAGATTCACACATCGAAGTGGTTGATTCTGTTACTATCCGTGGTTACCGTTTTTCGGAGGGCTGGGCAAGAGGCCAACGCGTTTATTTTGAAACTCGGTTTTCTAAGCCTTTTATGGCCGTTCATATCGATAGTTCAGCAATATTATCCAGTGCTGATACAACGGCAAAAAGTGCAAAACGTATTGGTACAGCATTCAAAGCACGTTTTGATTTCAAGACAGCAGCTGGAGAACAAGTGACTTTAAGTACGGCCCTTTCGGGAGTAAGTATGGAAGGCGCTTCAAAGAACTTAAAAGCAGAAGTTCCAAATGATGATTTTGATTATTATTTAAAAGAGGCCGAACAAAATTGGAACCATGAATTGGGGCGGGTAGCAATCGAGACCAAAGACAAAGAGGAACAGGTTAAATTCTATACAGCACTATACCATTCGATGTTGGCACCGACAATTTTCAGTGATGTTGATGGTGCTTACATGGGGGCGGACCGGAAGGTACATCAGGCTGAAGGTTGGACCAATTATAGCACGTTCTCACTTTGGGACACCTATAGAGCTTCGCATCCATTATTTACCTATATAGACCCTAGTCGAGTAAATGATATGATTAAGTCCTTCATTGCCTTTTATGAACAGCATGGCCGACTACCGGTATGGAATATTTATGGGAGTGAAACGGATATGATGATTGGCAATCATGCCATTCCTGTCATTGTAGATGCATATTTAAAAGGAATTGGTGATTTTGATGCAATAAAAGCGTTAGAAGCCTGTGTTGCCACAGCTAATATTGATAATTACCGGGGTATAGATCTTTATAAAAAATTAGGCTATGTGCCCTATGACGTAAAAGATGAATACAATGCCGAAAACTGGTCCTTATCACGAACACTTGAATATGCCTATGACGATCATTGTATCGCAATGATGGCCGATAAGATGGAAAGGAAAGATATTGCAGGAGCGTTTTTTGCGAGAGCTCAAAATTATAAAAATGTGTATAATCCGGCTACTTCATTTATGCAACCTCGAGATAGCCATGGTAAATTTATTACCCCGTTTTATGCGGAGGAATATAGTGCACATATCTGTGAAAGTAATGCATGGCAATATTTTTGGTCTGTACAACATGATATTCCTGGATTGATTAAACTTGTTGGTGGGCAAGAGCGCTTTGGACAGAAGCTAGATAGCATGTTTACATTTCATCCTTCCGACACCAGCAAGCTGCCAATTTTTAGTACAGGAATGATTGGGCAGTATGCACATGGTAACGAGCCGAGCCATCATGCACTCTATTTATTTAATGCGGTTGGACAGCCTTGGAAAACGCAGCAATATGCAGCCGAGGTAATGAACAAACTTTACTTGAATACACCTTCGGGATTAAGTGGAAATGATGACTGCGGGCAGATGTCGGCTTGGTATGTATTCAGCGCATTGGGATTTTATCCTGTAGATCCCATAAGTGGAAAATACGAAATCGGTACACCTTTATTTGAAAAAGCTGAATTGAAGTTGTCCAATGGAAAGAAATTTACCGTGAAAGCTAACCATGTCAGTAAAGCCAATATTTATATCCAAGCCATTACGATTGATGGTAAGCCTCTTGAAACAAGTTATATCACACACGAACAAATTATGTCCGGAGCGACATTGGTGTTAGAAATGGGCGAAAAACCGGGACCGATATGGTACAAAAATAAATAGGATCTATAAGTATATGGAGATTCATATGTGAAGCTCCCAAATAATTAAGAGAAGCCTCCAAATGAATATTAATCGATTTGGGGGCTTTTATTTTGTTGGCAGAATTAAGTTTTTGTAGAAATATGTCGTGCTACACAATGTTCCATTCGGGAAGAGCGCATAATTTGGGATATCGCCGACTTTCGTCCAGCCACATTTTTGATACATAATATAAGCCGGGCTATCGGTTACAGTATCTAGTACCAATAGTGTCTTATTTAGATCAATAGCTATATTTTCAATGTGTTGAAGTAAATTTTGTGCAATGCCCATTCTTCGAAAGTCAGTATGGACTAACATTTTGGCTACATCTGCACGATGTATTTGATTTGAGGGGAGGTCGATTTGGAGTTGAACGGTTCCTGCGATTCGATGCGTAGAAGCATCTTTTGCAATAATCAATATTGTTTTTTGCTGCTTGACCTTGTTCAGTACTTCAGTCCAAAATCTTTTTGCCTGCTCAACTGTTAGATCTTCCATAAAGCCTACAGAGGCACCTCCTTGGACAATATTAAAAGTCAGGTCTACTAATTCAGAAATTAAGGTAATGCTGGATTCGTTGACTTCTTCAACGACAAAATCTGTATTGGAAATAGGTGAGGAACTCATGTGTTTGATTGCGGATGAGATATAGAAAAGGAATTGATCGCTGTGTTATGTAAGAAAAGACATTCTGCTAATGATCGGCTTGGCTCTTCTGGTGAGAATTATAGTTAAAAATCGTTACTCGTTGCGGGTGAATGCATAATAGATGACGTATAACCAACCGAGTATCCCATGAATTAAAGCCCATAGTATGGATTTGTTGCGATCCCATGAGGTGACAACGGCAATGACAGAACCCAGCCCAATACCCGATTGGGTGATCGTCTGTGTCGTTGATTTACTTATCTCTTGGCCAAATACAATATCCGAGATGAAAAGAAAGAATATGAATAATGCGAGGTGTTTCATGATGGGTTTATTGAGCTCCTCTTATTTTGAGTTCTTCATTGATTTCTTTTATTCTTTTAAAATTAAGAATAACAATAGGAGATAAGGCGAAGGGAATCGCCATTAGTGCGCTGAATCCTTTGTTAATTGAAGTATAGATCCCCATGCCTAATAGAATAAAGAGCATGGTGGTGAGCATCCATGTAATTACCAGCGCATTTTTTTTGTTGGTTTGAAGCTCTTCGTCAGTCATTCCGTTTAAAGGTCTGTTATTCATATTTCGGTGGTTTATAGTCTCTAAGTTCCGTAATTTTTTTTAAGAAACAAAGAATTTTGCCTTAAATGATGTGTGATTCTTAAATAAATATAGCTTTTTTTTCTGATTTTTTAAAAAATGATTAATTAAATGGCTAATATAGTAGGTTTCGAAGGACCTTTTTTACAATAATGCAGTATAAGGTGATTTTTATGGATTCCCTGTTTAGAAGAGTAGGCTTTTCATCTCTCAAAGAAATAAATAGTTTGTGCAAAGTAAGGATAAGCGTATTGCTTTTTAGCGAGCAGGTTGTACGGAAAATAACGAATCTTAAAACAACGACCACGAATATTAAACGAGACGGATAGGCTGGTTTAAAAAACTGTTATTTGTAAAAAAAATTAAGAAATGAGAATGCTAGCTTTAATCTTTATGCTATTTACCATGTGTTCCTGTAGGGGTAATTTGGATTTGGGGTACAATGAGAAAATGGCTAAGCTCTTTCATAGCTGTCGAGAAAAAATGGATGAGAGCTATGGAAAATTGCTAGAAGGGGAATATGATGTCGATAAATCAGACTATTCCTATCACATGAAATTGAATGAGGCACGCGCTTTGAGTAGTTACATCAAAGGATTAAAATGCGAAGCCTCTCAACTGAAATACAGTAAAACTGCCGAAAGTTTTCACATCGCTTCAGTTGGTTACATGACAGAGATCGTTGATGGATATGGTATTTTATTAATTAAATATATTGATGAACAGAAAAAAGGGACTCGGAAAAGTCTGTTGCGGGAGATTACTGATGAAAAAGAGAAAATTGAAGCCTTAGCTGAGTCGTGTTTAGGACATCAAATAGCCTTCATGAATCAAGCTGGAATAAAAGTAGATAGTCAAACAGGAAAGTAGTTGAAATATATTTTAATTTTATAACCATGTTAATACGAAAAAATATGTGGTATTTGCTTATCATTTTACCTATGATGGCATTGTCCTGTAAGAGCAAAATAGCAGCGCATCAGTCAATACCCCCGTATTCATTAGCTGATACTGTGAAACCCGATTGGTATCGTGAATACTATGGTCGGGTTGTAATGATCGACAATGATTTTGTAACGCAGAAAGATGGCAATTATTTAGTAGATCTTCCTTTGCAGATCGTTCCGGATTCCACTTACGTTTTCTTTTTGAGTACTAAAATTCCAGTGGAGTTACTAAAAAAATCCAATGAATTCTATCCCGATCTTCAACATTTTGTACTGATTGTTCCCGATTGGAAGTTTTATGGTGAAGTCGCCGAAGAAGCTTCGAAAAATGGGATGTGTATAGAACCTGCGACAACCAATTTTTATTATTCCATAAAAAGAGAGGACGGTATGGTTAAAGTCGACAGTCTCCGGCTTTCTGGTCTTGATAACCCTAGATTAGATTTTGTTAAACCAATTTCAGCTAAAGGCATGCTTACAATTTATCGAAGAGACAGTTACGGATCGGTTTGTTGCCCGCGTGACCCGAAATGGGATAATGCAGACAAGGATGAGCTTTTCCTACGTGATTTTGAACACCGCAGTCACCTGAAAGTAACTAAAGGGCGGTATGTGCAGATGGAAGGTAAAGAAGGCGAAAAAAGTATCTATTATACCTTACCGGGATTATCTTCAGCACAGCGATTGGAATTTTTAGCAAATAAATATGCGCAATGGATTGCCAATAAGGATACGGGGACAAGGACGATTATACCACAGTTATTTGCACCACAAATTATACCGATGGTAACTGAGGGCTTTAACAAAATGAAAGAATTACCATAAAGTCAAAAATAGTGCGATTTGGTTCTTTCCGGAACAGCATGTTGTTTTTTTTGATGGAGATAAAGCTATTCTGTTAGCTTTATCTCGAACATTTTATCCCAGTTTTTACCGGTAACAAAGAAGGTGTTTGATCTTTTATTGTAAGCGATACCATTTAATACATCTAAATCCACATGCTGTGTTACATGCTCACGTAATTTGGATAGATCGACTAAAGCCTCCACTGTACCTGTTTTAGGGTCTATTCGTCCAATGACATCCTCCATAAAGAAATTTGCATAGATTTTCCCTTTTACCCATTCCATTTCATTGATTTGATCCACGATGGCCGTGTTCGTTGCTGCACGGATATAATCCACTTTTGAGAAATCATTTGGATTAAGTGTATAGATATAATCAGAACCATTCGACATGAATAAGTTTTTACCGTCAGAAGTTAAGCCCCAACCTTCCATTGGCTGAAAGTAAGGAAGTGTCTTAATAACAGAAAGACTGTTTATATCGTAGAGGTAGGCTAGATTGTTTTTATAGGTTAATTGATATAATTTTCCATTTAGGACGGTAGCACCTTCGCCAAAAATTGAATCATCCAATTCATTTTTTTTGATGGGCTGACCCGTTTTAGGATTAACAATACGGATACTCGATTTCCCCTTATTTCCACTTGGACCAACCCCATTCCCAGTACTTTCGATCAAATTATCACCGTAAAACTCCAGTCCTTGTGTGAAAGCTTTGGCATCATGTGGATAAATATTCACAATGCTATAACTTAGCAAAAGCGGAGGGTTAGAGGCGAATAGATCGATGTTGACCGAATTTTCTTCTCGCTTTCCATTACTAAATACGACAGCTTTAATAATTTGCTTACCAAATTTCTCCTGTTTTAATGAATAATTGAAGGGCTCATTTCCGACGACCTGGCCAATCTTTTTATCGTTTATAGCGTAAATAACAGAGTCTATTTTGGATGTGTTTTTGCTATACATCTTTAATATCAGATCCTCACCCCGCGTATAGTGCTGTTTAATATTGTCAAAGGTAAATGTCGGATTTTCATCAGCATGTTCGGACTGGGAACTTAAAGTTGTATTGGTATTGTTGCTTTTATTTCCGGTACAACTGCCCAAAATGGCGCCAATAATGAAACAAATGAGGTACGATTTTTTTTGCATTGATATAGTGTGCTTGATTAATTATCCACTAATAAACTAGAAAACAAGTTGCTTAAAAATAGCTGTTGCTGTACTACTTGTTTCTCAAACTTAGATAAATTGTTTTTTATATGCAATTCAATTGCAGACCAATACAAAGGATAATTCGTCTATGAAAGAAAAAATGAACCATTGCATGCTGCTCGATTGTTATAAGGGTATGGAAAAATCATATTTTACTGGAACGAGCGGTATCCTTTTACCTTACAAGAATAAAAGTTATTATCCTGAGGAGTTACAGGATAAAAGTCGATTGGCTGTATACAGTTTACTATTTAACTCATTGGAAGTAAACAGTTCTTTTTATAAAATTCCCAGAGAAGAAACAGTCAGAAGATGGTCCGAAGAGACGACCGATGATTTTCGTTTCACCTTTAAACTATGGAAGGGAATTACGCATCAAAAAGAACTTAAGTTTGATCCACAGGATGTCGCTAGATTTCTATCTGTTATTGACGCTATCGGCCAAAAGAAAGGGTGCTTGCTCATACAATTACCACCATCTTTTAAATTTGCTTCTATTGGAATGCTTGTTGAACTGCTGGATTGTATTGCCCAGGATAAGAGAAGTGAAAAATGGCAGGTATGTGTAGAATTTAGGGACCTTTCCTGGTATAGAGAAGAAACTTTCGAACTTTTAAAATCCTATGAAATGCATCTGGTTATTCATGATAAGGATATGCAAGGTATGCGTCTTCAATATGCGGATGCAAAGATAATCTATATGCGCTTTCATGGCCCAAATGGTGACTATAAGGGAAGCTATTCGGACAGCCTATTGTTGGAATACAGTACCTATATTAACGAATGGATTGCAGCGGGAAAAGAAGTCTATACTTATTTTAATAATACAATAGGAGCGGCACTTCCTAATCTAAAGACATTAGCCTCGTATATCACTGCGAACAAAATATTTCCTGCTTAAAAGGTGTCTTTTTTTAAAGTACACTGCCACGGATATATTCATTTCCCATATAGCCGTCCCAGCCTTCATGTTCACGCATAATCCGCTGATAAGCATTGGTCAATGCTTGAGTTTTCGTAAATAAGGGAATACCTCTCCGGATGCAGTCGTGATCAGCGTAAGTCCCAGCATTATTGTGCCATTGTAGCCAAGCAAGTAATTCTTGTCTTTTCATCAGCATTAATCTATCGAATAGTGTCTTATCTTTTAAGTTCATGAGCTGATAACGCCAATCTGTGCGATGCGATTCCATAGCTAGAATTTTTGGAAGCTGATGCGCTATGATCTGTTTAATAAAAGACTCCATAATCTGAAATTTTAGTTGTTAAAGATGAGTTGTGCGTGTGTATTCGAAAAGGCATTGTATCTTCTTTTCATGTGGATGCGCAGGATTTCTTTATGGATATACGCGACAGCCTTTAATTTGGAAAGCTGCTGCACGCCATTTTCAATACATTTACGATCGGTATAGTTTCCTTTTGGATCATGCCATTGTAGCCAATCAAGGAGTATTTCTCTTTCTAGATTCTCGAGTCTCTGATGTAAGCCGATTAATTCACTTTCCCGGAGTTGTTCTCGCCAGTCAGACCAGATCGGACCTGACACCATCCCTCGCTTCTCTTTGAATTTATTTTCCATATTTTACGTCGAATTTGAAGATCTAAAATTTGTTAGATGACTAGCTTACTGATAATAGCATTGCCAAGTTTACTTTTCATAAATAACTCAATTTGTTTCAGCAATTCTGGACTTACTTCGGGGACTCTTTCTAAATCTCGTATAAACCACTTCTGAATGACAGGTGTTTGTTTGGAACGTTGGTCAAATTTAACCACTTCAGCCCGTGATGATTTTCCAGCCGGATCGTAGTATGACCATAGTACAATGAAAATCGTATTTGGATCCTCATCGGGATGGGGGGTATGAAAGCGAACGATGTCACCTACGTGTAAATCCTTATTGTCATATGCTGCGCTGTGTTCCATAAAAGCATTGTCTAAAACTGATATTCAAATATACTAAAAATATTAGTATAAAAAAGTTTTTGCTAAAAATTTTATACTTCATCTAACAGGCTGTTGTTTTTTTATAGTTGGAGGCATGTCTTAGTGATTTGTGCTTTTACTTCGATTTTATTGTTTTTATGAATCTGAATTTCAGTTCCTTTTCTTGTGGGTAGAAAAGATGGACAAATATAAAGGGGAACTATTCGAAGGGAATTTTGTGAAGGCTGCGCATAGAATAATAGCTAGGTGAAAAGTAGATGTGTCAGCGCGAGTTTTATGCTTAAGAATTTCACTTGTTGTAACATTTTTTTCAAAATTTCGGTAATTTGACCTTAAAGACATAATATGGCAACTCTACCTTATCAGCTCCCTTATTCCATTGCGGGTCTTTAAAGAGCTGTGCACAAGAGAAATAGAGGTATCCATCTCCGCTGATACCCATAGAATCGGGCCATAGTATTCGGGAGTCCCTTACCAGGGTATTCACATTTCCCTCAGGATTTAAATATTTAATACTATAATCTATTGACGATGTGAGATAAATATTTCCATCAATGTCTGCTAGTAAGCCATGCGTGATTCCGACTTCTCCTTTGTCTTCCACTTTTGCCTCCAATTCTTGATCCGTCAGCCCTGCGTCGGCTAAAAATTCTGTTGCAATACAGTACAAATGGGTCTGATTGATGGCTTTGAAATATAAATATTTAAAGTCGTGACTCAATGCTATGCCATTCACGTTGGAAGAAAAAGGCTTTCCATTTTCACTACGCATTTCAATACCATTATAGCTTAATAATACATCAGGATCAGCCAGCGTAAAACGGCTTCCAGTTAAAGCCTTTCTAGTCAGTCCAGTTTTAAGGTCTAAAATAATGATGGCCGCTTGGCCGGGATCGGAGAGATAGGCTAAATTTCGCTTGTGATCAATACGCATATCATTTAGACCTGATTTGGTTTTATCAAGGTCGTCGAAACGATAAATATGTTCAATTTGATTTGTATTTGTATTGATTTTTAATAATTTAAACTGGCCTTGATTTGATTTTTCATCTTTGCCAAAAATTGATCCAGCAGCAGATGGTTTAGAATCCAATACCCAGAGATTGTCCTCGGTATCGACAAATATATCCTGAACATTTACAAAGTGGGAATTCTCTTTTCCTTCTAAATTCCATTCTTCATTTGGATAAGGAACAGGTTTTCCATTGATGATTTCAGTAAGTGCATACTGATAATTTTTAGCTTGTTTTGGGAAGGAAACAAATAATCGATTGTTGGAGCTAGCGCTAACACCGATCGGACGGTACGGGCCTAAAGCTGCTGCGACCTCCAATTTCGGGGCTGTAGTATCATTAACTTGTGCCAGCATAGTGAGAAAAAAGATGTGACAGAATAAAAAACTTAATATGAGCCGTGTTCGCATATTCTTGTTATAATTTAACCTTACTATATTACTTTGGACTGGTCCCATTAAGCAATAAACAGCGATTTTTTAGTTACGTAAAGAGACCGCGCTCTCATAGAAGAACCTTCTATTCTCAATTATTGTTTGTCCTTTTCTTCAAATAATACTTTTTTACACTGCTCAGCATATCGTGTGTTTCATGTCGATACGAATCCGCTTGGATTTAATTTTCTGAGCGACTAGAAAAGTTGGGATTGGTCTCGGTGATTAAAAGGAGGTGATTTACAAGCAGATTTCTTGCAAGAGCTTTTCAACCTCCTGGGCATGGGTGACTGTCATAAAATGTCCCGCACCCCTAATGATAAAGTTGGGCTTTACATTTTTGATGGGGATAATATGATCTCTACTACCATGTATATGAATTAAATTGTCCGGAACCGAATTGTTTTTCCATTGGAGAGTTTGATGTATTGCCCAGTTCATAAAGATGGGGTCTGTATCGTATAAAATCTGTTTTAGCAAGCGGGAATCTTCTTTGTTACGTATGCCAAAAAAGTAATCTGATAGAAAACAATGGAACTTTAGTAACGGACTAGGAACCAGTTTGTTGATTTTGAGTCTGCCTGCTAAGCGATACAGTTTGGGTAATTCATGCCGTCCTTTGGCTGAAGCAAGCAGGATAATTTGTTTTGTTTCGATAATCTTGGCAATTTCTATTGCAAGCATTCCTCCAAAGGAAAGCCCAACGAGGATGGGGTTCTTTGCAGTAATTTTAGTCGATATTCTTTTTGCATAAATAGACAGTGGTTCATTGGGGCTTGGTGTAATCCAATCTAGATAGGTTAGATCAAGCGAGCCAAAGTCTATTTTGCTGAATACACGTTGATCTACACCCAATCCGCTGATGACATATATTTTGGTTGCGGTGATTTTCATTTAATCAAGTGTCTGTATCCATTTGCGGAGACAAGGTACTGAATTATCGTTACAAAACAGGGCAAAAATTGCTTCGAAAGTGAATTTTTGCCCCTGTTTATACTATTGAATAACGTAAATATTAAATAACGTAAATATTAAATAACGTAATTTTAATCCACCTAATCGCTCGAGCTTACTAAGATAAGCTCGCCAAACTCTTCGCTTCAAAAGTCGATAATTCGTTGTATTTTTCGGCTTGCACTTTTTTCACCCAATTCGGATCTTGCAAGATCGCCCTGCCTACAGCTACAAGGTCAAAATCGCCACGTTCGTAACGACGAACCAGTTCATCCAGTGAAGCGGGAGAGGACTTGAACTCCGAATTTGTAAATACATCGCCAAAATCTTTGTCAAGACCTACGGATCCAACCGTGATTGTGGGTTGTCCTGAAATTTTTTTGAGCCATCCAGCGAAATTTAAGTCGCTACCTTCAAATTCCGGCTCCCAATAACGACGTTGGCTTCCATGAAAAATGTCGACACCGGCATCTGTCAATGGTAGGATCCAGTCTTCCATCGCTGCGGGGGTGGGAGCAAGCTTGGCTGTGTAGTCTTGCTGCTTCCATTGTGATAGACGTAGAATGATTACAAAATCAGGTCCAACCGCTTTTCGCATTGCTTTGACTACCTCAACCGCAAATTTAGAGCGCTCCTTAATTGTTTCTCCACCAAATTCGTCTGTTCTGTGGTTCATTCCTTCCCAGAAAAATTGGTCGATCAGATAGCCATGGGCGCCATGGATTTCAAAAGCATCAAAACCGAGGTCTTTTGCAGATTTAGCAGCGTCAGCGTAAGCTTGTATCGTGGCCTCTATATCCGCTAATGTCATTGTATCTGGGCTTTCAAACGCAGCGGGCGGAGTCCATTGCATAGGAGTATAACCAACATGCCATAGTTGAGGGGCTATTTTTCCGCCTTTTTCGTGCACTGCATCCACGATATTTTTCCAGCCGGCCAGTGCTTGGTCACCGTAAAAGTTTGGGATATCCTTTAAATTCTTTGATGAAGGTCGTTCGATAACGGTACCTTCCGTCAAAATTAAACCGACATCTCCCGCGGCACGACGCTCGTAATATCCCGCTACAGCGCTGTCGGGAATTCCATCCGTCGAAAATGCTCTCGTCATTGGTGCCATTACAAAGCGGTTTTTGAGTGTTAGATTTTTGTACTCAAATGGATTAAAAAGTGTTTGTATGCTCATTTTTCTCGTTTTAAATCGTGAATCTTCACAAATATATTTTAAATAGTATATATTTGTAACTATTATTAGTATAAACTAGTTACCTTCGCGTAACTATTTTGAATATATTCAAATGAAAAGGACTGAATTTAAAAGTTGTTCCTGTGCCATGCAGCGTTCCATGGCAATTTTAGGTACCCGGTGGAAGCCTGTGATTATCTATACTTTGCGCGATCGAAAAGCCCGATTTGGTCAATTGGATGCGCTCATCGAACATATTTCTCGAAAGGTTTTGACCAGTTCATTAAAAGAATTGGAAGAGGATGGCGTTATTTTGAGAGAAGAGTACAAGGAGCTCCCACCACGCGTAGAGTACTCTTTGACAGAAAAGGGCAAGGCTTTAATACCTATTATGTGCCAATTGGCAAAATGGAATGAAGCCTACTATGAAGAGTCTGTATCACCAGAATTGATCGTGTAGAAATTATAATCTAAATACATCGATCTTGCTTCGCTTTTACGCTATCGCTGCCGAATGGAATAGTATTGTGTCAACCGGTTTGGCCTGTCCGTTTTCTATTGCTTGCCAGCGCGGGACTGTTGATCACAATAAATGAAATTTTCATATTTATTTAAAATTTAAGTAATATTGAATTGTGAAAAACAAGGTAAACCAAGAATTTAGCAAGCAAGATTTTTTAAAATCTTTTCGGGAGGGCAGAAGGGATGGTTTACAGTTTCTGTACAAAACTTTCTATAGTCCAATGTGCTATTTTTTAGAAAAGATGAATCTTGATAAAGGTACCATCGAAGAAATCGTGCAGGATGTATTCTTAAAGCTTTGGGAGCGCCGGATAGATTTTGATCATGTTGAATCAATCCGAGGTTTTCTCTACACAAGTTGTAGAAACGCCGCTTTAAACAGGATCCAACAAGAAAATAGAATTCAACAAAAAACCAATTTTTATACGTCACAGGTCGATCTGGTCGATTTACCGATCAGCCATCAAATGATCTATTTGGAGACGCTTCGAACGATCCATGATGCCATTGATACCCTGCCTGAGCAATGTAAGCAAGTGATGCGTAAGTTGATTGTTGAAGATTTAAGCCCACAGGAAGCAGCGATCTCCTTAGGACTAACCACTAGTACGATTTACAATCAAAAGAAAAGGGGAATTGAACTTTTGAGATTAAGACTCAAGCCTGACCGGTTTTTTTGCCTACTTTTGCTTTTACTCTATTATTAGAAAATTTATACTTCTGATACATAGGTTTTTGTGAAAATATCTACCACCTCTTTAGAGAAACGAAATCAAAATATTGTTTTAAGTATATAGAGCAATATGGAGCAAATACCCCAACATATCATTTATTTACTGAGCAAATCCAAGCTGGAAGGATTGCGCGATGACGAAAAATTAAAGTTGGACTTATGGCGGTCCGAAACTGATGCAAATAAGGGGCTATGTGATCTGATTGACAACAAAGATCAAATGCAAGCGGATTTAGACGGGATAGCCCGTTATGATTGGGAGGAATCATTTGCCCTCTTTGAACAAGATTACCTCAATACCTCATACACTTAACCTTTTTATAAACGTATGTTGTCCTATGGTATCGCCGCGGCGTTGATTGGATTACTCGTGTTGTTTTTTATACATAATCTTTCGGATACGGTCTATCAGGAGACTCCGGATAAAGATATTCAACCCGCTCAAATGACAGGGGTAGTACGTCTAGGAAATGGAAATTCAATTTCGATGGCTCCAGGAGATACTTTATTATCGTTTGTATCACCCGTTAAAAATAAAGCGGCACGAGTGAATAATTTATTCGCTGCGACACCCAAGGGTGGGAAAATGACCATGCTATTACCTGATGGAACCAAAGTATGGATGAATGCCAAAACGCAGTTGGATTATTATGAAGTAGATAGTATGCGGGAGGTTCGTTTGGTGGGGGAGGCTTATTTTGAAGTTGCCAAAAAATATTTACCATGGGAAGGTGAGGTTCCAAAACTGAAACCTTTCGTGGTACAAGCAGGGAAGATCAATATCTCCGTATTGGGGACACATTTTTATGTGAAATCAACCAAGAATATAGAAGACTTTAAAACGACATTATACGAAGGTAAAGTTAGGGTTCGACAGGGCGACAGGCAGATTATACTGTTGCCAGGGGAAGAATCGTATATCAAACTCGGTCAAATTGAACGACGAATAATTGATCTTGACGCGCGCAATGCATTGAAAGACGGATATTTCGTGTTCAATTCGGAGACTTTAGGGGGTATTATGGATGAGTTAGCGTCTTGGTATAATGTAGATGTCGTCTATCTCGATAACCAAATAAAATCGGAAAAATTTGAAGCGATGTTGTCTCGTAACAGCAGTCTGAAAGATATCATCAACGTACTGGAGAGTACCGGGAAAATTAAGTTTAAATTTAAAGGAAAGACCATTTATGTAGACAAAACAACCTAAATGAAAAGACGAAACCCTAAACGCTTGCAACATTTAGGGCTTCAGATCAAGTAATTCTAACTGTAACAGAATTTTAATTCTTAACCTAAAACAAAACTATAAAAATTATGCACAACTTGGTCGTGCCCTATACGATCAAACGCAACAAATGAAAAACAGCGATCGCCCAGATATTTGGGGTAGGCCGCAATGGAGGGGAAACATTATGCGCATATCGCTTACAAAACCATACTAATGTCTTGTTGTCTGCTTCATGTTGGAGCTAAAACGTATGGACAGGACGTATCGATACAGGAGAAATCAGTGTCGTTGAGAAAGGTTTTTTCAGAGATCAATAAGCAGACTGGCTATTCTTATGTATGGGCGGCCACAACTATTGATCCAGATACAAAGGTTAACTTAACCGTTAAAAAAGAATCGTTGGGAAATGCTCTTGGGAAGTTATTGGACGATTTGGATCTCGATTTTGAGATCAAGGGGAAGATTATTGTCGTACACGAAAAATCTCAACAGACTCAACGATCGATCACTAATCAGTTAATGACGGTAAAAGGTTTTATTGTCGATTATAACAACAGACCACTTCAAGGTGCAACGATTCGTGTAAAAGGTGTTCCAAAAGGAACCGTTACAGATCAGCATGGTCATTTTGAAATTAATGGCGTTAGTTTAAATAGCTTTTTGGACATTACCATGGTCGGATTTGCTCCACTTACGATTGCAGCTAAGTCCGATTTGGGTACGATTACCTTAAGAGCCTTGGATGAGCAATTGCAGGAAGTGAACATTACAGTCAATACAGGATACCAAAAAATAAGCAAAGAAAGAGTAGCAGGCTCAATTGCTCAGGTGACAGCCAAAGACATGGAAGGACGGCTTCAACCTAATTTATTGGACCGGATCGATGGATTGTTGCCCGGGCTAAATTTGGTGCGAAATACTTCAAGTCCACAGAATTCGAAAAATAACCTGGGTATCGAGGTTCGTGGACGCTCCACCATCAACGCACAGGCTGCTCCGCTAATCGTTGTTGACGGTATGCCTTTTGAAGGTGACTTAACAGCTATTAATCCCAATGATATTGCTTCCATAACCGTTTTGAAAGATGCTTCGGCAGCCTCCATTTATGGCGTTCGTTCCTCTAACGGTGTTATTGTTATTGCGACAAAAATAGGCTCCGCAGGCAAAACAAAGATTGATTATAGCAATACGCTTTCTTTTAGAGGACTTCCAAGCCGTAGCTACCTCAATCAGATGAGTAGCGCTGAACTGGTCAACTTTCAAAAGGAAATGTTTAATTACCGTTCGGGAGATTATGCAGTTATTGACCCGAGAAAAGCGATGAACGACGTTTATCGAATTTTGTACGATCGCAAAGGTGGAGTAATTTCGGAAGAAGAGATGGAAAAGCGGCTGGATGTATATCGAAATCGTGATCGCTTTAGTCAAATGGATAAATTTCTGAATACGACCCGATTCGATCAGCAGCATAATCTCGCTATTTCGGGAGGATCCGATCGTTATACATACCATTATTCCCTCAATTATACGCAGCCGGGAGATTACAATAAGGGACGGGCGACAAACAAGGAGCTGGGATTTAGTCTGAAAAATAATTTTAAGTTTACCGACTGGTTTAGTTTACGCGCAAATGTATTGGGGAAAAACCAAAATAGAGAGGGTGATATTGGCTTCAATTTCTACGATAACTATATGGGAGGCAAAGCATCCTATTATCTGCTTGAAAATGAGGATGGTTCTCCAGCGCAATGGTATAGTTCAAAATCTCAGTTTGAGATTGATCGCTTGAATGCGCTGGGACTGGAAGATGAGACCTATATTCCTTTAAATCATGTTGCCGCGATTCACGAAAAGTTCTATAATAAATACCTTAACTTAAATTTTGCTGCAAATTTTAAGATTATCAAAGGACTGGACTTCGATATGTCCTATCAAAGTGAACGGACCGAAGGGTATAATGGCACATTGAATAGGAAAAATGCCCAATCGGTTGTAGGTATGGTGAATGACGCTACCCAAATCGGAAAGGACGGGGCAATCAAACGCAATATTCCGCAAGGGGGACAATTTGCTGAACAACGTAATGATGTCAATAGCTATACCTTACGTGGCCAATTTAATTATCAAAATAATATTCAGGGAAAACATGAAATTGTCGCAATCGCCGGTGCTGAACGTAGACAGATCAATAACCGATATACGAATATTTACAAGTATGGTTACGATGAAAATAGCCTAGTCTACAAAGGAATTAATGAAGAGCTTTTTGGTATTCAGATCCAAAACACACAGGCGCTTTTTAATAGCTATACTATTTCGAAAAAAGAGACTGGATTTAAGGATCTAGTCGATAGATTTGTTTCCTTCTATGCCAATGGATCTTATACCTATGATCGTAAGTTGACTTTGAGTGGAAGCATCCGGATGGATCAATCTAATTTGTTTGGAACAAATATCAAAAATCAATACAAACCTCTTTGGTCCATAGGCGCTTTATATCATCTGCCAAGAATTGATTGGGAACCATTAGATCGTTGGTCGGTACGTGCGACTTATGGTGTAAATGGAAATGTCCCAAAGGATAATGGACCATATTTGATTTCGAGGGTGAATAACAATCTGAACTACTTTAACGGTGAAATGCAAGCCTACATTGATTCTCCGCCTAATCCATTGTTGCGATGGGAGCGAACAAAAGTATTCAATGTTGGTTTTGATTTCTCACTATTTAAAGATAGACTTACAGCTACTCTTGATATCTACAATAAGAAAACTTCTGATTTATTGGGGAATACGCCGTTGGATCCAACTTTGGGATGGGATATGGTGTTGCTTAATTATGCTGATATGCAGAATAGCGGGATCGAGTTGGGGCTGAATGGTAAGATGATTCAACGTGAAAACTTCAGCTGGAACAGCACAGTGAATTTTAGTTACAACAAAAATAAGATTACCAATCTATATGTTGAACAGAATACCCCATACTATTACTATTATGCTCCCCAAAATCGGGTTGGAATCCCAATGGGTAGTTTATATAGCATAGATTATGCGGGATTAAATGATAAGGGACGACCTTTGGCACGAAAGGCTGATGGTAGTCTGGTCGAGACCACGCAAAAATTGACTGTCGATGATTTAATCTATGAAGGTACGACAGTACCTCCCTACACTGTTTCTTTCAGAAATGGATTTAAGTATAAAGATTTGACGCTTTCCTTTATGTTTATTTTCAATGGTGGCCATGTGATGCGGGGAGTTCATCCAGAGTTCTTGAGTAAATACGCGGAGCTTAACTACAATAATAACTTCGACAAATTATGGTTGAACTATTGGAAGAACCCAGGTGATGAAAGTAACCCTGATATTGCTCCCGCATTTGTTTCTGCTGCTTCAGGCAATATTTCCGATATTTTCAATGCTGCACATAAATTTGTTCAGAAGGCTGACTATATTAAATTGCGCGATATTTCATTATCCTACAACCTTCCTGCACAATGGATTGCACCGACAAAACTTTCTTATGTGCGTCTAATAGGACAGGTATTGAATGCATGGCGTTGGGTCGCTAACAAGGATAATCTTGATCCCGAGGTTTGGGCTGGGTATAGTACGGTAACGAGTCCAAGTAGAGGGATACAAGCACCAATAATTTACAATTTAGGTGTATCTGTAGGATTTTAATAAGAAAATATCATGAGAAAAATATATATAGGATTGCTATTCGGTTTATTGACATTGAATAGCTGTAACAAATACTTGGATATTAAACCAAAAGGTTTTACAATTCCAGAGAATCTGAATGATTACAAATTGCTTCTAAACGATCAATCTTTAGTAAGGGCTTCCGCTGTTTATCCGAACTATTTAGTAGATAATTTACAGTCCGGAGATCCTCAGGATGTACAATCGGCAGCAAGCTATGACTATTATGACTATGTAAAAAAACAACTCTATAGCTTTGCTCACGGTGCGATATTTGAAGATGGCCAGTATGATCCATACTGGGAATCGGCTTATAGCCACATATTCACTTACAATGTTGTTATTAACAATGTATTGGCAGCAACAGAGGGATCGGAAGCCGAAAAGAAAAGGGTTTGGGCTGAGGCTAAGGTCGGTCGTGCATTTGAATACCTTAGTCTAGTGAATATCTATGCCGCTCATTATAATCCTGCAAGTGCAACAAAAGATCTAGGGGTACCTTTGGTGCTGAAAGAGGATATCAATCAAAAATACGAACGTGTATCTGTTCAGGCGATCTATGATCAGGTAGTTAGCGATCTTAATGACGCGTTGCCAAATTTGAGTACAGTGCAGTCAAATAGATTTCAAGCAGTACGTTCCGTCGGTTTCTCTTTTCTAAGTCGGGTTTATCTCTATCAGGGAAAATACAAAGAGGCCCTTGAGAATGCAAAACAAGCACTTGCTGTGAATAAAACGCTCATTGATTATAGTTTATATACCAATAAAGACAAGACGACTTGGGGACGAGTTTGTCTTAAAACAGATAATTCGGTTCAATTTCCCGATTCCAGAACGAATATGGAGGCTGTATGGTCTCGATTGGGAACAAGTTCCCTAGGTAGCCCCAATGCCGAATTTTATGCCTCTAAAGAGCTGATAGAAACATACGCCAAAGATTTGCCAGCAGGTGCAACCGACAAACGTTATGAATTATTTTTCTGTCGCGATCAGGCTTCTTTAGGTGCTACTATTGTAAAATTTCCAGGACGGGTTCTTTTTGCTCCCTACGTCGAATTTAGCACAGGATTTAATACGCCTGAATTGTTTTTGATTGCTGCGGAAGCAGCTGTTCGGACGGGTAATACGGCGGAGGCACTAAGCTTCTTGAATACATTAAGAAATAGCCGAATAGAGAATAATAAAGCGTTAACCTCAACGGATCCAAAAATTGTTTTACAGACGGTACTTGACGAAAGACGTCGTGAAATGCCCTTTATGGCATCCGATAGGCTGATTGATTTGAAACGACTCGCTATAGCAGACAATTTTAAGAAGTCAATCCAACATCCATTGGCAGGGAAAGTTTTCGAAATGGAATCCACGGATGCCCGGATGATACTTCCGGTTCCCCCAAAGGTACTTTCGTTGAATCCGGGAATTCCCCAATACGAACGCTAAAAAATTAGATGTAGACCACTCATTCCTAATCAATTTCTATCAACATGGAAATTGATTAGGTTCTTAATAAAAAAATATGAAAAAGATACTATTGACAGCACTGGCTTTTACACAGTCGATGCTATTGCTCGCACAAGAACATATACAGTTTCAGAAGATCACTTTTGGCCAGGCAAAGGAATTGGCCAAGCAAGAAAATAAACTGATTTTCCTGGATGGATTTACCTCCTGGTGCGCTCCCTGTAAATGGATGGAAGGAAATGTGTTTTCACAACCTGAAGTCGCTCGTTATTTTAATAGCAGGTTTATCAATACTAAATTTGACTGCGAGATAGGAGAGGGTGTAGACATTGCTAAATTATACCAAATCAGAAGTTTTCCCACGTATTTATTTTTAGATGGGCAGGGGACATTGATCTATAGAACCCAGTCTCGCATGGAAGCTGATTTGTTCCTGAAACAGGCAGAGCAAGCTAATGATCCCAATTTTCAAATCCCCAACTTGCGTAAATCGTACGATTTGGGTATGCGGGAGTCTAATTTTCTAATCCGCTATATTAAAGTGATGGAGCAAACCGATAGTCAAGCAGCAAATGCAGCGAAAAAGGCATTGGACAGCGTGGCTACCGATAAATTTTTGAGGAGCCCAAACGGATGGGAGACCATAAAAATGATGGCACAAAGCCTGGATGATCGTTACGGAAAATTTTTTGAGTCGAACAAATCTTATTTTAAAAGCATAGCAGTGCCGGCGGATTTTGCGAAAAAAGAGGCACAGCTGCTACGTTATGCCATGTATGGCTATATTAGAGATCATAAAGTAGATGAGTTTAATGCTGGCCTAGCCTATTTTGAAGGCCTAAAAGATCAAGAACAAAAAATAGAAGCTGCACTGTATAAAGTAGAATGGACCGCTGCACATGGTACCCATAAGGAGTTTGTTACCCTCACGAATGTCTTAAGAAAAGGCCTGCTCAAAAATGAGGACGAGAGATTGAGCTTTATTGCCCGCCGCAATGCCAATGCAAAAGGAAATATTGCAAATCCAGTTATCCTAAAACAATGCTATGTGCTGGCCAAACAGGCAGTCGAATTGAATCCCTCAAGTTATTCCAATCAAGGAACATTGGCCGATATTTGTATCGCATTGAAAAAAAAGAAAGAAGCTGTTCAAGCTGCAGAAGCTGCGCGTGGATTGGCGGAACTGGAAACTTCAAAAATTATTAAACTGGCCGATGCTCTTGTGGCACGTGCTAAAGCACTGTAATAGTCAATATGAAAAAAATAGCTACATCCATATTCTTGGTTTTAAGTTGTCTTGGGACAGTATCGGCTCAAGGTCAGCGTTTTCAATTAACAATAAAGGGAAAACAATTTCCCGCAAAATCTAAAGCATTTGTTCGCTACATCGTGGACAGAAAATTGACAATTGACTCTATTAATTTTGGATCCAATGATGTGATCTATAAGGGGGAAATTATGGAACCAACGCAAGTCATGTTATTTTATTCCAAAGATGGAGCTTCCTTCTGGAACCGCAAAGGTGGCCCGATGGAGCGTCTTACATTTTACGTAGACCCTATGGAACCCAATACGCAAATCACTGTTCAACGTCCTTTCGAGTCTTCCTTGGTGAAAGGCGGTAAACTGCAGGTAGCCTATAAGCAGTATCAAGATTATTTAAACTCCTATGAGAAAAAGCTTATGGTTCAGCAGTCTAAAAGAGCTGATTTGTATCAGTAAAAAAATCGTGACGAGAATGCGCTCAACCAAATTGCGCAAGAAATAGACAAGATCGAAACAGAACGTAAGAAGGCGCAGCGAAATTTTATCGTCAATAATCCAGACAATTACTTCAGTTTGTTGGCCTTGCAGGAAGTTGCCAGCTACGATGATAATGTAGTTACCACCGAACCTTTGTTTTTCAATTTGTCATCGAGATTAAGGCAAACAGCTATCGGAAAAAAATTGAATGCAGATATTCAACTCGCAAAAAAACTAGGAATTGGACAGCCAGCTTTAGATTTTGAACAGGAAACTCCTGAAGGTAAAGCGTTAAAACTTTCGGATTTTAAAGGTAAATACGTGCTTTTGGATTTTTGGGCGTCATGGTGCGGTCCCTGTCGTGCAGAGAACCCTAATCTGGTGAAAGCCTATCAAAAATTTAAAGGATCAAAATTTGAGATACTGGGTGTTTCACTCGATAAACCCGGGAAGAAAGATAACTGGATGAAAGCGATTGAACAAGATGGGTTAACCTGGCCTCAGGTGTCTGATCTGAATGGTTGGCAAAATCAAGCGGCTCAATTGTACGGTATTCAGGCTATCCCGCAAAATTACCTCATCTCTCCCGAAGGTAAGATTGTTGGAATCAACTTAAAAGGAGTAAAGTTAATAGAGAAACTCGAAGAGCTCCTTAAATAAATTTTAAGGAGGGGTGATTTACCCCTCCTTAAATAAATTTTAAGGAGGGGTAAATCACCCCTCCTTAATTATGAACCTTTAACAGCTGCTATCGTTAGGGGACCGTTTTCTATTATAGCGCCGCTCTTTGGGGTGCTAAGGTAAGGGCTTGCAGCTTTTTCGCTATTTCTCTGCTATTCCGTTACTATTTCTTTGGGACAGCTAGGGGATTGACTCGCTTCTTCTTTGGTATTTCTTCGCTGTTTCTTTGGTATTCCTTTGCTGTTTCTTTGGTATTCCTTTGCTGTTTCTTTGGTATTTCTTTGCTGTTTCTTTGGTATTTCTTTGCTGTTTCTTTGGTATTCCTTTGCTAAAGAAGTAACAAAATACTAGAGAAACAGTAAGCAAAAGGGTAAGAATAAGCAAAGAAAGGCCAAGCCAGTATGTAGCTTGGCCCTGCAAAATAACCTTAAAAAGCTTTTCCAGCAGGTTCACTGCATCGAAGTAATCAATACAAAGCCCAGAAAAATGACACTGGATTTTGACGTTAGGAAGAAATCTGTTCCTTAAAGCCCGCTATTTTTTCCCTCAGACTATTGAGGTGTTCTGGACTGATTACGCCATTATCCTGATCAAAATTTTCGTAAAATTTGGGAAGCGAGAATGTTTCTTTAATGATAGCGCCAAACTGCGGAAAGAATTTATGCGCTTCGGCCATTACATTTCCACCACCGTAACCTCCGGGTGAAGTTGTCATAAGCAACATGGGTTTATCTTGGAAAACTTTAACATTTATTCTAGATGCCCAGTCGAATACATTTTTAAATGCAACGCTATAGGAACGATTATTCTCTGCCAGGGAGCAAATGATTATGTCACTGGAGGCAATATGATCCAGAAAAAGCTGCGCTTCCTGTGGGAAGCCATTCTTTTCTAGGTCAACAGAAAAGACAGGCATGTTATAGTCATTCAGGTCGATCAAATTAATCTCGTGCCCCTCGAAGCTTTTAAGTACAAATTTGACCAATTGTTTGTTAATTGATGTGGAAGAATTACTCCCAGCGAATGCAAATATTTTCATGTTTTATCCTTTATGATTATCGGTTGCTTAAATTTAGTCAATTTCACGAAAATAAATTTTCATTTTTTTGAATAGATCGCTATATCGATGTGGCTATCTATTATACTGAATATTTAATCATATTGTTTGCGAAAAAAATTGTTTGTGCTGTCTATTTTTAAGGGATTCTTCAAAAACCAATTTGAAAAAAGTGTCCATTTCTCTTCATTGTTTTCTAGCCATTTTTCGAAAGCATCTTCGTCGCCTTTCATTAATATCCAATGATTGTATGACTCGCCGTAACCTAGATCGATGATCTTTTTCTGATAACTGAAGAGGACATTTGGAAATATTTTGTTGTGTTTACTGCTAAAGTAGTTGTTTATGAAGTTAGTTCTTATAGGGTCTAGTGTATTGATATCTATAGATTTTGAACCGAGTATTGACATCGCGAGTGTTGTTTCATAAACTCCTACACCAAAAGGCAGTTTTATTTGACTGGAATCTGCTGTTTTTGCATTGACAAATGCGTTTTTACTAAAGCTAACGGAAAGCGCTGTGTCACTTTTCAATTTTATCTGCGTTTTGTATTGATCATAAAGAAGCTCGCTTATTTCAGCTGTTCTTTTGGTGTTTCGTTCTAAGTTCATAAAGATCTCACCGTAAATCATTCCCGAAACCTTTTCATCGGAAATACAAAATATCTTTGATGCCCAATAATAATTTGAAGAAAATTCCGGATCCACCTCTATGCCCTTTTCATAATAACCTAATGCATCTTCTAAATTTCCTTTGACACGTTGGATGGCTCCCATTTCCAAATAAAGATGACCTGATTTGGGAAATATTTTTAATCCACTTTCGTAAGTACCTACAGCTTTATCACTTTCGCCAAGCATATCGTATGCATTTCCCAATAATTGATATACTCTGTCATTGGTAATCTTCTCACTCTTAATACTTTCTAAGTACTTAATCGTCTTTTTATAGTCTTTTTTTAAATAATAGGCGTAGCCGAGCTCATAGGGGTACGTGATACTATGCGGATCGAGATTTTGAGCTTCTTTCAATAATAGGATACTCTCATCCACCTTTCCATCGTCCATGAGTTGGATGGCTTCCTTTCCTTTTGAAGAAGCTTTTTCCCGATTTGTTTCTTGACCATAGGTGGTTTGTCCAGTGAGAAATAAAAAAACGACGGCAATATATCCAATTTTGTTTTTCATTTTTTTAGCGGATTAAATGATTGATTTTTATTAAAAAGCTAGATCCGTTTTAAAAATAGAGTATAATGGAATATCGTAATACCGGCCATCTTTCTTTAAATGTTGTTTTAACAGGGCTTCTTTTTTCATGCCTATTTTTTCCATGACTTTTCCAGAGGCTGGATTATGTGGGAAGTAGGTCGCAAAGATTTTATTGAAGTTTAGTTCTTTAAAACCAAACTCAATGATTGCTTTTGCAGCTTCCGTGACATAACCATTATTCCAGTAAGGAATAGCAATCCAGTATCCCAACTCGGCCTTATCCGAGCCTTCATCGTGCAGACCAATAGCTCCGATCAGCTTTTTATCTTTATTTCGAATAGCAAAAGTGAATCCTTTACGATTGGCAAACGCTTCTTCGGCTAATTTAAGCCAATATTCAGCATCTTCTTTTCGGTATGGGTAGGGAATATTTGAGGTAAAGTCCGAATAAACCTTGTCTTGCAGATAGTTTACAATCTGTGGAATATCAGTCGTGTCAATGGCGTTGAGAATAAGTCGTTCTGTGACTAATTGTGGGAAATCCTTCATTTGATTAAATCTTCAATATGGCTAAAATGAAATTATGGGTTACTTAGTTTTATAAATGTAAGGAAGTTTTATGGGATTCTTTTCTTTATATTTTTTCGGGTGTAATAGGTATAAATTCCGGTAACAGTGATTAAGATCAATGTTATCAATAAGGCTATATATAGATTGAAGAATTTATGGACCAGTGTAAAGCCGATAAGTCCAATCAGGATTTCTAAAAAAGCTCCCCTTATGCGAGATGGAGGATTTGAATCTTCAAGGTATCTGGTATACTCTTCTACAATTGGTCGATCGGTATCTGTCCAGTCAAAATGCAATAGTTCTGCGGGGGAAACCCATAATGCTTGAACATATTTTTGAAAGGCAACTTCGCCAGAACAAAAGGTGCAGAGAACAGGATAGAGACAAGGTGCTGGACTTGTATAGTCTTGTTGCGTCATCTTTAACGGCCTTCCGACAAGAATATCTATATTAAGCTCTTCCCTGATTTTGAGCGACAAATTTGCTTTCATTGGTTTGTGGGACTCGGTAATGCGACCAGGAAATTCCCACTTTAAGGCATGCGTCACCGATGCCGGACGCTGACAGATGAGTACCTTATCGTCCTCCCTTATAATCGCACAAGTCAAATAATGCATAACGGTTTAAAGAATAGATATTAAGAGCTAGATTCTTTACTTTCAATTTGATGGCTTTCTAACAGCTCGATGTGGCCTTCAATAATCAGCAAATAAAAGTTTTCAAAGCAATCCTGATAGATCTTTTGCTCCAATGATTTTATTTCCTCAAAGAGACGTTCTTTTGAGACCGCAGGGTAACAAAGCTCATTTTTTGATGCTACTCTCGTTTCTTGGCAGGGCGTATCGTGAAGCTGTTTGTATAGGTCGCCTAAATCTGAAATGTCTTCACTACGGTGGTAGAAGGGGTGAAACCATACCCAAAAGTCTTCTTGATTTTTATAGGGATGAGGTAATAATTGAACCGACGTATTTCTAAATAGATCTCCCGGATGCTTCTTATAACGGAAATGAGTGGCTGTGGTCTTTAAACTATTCATAAAGCTAATTTGTCTGTAGGTTTACAAAAAACAATTCAAGAATAAAGATATCATCTTAAATATCGGTATTTTTTTTTAGTATTAAAAATTTACTACTGTTAACGCTAATTGGATCGTGATAGGATACAGAATGACCACAATGACAAAGCTCAACCGATCTATTTTGCTAAAAGAATAAAAGGATTTAATATTATACTATTAGCCCCAGAGAATTCTGATGAGAACGGATATTGTGAATACAAATAATCCGATATAGAATATATTTGTCCCATGTTTTCTGTCATGATCAGAATAGGAAAATATCCGTTCGCCATTCGGTAGGCTCTTTTTGGAACTAAACAACATATACCCGATTGCAATTCCTAAAAGACCACCTAGAAGGGCTGAAATATAGCCAAAAATAATCCAATACTTCTGTTGTGGTTCCGGTTCCCGTAGCTGCATGAGCCGCTCCTGCTTCAAAAGATCAAGCTTTTCCTGATCAATATCTTTCCCTCTTTTTAATAAAATTTCTCTGGCAAGCGCATAGTCCAATTTGTTCCATTCATCGGGTTTTTGCAGGATTTCGAAGAGCTCTTCGTCTGAAAATTGATACAGGTAGTGGTCATCTCCAACCAGTGGGAGAGATTGCATTTCCTGCTCTTCTAAAATAGATTCTGCATTTGCGAAATTGGCGGGGTCTATTTGAATCTCATATTGGTGTCCTACCGTATTTCCAGAAAATGTAATATCCACAGGGGGTAGATTATCAGCCAACCGCGTTTTTACACCTCTATCCGAAAGTAGCTGATGACATTCCTGAGCTTCTTCTAAACTAGTAAACCTTTTTAATACGATATAGTTAACTATTTGATCAATTATTTTTTAAAACCTGTATTTATGACCATTCGACAGCCCAATGCCTATATGCAATCTTCGCTATTTGCCGTAACAGTTGCCGCAAAAATCGGACGTGAATGTTTGAAACAGTGGATTAATTATGTAGTCTTTTTTTGAATAAAGTTAATAAAGCTGGTTTGATACTTTTCAGCTTAAAGATAGTAAAATCAAATGCTATTTTATAAGAACAACAATAGAATCCCAGCTATAAGATGAAGAAACATTTGATTCATCACATTTTTGGTGGTATTCGTCACATTTTTCTGTGTTATGTTTTCATTTCAGTTAATATTGTCTTATCAAAACCAATAACATGAAATTGAAAGACGTAAGAAAAATAGAGTTCTGGATGGCAACTGTCGTATTTGTCGCTGTTGTTTATGCTTTGCTTGTTGATACAAACAATCGGGATGATAGTGGTATGCATAACTATTTCATTGGTCAGAAAATAAACTACTCCTATTTTTTTAATTTTTTTGTACCCAAGTTTAGCTATTATCTGCTTCTATATTTGATGTTTCTCACATTAAATTTTGCCCTTATTCCTGCGCTCATCAACAGAAAACGGGAGCTGTTGAATTATTCATTACTAGCTGCTCTGATCTTGATATCTGGACTGATTTTAGGTGTATGCCGGACTTATAGCCATACCTATGAGCTTATGGATTTTGATAGTATTCAAAGAGGCTATAATAGCATGTTTTTTAAGTCCTTAACACAAGCAGTTCTATGGACAATCGTAATTTCTCTATACACCTGCATGCAATTTTTGATCAGCTATCTGCTTAAAAACAGGGTTGAAAACCCGGCTATACAAAAGCAGCTAAAAATGGATTTGGCCTTTGGAATTGGCTTTTGGTTTATCGGATTGTTTTTTTTGATCATATCTCACTCGCATTACCAACTTTCGGTGTTATGGACTTTGGTCGTGTTGTCTGCGGTTGGTATCGTAATCTATTCCTTATACTATTTGTTGCCAAAATTACATGAAAAACAAAAGAAATTCCGCGACTTCTTTTGGATTATCGCTGCGGTGAGTTTGGTTTTAGTTATACCATTAAGCATATTGGCCCTATTCTTCTTTAACCAGAACGGTGAAGTGATCTTTATCGTTGCCATGTTTCATTTACCCACGCAATTATTGGTTAGCGTTCCGCTTTCCTGGTTTCTCTTTAAAAAACGTCTAATGCGTCACAACGAAATTGCCTCCTTACGTACGGAGCTCGGTCAGTCGGACGCAAATCTGACTTTTCTGAAATCCCAAATAAACCCACACTTTTTATTTAATGCCTTAAACACATTGTATGGCACGGCATTACAGGAAAAAGCCGAACGGACAGGGGAGGGAATTCAGCGATTGGGCGATATGATGCGGTTTATGCTCCATGAAAATACGCAAGATAAAATCTCGTTGACGCGTGAAATAGAATACCTGAATAATTACATCGCTTTACAGACCCTGCGGACTTCGATGTCAGACAAAATTACCATTATAACGGAAATAGAAGAGCAGTTTGAAAATTATCAAATTACCCCTATGTTGCTGATCCCTTTCGTTGAGAACGCATTTAAGCATGGTATAAGCCTTCAGAAATCGTCTTATATTAAAATATCTTTGCAAGTGCGAGACCAGGTTTTGTTTTTCGATGTGAGTAATAGCATTAATCCGAAAAGTGATCGTGATCCCGAAAAACTAAAAAGTGGTGTCGGTTTGGAGAATGTACGCCAACGTCTTTCATTGCTATATCGAGATCGACATGAACTGATGATACGTGAAAATGCCAATGAATTTTTTATCCATTTAACTTTACATATTTAAAGATGGCTAGTGTTATTTAAATCTAACTAGTTCCATTATCTTTTAATCAATTATTCACCTGATTTATTGGTTCCTTAATTAACAGCAATGAAAAAAATACTTGTTTTTTTGCTTATGACCTTGTATTGTCTAAGCAGTCATGCTCAATTTAAATTGAGCGGTAAGATTTGGAATTATGATCCAAACAAGGCCTTGGAAATTAATATTCCTCTTGTTTTTGGTTTTTATAAAGAAAATTCGCAACGGATAACCGTTGCCAGCGATGGCACATTTGAGGTCGCACTGCCAATAACAGCTCGAAAATCCGCGACTCTAAATTACAGCAGTGTATTTCAAACCTTGTTATTAAGCCCCGGTAAAGATCTTATCCTGAATTTAACCGACACTACGATCGTATTTACAGACGGTAGTGCTTTGACAGAAAACAAAATTATACAGCAAATAAAACACGATGAAGTGCCTTTTTTTATGAAGGCCCCGAACGTAAATAATCTTGCTCAATGCTCTTTGGCTCAGTTGAGACAGCAAGTGTTAATTCCCTGTTTAGCGGATTGCAATCAAATCAATAAAGTGATCCAAACTAGTCCATTGTCTTCCTCACTAAAAAACTATATACGTACTGAGTTTTACGCGCAACGAATGAACCATCTGAACGATTTTGCCCGTGTCGCTGAATTGCCAAAGTCTACCGCAGATAGTTTGGTTCTAGAGCTGTTTGGAAAAGCACTTATTAATTTACAGGACGACTTTGGAGGCCCTTCTTTTTATTCTTTCTTTGACAATTACCTGCGTTATTTGGAAACGAAAGCATTTGTTAAGATTCGGGCCGAGAAAATTCCGTCTAGTGAACCAATCCCTTATTTCGGGATAAGCTTAGACAGTGCAAATAGATTAATGACTATCTATAGTAAAGATTATTGGCGGTTTATCGGTGCTTTAAATAATTTCTCCAAGCCTATCGTAGAAAAATACAATTTTCAACAATTGGTCAATCTATATCATGACAAGGACTTAACGCATTTAAAAGCATTGGCAGGAGCACATTGGAAGATATTTCCAAAAGATAAGCATACGCCGCTTGTTGAAAGCTATATTGCCGATCTTGACGCTCTTTTGGTGGCGAATAAACACAACAAACACATTCGGTTGATTGAAGATGATCAACCTATCTCATCGATCGACGACCTGATTGCTGAATTGAAAGGAAAAGTGGTCTATTTGGATGTTTGGGGAACCTGGTGTGGTCCCTGCAAGTTTGAATTGAAGTATACACCTGAACTGAAGAAAAGATACATGGATAAAGATATTGCCTTCGTTTATTTGGATATGGATGAAGACCATCGCGATCAGGACTGGAAAGACTTTATACGCGTCAACAATTTAACCGGAATCCATTTACGTAAAAATAGGAAACAGATTGAGCCCTTTTGGAAGGAATTACTGCTAAATGCAAAAGACAAAGCCGAATATTATCCGCAATATTTTATATTTGATAAAACAGGAAAATTAGTTGTGGAAAAGGCTCTTCGACCAAGTAATGGAAAACAACTGTATGACCAAATAGATCAGATTTTAAATCAATAATTGTTATGATAGCCATCGCGATAGATGATGAACCTGTGGCACTGCAGGTTATTGAACACCATATAGCTAAAGTCCCTTTTATTGAATTAAAAAGTACATTTACGGATGCGTTTATGGCGATTGATTATCTCCAGAAGGAGCAGGTGGACCTTATCTTTTTAGATATAAAAATGCCAGATATTTCAGGAATAGAGTTTCTGCGCAGTTTGAATACTTCGCCAATGGTGATTTTTACGACGGCTTATTCTGAGCATGCGCTATTGAGTTTCGAGCTCGACGCCATCGATTACTTGCTTAAACCATTTTCTATGAGCTGGTTTTTGAAAGCCTGCAACAAGGCGAGCGAATTGTATAGCCTTCGGGCAAAAAAGCTACAGCATAACAAAGACTATCTGTTCGTCAAAGATGGTTATGAACATGTTAAAGTTGAATTCGACCGTATCCTGTATATTGAAGCATCAGGCAATTACACCCAAATACATTTGAACGATAATAAATGCGTTAGTTCTAGAATTACCATTAGCGAGCTGCTGGAACTGCTCCCGAAGGGCGAATTTGTTCGTTGTCACAGAGCATTTATCGTCGCACGAAGTAAAATGATGAAGTTCGACAAAACCCAAATTTGGGTAGCAGACAGGGTTATTCCCATTGGAACGACATACACTGAATTGAAATTATATTAATTGACGCGTTTTTTGACTAATCAAGGCTGATTAGAAAGTAGGGAAGGCGGTGTGTTGTCCAAAAATCAAAGGGAGCGTATTTATGTTTTTAAAATAAATTGTATACTTTTGTAGCAACAGATCATTTGTGTTGTCAATTTTTAAAATTTAAAGTCATGTAATGCATTGTCGATATTTAGGAAGAAAGTAAACAACAGGATTTACCCGATTTGTTTACCCAATGCCTATGTCTTCAATTTTTTAGTATGGATTTAAATTTTAAAAATGGAATCAACAAAATATGGTCGTACCTATCATTTCCCATTTTCGCCAGGGACAAGCAGCGACGATCGTTTTAATCAATATTATTGGAAGGATATGCAATCTTTCCATCAACTGTTATTTACAGAAAAATTAGATGGCGAGAATAATTGCCTTTCACGGCGTGGAGTATTTGCACGATCTCATGCAGCTCCAACCACGTCGCCATGGACGGCCCAGCTTCGGGAGCATTGGTCCAGATTAAAAAACGATCTGGGTGATTTGGAGTTTTTTGGTGAAAATCTTTATGCTGTGCATTCGATCGAGTATATGCAACTTGAGCACTATTATTATGTTTTTGCTGCTCGAATTAAAGATCAGTGGCTTTCATGGGAAGAAGTTACTTTTTATGCCAGTTTATTTGATTTGCCTACTGTACCTGTTTTAAAACTCGACATGGTAAAGGATTTGACTGAGTTAGAACTTCGGCGTTTAGTCGAAAATTTGGCCATGCAGTCTTCTATATTTGGATCGGTTGATCCTAAAACTGAAGAAGCATGTACGATGGAGGGGTTAGTCTGCAGGAATGCTGATGCATATGCCGTCAGCGAATTTCAGCACAATGTTTTTAAATACGTTAGAAAAGGACATGTGCAGACCGACGAACATTGGACAAAATCATGGCGAAGAGCAAAAATGATTTGGGAAAGGAGGGATTATTCATGGAATGGACAATAGCAACAAATAAGGATTGGTCGGCTTTAGCGAAACAATTTTCTTGGGTCAGGGATATGGAACAGGTACAACAGGATCCTTTACATCATGCCGAAGGGAATGTCGCGATTCATACCCAAATGGTATTACAGCAGCTGGAAGCATTGCCTGAATATCGGAATCTGGATGAACAAAAGCAGGAGCTCCTCTGGGCTTCCGCTTTATTGCATGATGTCGAGAAGAGATCGACGACAGTTGTCGCTGCCGATGGTCGTATCAGTTCACCAAATCATGCCAAAAAAGGAGCACAGACCACACGGGAGATTTTATTTCGTGATGTGGAGACCCCTTTTGCATTACGGGAGGAAATTATCGCATTGGTACGCTATCATGGGTTGCCATTATGGTTGATGGAAAAAGCCGATCCGATGAAGAGCGCCTTGGAAGCGTCACTATGTGTCAAAATGAGTCAACTTAAGTTGTTGGCCGAAGCTGATGCTAAAGGAAGGTATTGTGGCGATTTGGATAATTTGCTCTATGCATTGGATATGTTCGAACTGTATAGTAAAGAGATTGGCTGCTGGGATGCCACGCGTTCTTTTTTGTCTGAAAATGCACGATTTACATATTTTAATGGAAACGATAGTTATGTTGGTTATGTGCCTTTTGATATATTCAAATCCACGATGACTGTACTTTCAGGTTTGCCGGGAATGGGCAAAGATTATCAGATTTTAGCAATGAATACCGACCTCCCCGTTATTAGTCTGGACGACATCAGACGCAAGTATCGCATTGATCCGACCGATAAAAAGAGAAACGGATGGGTTGTACAGGAAGCAAAAGAGCAGGCAAAAAAATACTTACGCTGCGGACAGGATTTTATCTGGAATGCCACTAATATAACTTCCCAGATGCGAAAACAATTGATCGATCTTTTTGTCAGCTATCAAGCCTACGTGAAATTGTTGTACGTTGAAAAACCCTACAAGATTTGGCGCACGCAGAATAACGATCGGGAATATCCACTGCCAGATGTTGTATTGGATAAAATGCTTCATAATTTGGAAGTTCCGCAGTTGACAGAGGCGCATGAGGTTCACTACATTACGGAATAGATGGCGCTTTTTAGCAGGAGATTGCGGCTTTGTAGATTGGTTTTACGGATTAAGTAAATAAAGTACGAAAAGTTCGAATTTTACGTTAGTATAGTAAGGTTGTTTTCTGATAAACCGTATTGGATACCATAAATGCGAATCAGCCCGCCTATTTTAATGGCGGGCTGATTTTCTGTTAGAATCCTTTTTAGGAACACTAGTCACAATGTGCTGTCATTCCTTCAATTTTGGTGTTAACATGGACATGAGGTCCTTTTCTTTGATATCGATGACATCCATTACTTGAATTTATTTTCCCAGCCTTGCTCTTCGAGCTTATTTGAAATGGTGCCGCATGTATTTTTTATGATAAAATGAATGAGTAGCTTTGTCTGTACAAAAAATTGACAGACTGTTGGAAAAACTGAAAGAACATATAAAGAAATTTGTCGCTATCGATCCGGTCGAATTAGAAGAAATATTGCATTACTTTAAGACCAAAACGGTCGCGAAAAAAGAAAATATACTGGAGGAGGGCCAAGTGTGTAGATACCATTTTTTTGTATTGAAAGGTATTCTCCGTAAATTCTTTGTTAATGAAAAGGGAGTCGAACAAACGACTGAATTTGCCATAGAAAATTGGTGGATTACGGACAATATGGCTTTCGAACATAAGCTTGTTACGTCATTTTACATTCAGGCCGTAGAGACCTCAGATTTAGTTTATATCAGTCAAGAAAATCAAGAAAAATTGGTAGCTGCATTTCCGATCATGGAGCGTTATTTTCGATTTGTCTACCAAAGGGCTTATGCTGCTGCGCAAATGCGGGTTAAATATCTATTCTCTAAATCTAAAGAAGAATTCTACCATGATATGCTCCGTAAATATCCGCAGTTTGTACAACGTGTTCCGCAATACCTGATTGCTTCGTATCTGGGATTTACGCCAGAATATTTAAGTGAAATCCGTAAAAAAATACTTCCCTGAATCTCTTGCTATAATTTCATTGCAATTGAAGGCTAATAGCATTGGTCCGAATCTGCAATGCGAAAAGGGCTAATTTGAAATTGAAGCTTGTGTTCTTTTGCATAGTCTTGTGCTAATTTTTCGAATTTTTCCATTGCCTTTTCCTCAGAAGCAGCAAAACAGTGCAGGTTTAATTCCAAGGGTTTCTCTGAGGTGGCCGGATCGATACGCAATTGTTCAACTTCGGAGAGGACAACAGCAAAAGAAGTTTTACAGATCTCAACTTCTAAATGCGGCCCTATTAATTGAGATGATATGCTATAATAAGAATCATTATTTTGGATTTCTTCCTGAAAGGGGTCTAAATAGGTCGTAACAATAGATCGATAACCATATTTAGCATTACCAAAGAAGTGATCAATATATTCCTGTGCTTTTTCATATGTTGAGAAGACACCTTCCAGATTGGTGAATAAATCTGGATCTTCTTTTACTTCTTTTGAAACTACTGTATATACCTTAATGGGGTTGGTTGTCATATTTTGTATGCTACTGTTTGTACATTAAGTAAAAGTAAGTTTTTCTGCAAAAAAACTAATTTAGACTTTTATCTATGAGCGATTCTAAGATAAAATCCTCGTTTTAAAATAAAAAATTTCCTTTGTTAACTTGTAGCCTGTTTAGAGCAGGTGTTTGTGCTTTAAAGTTGTATATAATTTTCGTATTCTCCAAATTTTTTACTGATTGTTTTTATTTACTTTTCTAAAATAATACGAATTGCGTACACGACCCTGTCGTTGAGCCCTTTTTATGACCATCGTATCATCAAGTTCCTCCTACAAATAACGTGAGCCTATGTTGAAGCTAACTTTTTTAGTTGTTTTCACTGTGAAGTTACCTAGATTATACGGCCTAGGTGGGGCAATGTTAAAAGTAAGCTAATGAGAAGGGCGGGCATGTAGAATTGGAGATTAATCTGATTACTTCTAATGCCCAATGATGGAGACCTGTTTTGGCTAACTCATCAACGATATGGTTTTGTCCCAAACTTCGATCCTTTCATTTGACCTGACGTAAATAATGTATGTGACTTTTGTTTCCCTGACCATAAAAAAAATTCTAGGTCATGTCGGTTTTGTATTTAGTAAAGTTTGTATTATTTATTTCGTTAAATTTAATTTATTTTAAATTTGTTTTAATTTAAAATATAGTGAAATTATAGTTTAAAAAGATGTCATTTTTTATCAAAACTATGCTCTTTTGTCTCAATTTATTTTTAAATTTTATTTGTTTTAAAGCCTATGAAGGGCTTTTTGTTTGCTATATATTGTTTTTTAGCCAGAGGGCTGAACTATCCTCTTTATTTTGTTGGGATGCCGTGATTTGATTTTTATAGGCATTCAAACGTTTTCGTAAATAAATGAATTAAAAAGGTTTGATTGTATTTTATTAATTAATACTATTGTTTTGTGTTGATTAAATAATAACCAATTGATATGAACGACTAAAAGGTCTTGTTGTTAGCCTTTTTATAGTTTTATTTATTAATAACCAATAAATCTTAATCTATGAGAAAATTTAATCATTTAATTTTCGTTAGTTTTTCTTTTTTGTGTATGCTATTGCTGTCGACAGGAACCGTTCATTCACAAGGAACTGGAAAAGAATTAACGGGCGTCGTCAAAACTAATGATGGGCGTTTTTTGGAAAAAGTCACCGTTTTGGTGAAGGGAACTTCAACAGGTACTGTAACAGATAGCTACGGTCGCTTTAGTGTAAAATTGCAGCATAATTCTGCTAAGGTTACTTTAAGTTTTACCCATACAGGGTACTTGTCCAAAGAACTTGAGGTAGAAGTGGGTAAGGAAATAGAGATCACCCTTTCTGAATCTACAGAGAATCTAGATGAAGTTGTCGTTATTGGCTACGGAACCGCCAAGAGGAAAGATGTGACCGGCGCAATCGTTTCTGTTCAGACCGAAAAGCTTGAGAAGGAGGCGCCCAGGTCAGTTCAGGATCTCCTGCGGGGAAATGCAGCGGGATTGGTGATTGGACAGGGAAATTCGGCAAAGGGGGATGCAAGCTTACAGGTAAGGGGAAAGGGAACATTGAAAGCTGGTAGTAGCCCCTTAAATGTTGTGGATGGTGTTATTTTTGACGGAACATTTGCTGATATTAATCCCAATGATATTCAGTCAATAGATATTTTAAAAGATGCCAGTGCAACTGCTGTATACGGTGCAAAAGCTGCCAACGGCGTTATCTTAATTACGACAAAAAGAGGTAAAAAAGGAAAACCGTCCATTACTTTCAATGGAAATTTTGGTATGGTGGAAAGTGCAGGTATGCCTGCAGTGATGAATGCTGGTGAGTTTTTGAAATATCGCTATGACTTTGAAGTAGGTCGTCGGACAGAGGACTATCTTAAAGCTCACCCCGAAATGTTCGTGGACCCAAGATTGCTCAATGGAACCAATCAATTGGACTGGTATAATTACGATCAAAAGACCCCCGTTACAAATGTAACAGAGGATCAGTTGATCAGGTCTTGGCTTTCTCGATTAGAGCTTAAGACGCCGGAGATTGAAAATTACATGAACAATAAGATTACGGATTGGCAGGATTTGGTTTTTCAAAAGGGGATCCAGCAGGATTATGCTGTTGCTGTATCGAATAGTAATGAGAACACTAACTACTATTTTTCCTTAAACCATGTTGATCGGGAGGGAGTAGTGGTTGGAAGTCGGTTTAAAAATTTCAGAACACGACTAAATCTCGAAACTAGAATTACATCCTATCTAAAAGTCGGGGCGAATACAAATTTCGCCGTTCGAAATGAGGGCTTTCTAAAATCCGATTGGAAACAATCAGCAGTGATTTCTCCCTTCGGATCTAATAATCTTGATGATCCTTCTAGTATTTATCAAAGACTGCCGACAGGCGATGTCACTCCCGTAAACCCATTCTTTGACAATCAATTTAGAGATCGAAAAAATAATTATAATACATTGAATTCCAGTTTGTACGGTGTGATTACTTTGCCATTTGGGATAGAATTGCAATCCAATTTTACCCCTTCATTTATCTGGCACGAGTATTATAACCACGATTCTTCAAAAAATCCCGAGTGGAAGGCAAAAGGTGGAAGTAGCGAACGCTCATTTGAAAAAACATACAATTGGCAGTTAGATAATGTATTGCGTTGGAAGCGGCGTTTTGATGTACATAATTTTGAAGTAACATTGCTTCAAAATGCAGAGAAAGGGCAGTTTTGGCGAACCAAGGCCACAGCTTCTCAGTTTGTACCTTCTGATATTCTGGGCTGGCATCGATTACAGGCCGGTACAATTCCATTGAACGAAAGCGAAGACAAATATCAAACCGGAGATGCCTTAATGGCTCGCTTGTTTTATTCGTTTAAAGATCGCTATATGCTGACTGCTTCTATACGACGCGACGGATATTCAGCCTTTGGCGCTCAAAATCCAAGGGCAACCTTTCCAGCCCTGGCTTTTGCCTGGGATTTTACAGCGGAAGGTTTTATGAAAAATACCAAATCTTGGTTGGATTATGGTAAGCTGCGACTTTCTTGGGGAAGAAATGGTAATCGTGATATTGAGCTTTACGAAGCGCTTTCCGACATGACCTCTGGATTACATCCCTATATTGATGCGAGTGGAAACCTCTATCTTTCGTCTCAGTTATACGTAAATAGAATGGCCAATTTGGGCTTGAAATGGGAGAGTAAAAGTTCGTATAATGCCGGTTTGGACTTTTCAGTCTTCCATGGCCGTCTCAGTGGTGCACTGGATTTTTATACGGCAACAACCCAGGATTTATTGGTAGATCGCGCATTGCCAGAAATTATCGGATTTAGCAGTGTTGCTGCCAATCTTGGTGAGCTCTCCAATAAAGGTTTTGATATTACCTTAAATAGTAACATCATGAATAGGGGCGATTTTAGTTGGAATGCGACGGCGATCTTTATGTTGAATCGGAGAAAAATTGTGAAGTTGTATGGCGATATGGTGGATGTAAAAGATAGTGAAGGAAATGTCGTCGGCCAAAAGGAAGCGGACGATGTTAAAAATAGATGGTTTATTGGACAGGATCCCGACCGGATATGGGCCTACCAACGAAATGGAATCTGGCAACTAGGGGAAGAGGAAATGGCTGCAAAATATGGTAACCAACCTGGCGATTTTAAATATGTAGATCAAAATGGAGATGGGGTCTTAACGGATGCCGACCGTGTATTTCAGGGGTATACAACACCGCGTTTTAGGTGGTCGTTTCGAAATGAATTGCGTTATAAAGAGCTGAGTTTTTCATTTTTAATTTATTCCAATTGGGGGCATTATGGAGACTTTAATCAGGCTGCAAACAACAGTAATTTTGCAGATCGGAGTACCGACTATGCACTACAGCGTTGGACGCCAGAAAATCCGATCAACGATTACGCGCGTATAGGATCAAAAAATAATGGTACAAACTACGTCAACATGTCCTTTATGCGTTTGGACAACATGGTGCTTTCTTACAGTCTGCCAAAATTTATCTTGCAATCGTTAAGAATTCAGCAGCTTCGTATTTCAGCTTCGATTAGAAATGTAGCATACTTGACAAAAGATTTTAAATTTGGAGACCCCGAAAGAAGCTGGAAAAGCGATGCATTGGCAGATGTTGGCGACCCAGCCCCCCGCACATATAATTTAAGTTTAAACTTTACCCTTTAATCACTAGATCATGAAATTCAAAAAAAATATACTATATAGTTTATGTATTGGTTCAATGGCTGTTTTTACATTTTCGTGCAGTAAGGATTGGCTTAAACCGAAACCCCTGTCTTTCTATGAACCAGATGTTGCGCTAGCCGATGCGCAAGGGATGTACTCCGCTTTAACGGCCTGTGAAAGAAATATGCGGCATGAGTTTTTTGGCGATGCTGCGCCCATTCTGACCGAGATTATCCAATCTGAAGTAGCCGTAG
Organism: Sphingobacterium sp. UBA6317; assembly: GCF_002440385.1. NCBI lineage: Bacteria > Pseudomonadati > Bacteroidota > Sphingobacteriia > Sphingobacteriales > Sphingobacteriaceae > Sphingobacterium > Sphingobacterium sp. UBA6317. Next base: position 126,425 of record NZ_DJTD01000041.1, on the reverse strand, counting down.
AGGGGACAACAGATAAAGCTGGTCCACAAATGGATATGGATATTGCACTGCTCCCCGATGCAGATCTCAATCACAACGATAGAACTAAAGTGGGGTGGTATTGGTACGAAGGATTTAAGGGAATAAAATATGCCAATCTTATTATTTCAAGAATAGATGCCGGAACTTTTAAAGACGAAAATGAAAAAAACGCGATTTTAGGAGCAGCTTATTTTCAACGTGCCTACCGTTATTTCAAATTAGTGCATCAGTTTGGTGATGTGCCCTTCATTGATAAAGAAATAAATGAACCGAAATATGATTTCTATAGCTACGATCGTTGGAGTATTCTCGAGAAATTGCGAAAAGACCTGGAATTTGCCTATCAATGGGTGCCCGAAAGAGTAGACCGTGGACGTACCTCCAAATCTGCCTGCGGTGTATTGTTGATGAAGGTCTGTATGGCTTTGGCAGATTTTGATCGGGCAATCGCCATCGGCAAAGAAATTGTTGCTATTCATCCACTTATGAAAAGTAGATTTACGGTGAATAAAAGTAGACCAAATACCAATCTGATGTTTGACCTTCATAGTGTTGAAGCAAAATTAGATGGTGCCAATACCGAAGGTTTAATGTATGTAGTTTCTTATCCTGGAGTTGATGGCTCTGATCGTATCAGAACAATGCGTAATGGCGTTCCTTTTTGGAACAACGGCGGTATAAAAACACCAGACGGGAAAACGGGGGCAGGATTATCATTGGCAGCGGATGAAACTGATCTTTCATTGGACTTAAATAAGAACTATGGTCGTGGTATAGGACGATTGCGTCCAACCTGGTATTTTACAAATCAGATTTGGAGGCCTGGCAAAGAGGATAATGACTTGCGGGGGATCTTTAACCGGGATAGTTGGCGAAAGATGGAAGATTTGAAGTACAATGAGCCCAACTTAAAAAAGACGGGCAATCCCTGGTATGGAAAAAATCTGGTTAAACCGGTGGGAATGAGTGTGGAGGATTCCATTCGGCTATGGTTCTCTTGGCCGCATTACAAATTATTTGTGCCGGATCCATTGCAGACACAATGGGAAGGCGGGGAGACCCCGTGGTATATTTACCGTTCTGCAGAAGTCTATTTATTGTTGGCCGAAAGTTACTATTGGAAAAATGATCTTGGTCAGGCTGCCATTGCCATTAACGAAGTCCGTCAACGCGCCGGTGCATCACAGCTAACAGCAGATGAAATCAATATCGGTGAGCTATTAGATGAGCGCGCACGTGAGTTGTATTACGAAGAAAACAGACATATTGAGCTCGTAAGGATTGCCTATACCTATGCAAAGACCCGAAAACCATGCGAAATTTTTGGTGGTCGTGTCTATGATTTAAAACAGATTAGCGGCCCAGGCGGAACGAATGCGAACATTAAACAAACTGGAGTTAATTTCTGGTACGATAGAGTGGTTGCTAAAAGTAATTTCTATAATAAAGGGGTAAAACATAAGTGGGCCGAATATAAAATTAGTGTGCACCATATATTATGGCCTGTGCCCGCTAATGCGATTAATACCAATATTAAAGGTGTTATCAATCAAAATATAGGTTACCCAGGTGCAGAGAAAAATAAAACGCCGCTATTGGTTGAAGGTAAGTAACAAGTGTTTTCAAACGTTTTCGTAAATAAATCAGATCATTTGATTCATTTCACTTATATTAATTGATATTATTGTTTCGCTGAGTCAAATGATTAATGACTGCTTAGTAAATGATATGTATCAGGCTTGAATGTGGAGAAGCTGTGGATTGATAATTTTCAATAAATTGGCCAGACACACGTTGTAAGTTACAAACCAATGATGAATAAATAAACCGGGTCAATAGACTCAAGATTAAATTTTACAATGAAAAGAAATACACTATTTAAATCTGTTTTGATGGCTGCTATGGTCGGCAATGCTGTTATGTCGTATGCCCAGACAGATAAGAGTAATGAGAAAGGTTGGACGAACCTTTTTGATGGAAAAACGCTAAATGGCTGGAAGTCTGTCGGCGGAAAAGCACCTTATTCTATAGAGGGCGATGCTATCGTAGGTCGAATGACAAAAGGTACACCCAATTCTTTTTTGATCACTGAAAAAGAATATGGTGATTTCATATTGGAGCTGGATGTTAAACTTGAAGGCAATGAAACAAACTCAGGTATTCAGACACGGAGCCATCTTGATCCAAAGGCTAATGATGGACGCGGACGTGTATATGGAAGGCAAGTAGAAATAGACCCCTCTGCCCGTGCTTGGACAGGTGGAATCTATGATGAGGCGCGTCGTGGATGGATTTATCCACTCGATTTAAATGAAAATGCTAAAAAAGCCTATAAAGTAGAGGAATTCAATCATATTCGAATTGAAGCCATTGGTGATGAGCTGCGCACTTGGATCAACGATATTCCTGTTGCTTATGTCGTTGATACGATCGATAGATCTGGCTTTATCGGGTTGCAGGTGCATGGTATTCCACCTAAACTGGATGGAAAGAAAGTGTACTTTAAGAATATTAAAATAAAAACAACCGACCTCAAATCAAAAGGTTTTCCAAAAGATCTTTATATCGTGAACTTGAAGCCAAACGACTTGGCTGACGCTGAAAAGAAGAAAGGTGTTAAGCTTTTGTTCGACGGTAAAACCAATAAGGGCTGGCGGAGTATACATGGCGATAAATTTCCGGAACGCGGTTGGGAAGTTAAGGATGGCCAAATGACTGTGCTAAAATCTGACGGTGGTGAATCGACCAATGGTGGCGATATCGTCACAAAAGATAAATACGCGGTGTTTGATCTTTCATTTGAATTTAAGCTTAGTCCGGGAGCCAATAGTGGTGTTAAGTATTTTGTGACTTTAAAAGAAAAATCAAAAGGATCGGCTATTGGTTTGGAATATCAAGTGCTGGATGATGCTTTACATCCTGACGCGAAGTTGGGACGTGACGGAAATCGTACCTTGGCATCGCTTTACGATCTCATTACATCCAATCGTGATGATCGCGCGCGTAGACCGATCGGCGAGTGGAATAGAGGTCGAGTTGTGGTCACAGCAGATAACAAAGTTGAACACTATTTAAATGGCATTAAGATGTTGTCTTATGAGCGGGGATCCAAAGCGTTTAAAGATTTAGTTCAGATCAGTAAATACAAAGATTGGGAAAACTTTGGCGAAGCGAAGGAAGGTTTTATTCTTCTCCAGGACCATGGTGATCGTGTTTCATTTCGCAGCATAAAAATTAATACACCGAATTAAGCCTATCTCTTATGAATCATTATTTATCGCGCAGAAGCTTTGTTAAACAGTCCGTTATCGCTGCAGGAGCGGTTATGCTGTCCAATAGTGTATTGGGGAATGTCAATTTGGCCAAACCAAATGAACGTGTCAACTTAGCCTGTGTAGGCTTGGGAAACAGGGCTGCCGACATCATTAAAGAACTCTATAAAACAGGACTCTGTAATATTGTTGCGCTATGTGATGTCGATCTTGGTGCGAAACATACGCAGGAAATTTTGGGTTTGTTTCCCGATGCACCGAAGTTTAAGGATTTCAGGGTAATGTTTGACAAAATGGGAAATCAGATTGATGCTGTAAGTGTCGGAACTCCTGATTTTTCGCATTTTGCCATAACGATGCTTGCACTGGATTTAGGTAAACATGTCTACGTGGAAAAACCAATGGCGAGAACATTCCTTGAAGTCGAACTAATGGCAAATAAAGCTCGGAAAAACCCTAAGCTTGCTACGCAAATGGGAAATCAAGGGCACTCCGAAGCAAATTACTTTCAGTTTAAAGCCTGGAAGGATGCCGGCATTATTAAGGATGTGACACGCATCGATGCGCACATGAATATGCCGCGTAGATGGCATGGCTGGGATGTAAATATAAAGGGTTTTCCTGCCGCAGAAATGATCCCCGAAACATTAGATTGGGATCTTTGGCAAATGCAGACTATTGGCCATAATTATAATAAGGATTTTGTGAATGGTCAATGGCGCTGTTGGTATGATTTTGGAATGGGGGCTCTGGGCGATTGGGGGGCACATATATTGGATACAGCACATGAATTTTTAGATTTGGGGCTGCCTACAGAAGTGTCTGCTGTGAAGCTCGACGGGTATAATTCCTATTTTTTCCCTATGTCTTCAACCTTGAAATTTCATTTCCCAAAAAGGAAAAAGATGCCAGCAGTCGATATCAATTGGTATGATGGACTGGATAATTTGCCACCTATACCCGAAGGCTATGGTGTATCTGGATTGGATCCCAATATTCCTGCACCTAGTACAGGGAAATTGGAACCCGCCAAACTAAATCCTGGGAAAATTATCTACAGCAAGGATTTGATATTTAAAGGTGGCTCCCATGCCAGTACCTTGCAGATTATTCCAGCAACGAAAGCCAAGGAAATGGAGTCTCGGTTACCGGAAGTGCCAAAATCACCGTCAAACCACTTTGCTAATTTCTTGAAAGGTTGTAAAGGCGAAGAAAAAACCCGCTCGGCTTTTGAAATTGCAGGTCCTCTGAGCCAAGTATTTTGCTTGGGTGTAATTGCACAACGCTTAAACAGTAAGTTGATATTGAATACGCAGACAAAAGAAGTGACCAATGATAAGTTTGCCAACGCACTCTTAGCCGGACCTCCACCAGCAAGAGGTTGGGAGCAATATTATAAGATGTAAAGGCCATTAAATGGGTATCTAAAAGAAAGGGCAATGTGAACATTGCCCTTTTTATGTTTGAAATGAAAAGCCTTTATAACCTATCCTGCTTTTAATGGGAAGATGGACGTACTTTTTCTCGATTCGGTGATATGATAAAGGATGATGGAAGATTATATTTTTGCAGTCATTTATAAAAAAAGGTTTTCAAACGGGGAGAATGAAAACCTTAAATAACCAATTATAAACCTAAATTATGATGACACAAATGTAAGTGTATTTACTACACTATGCAAATTTATTTTAAAAAATAATTGAATCGACTTTAAACAAGCTATAGGAAGTAGCTATTTTTATAGGAGTAAACTGTATTTTTGACGAAACGGACTGCTATCTGCATTCTTTTTAAACGCTGTAGCTTTATGGATTTTAAAAAGCATCCGCGTAGACTTTTAGCTATTTTAAAAGCATGGAAAATTTAGAAGTATGGATGCGTGGACCTATTGAAGGGGTTCCCGCTCTTCTCCAACCTGTTGCGCATGCACTTTTGCAAGTTGAAGAAGATGTTTTGAAGTATACCGCACAAATATCCTCAGCGCAGCTTTGGACAAAACCGGGTGGCAACGCCAGTATAGGTTTTCACCTGCAACATATTCGTGGAGTAATCGATCGCATGTTTACTTATGCCGAAAATAAATCCTTAACGGATAAACAATTTGACGACCTCCGTCAGGAAGGTCTAGAAAATAGTGCTTTAAGCGTGATATCGCTTGTAGAAAACTTACATCGGCAGATTCAGCAATCTTTGCAAAAACTGGCGTTAATTGATCCGGACACCTTGACGGAACTACGTTTCTTGGGTAGAAAACGGATCCCTACTACGTTGATTGGTTTGTTGTTCCACGCTGCAGAGCATGCACAGCGTCATGTCGGCCAATTACTGGTAACAGCACGATGTATGAACTAAAAACAACCTTTCGTTCTGTCAGCTAAAGTCTAAGATTTTTGAACCTGTTGTAACTTCTCTCCCCATTTCCCTAGTTCTCGAATAATTGGTTTGAGTTCATATCCCAGTGCAGTCAGCTCATAAAGTACACGTGCCGGGACTTCTGCATATACAGTACGTTTAATAATGTTATCATCTTCTAGCTTGCGCAATTGTAAGGTGAGCATACGTTCAGTGATACCCGGTAAACATTTTTTGATTTCAGAATAACGTAGCGCGCCATTGATGAGATAGCAGCATATGGCTAGAGCCCATTGACCACCAATCACATTAGCGGCAAAAACTTCGGGGCAATTATGCTCAAGTTGCTTTTTATTTGAAAAGTTAGTGGAGCTCGTCTTGATTTTAGTCATACGCACATTTTTTATAGTACCTAACATTGGGTTACAGATAAGCCAAAATAGGAATTATGTCGCTATTTTTAAATCATAGTCCTGTCGTTTATTAAAACTGCCGCTACGAATCGGCTAAATGTGGTGACTTGTGCATATATAGATACATAATAAAATGAAAACATTAATAGTCGTTATTCACCCCAATTTTGCTGCTTCCGTCGTAAATAAAAGTTGGGTTAAGGCCTTGGAAAATCAACCTGAGTTGTATGACATCCATCAATTGCACCAAGTCTATGCTGATGGTAAAATTGATGTCTTGGCCGAGCAGCAGATGATAGAGAAATATGATAAAATTGTCTTTCAATTTCCCTTTTATTGGTTTAATTGTCCGCCGTTTTTCAAGCAATGGCTGGATGAAGTGCTTACTTATGGATGGGCTTATGGTAAGAACAGTGGCTACAAATTGGAAGGAAAGAAAATTGCATTAGCAATTTCTGCTGGGATAGACGAGCAGGAGTATAGGGAGACAGGAAAGTATAAATATAGCATGGATCAATTAACAAGTCCTTTTGAAATTACTTTTGATTATGTTAAAGCGGATTATCAAAAACTTTTCGTCTTTTATGGAATTGAAAAAGAGTCATCTACCGCATGGGTAGAAGAGGGCGTGACGCGCTATCTCCGTTTTTTGGAGCAACTCTAGTTAATAAATATCAGGGCTTGTTTATTGTTGCTTAGCTTTTGTGATATACGAATCAATCCAAAGAAATAGGCTTATCAAGAAAGCATCTTTCTCAAGATGCTTTCTCTTTGTTGTTTTACCGTGTTGTATAACCACCATTGGCAAAAATGGTCTGCCCCGTTATCCACCAACCATCGGTGACCAAGAATTCCACCAAAGGCGCAATGTCTTTTATATCGGTTAGCCCACCTAATGCTGAAGCAGATTTATGGTAAGCAACAGCGTCTTCGCTTTCCTGTCCATAGAAAAATGGCGTATCCATTGGCCCCGGGGCTACAGCAGTAACCGAAATTCCCCGTTCTCCAAATTCTTTTGAAGCAGCTCGCGTAAAATGCTCTACTGGAGCTTTCAGTCCTTCATAAGTAGAGTATAATCCCGTATAGGCCGCCAATAATGAGGTAACAATCGTACAGATTTTGCCATTTGCATTCAGTTTTTTACCCGCCTCCCGAATAAAGAAATAAGCAACTTTTGAATTGATGTCACTCATGCTGTCATATTCTTCGACCGTGGTATCCACAATTGGCTTTTTCAATACTTTACCGACCGTATTAATGGCGATATCTACGCCACCAAACTGCTCAATTGCAACATCAAAAAGTTTCGTGATATGCTCAATTTTTGTCAGGTCCGCCTGCACTAATATTGCTTCTGCCCCCGCGGATTTGACAGCTTCCAGAGTTTGTTCAGCGTCTGCTTTGGTATTTTCACTATTGTAATGGATCACCAGCTTTGCCCCTTGAGCCGCAAAATCCCGACTTAATAATCCGCCAAGGTTTTTTGCACCACCAGCGATAAGGACAACTTTTCCTTTTACATCATTTCTTGCCATAATAATTTAAATTTTGATTATAGCAAATCTCACAAATGTTAAGGAACCTCTTATGGTGAACTTTTCGCTTTTTTCAATTGACGAAATTGTGATGGCGACATGCCTTCATATTTTTTAAAAAATTTGGTGAAGTTGGACGGGTCGTATGTCAGCATCTGTGCAATTTTCGCAATGGTCAGATCGCTATTAATGAGTAGGTCTTTGATACAAGCTAATATTTTTTGTACATAAAAATAGCAGGGGTGATTTCCGGAAGTTTCCTGTATAATCTTGATAAGATGCTTTTGTGAAACACAGAGTATGTTGGCGATATCCTGAAGCTCCATCATATCTATGCTGTCTCCACGAACCAATTCCGCTAAATGACGATCTAAAAAGTTAAAATATTGAATCGTAATCTCTTCACTTCTTTTTCTATTGGAGAGCAATGCTGTGTTCATTTTAATTCCTTTCCGAATTGTTAGGTTAAATATAAACAAATAATACTGGACGTAATATTTTTTACCTGAATAATCGAGAATTCCGCATAATGGACTCGTCAACGTTATAGACAAAGATTTTTATCCTCGACACTGCTCTTGATCACCCGAACGATTAATTTGTAAATTCGTATACTTGTAGAATTCTAAGAGAAATTCGTAATTTTTATAATCCCGCATAAAAATAAACTGAGTATATGCAGATACTTTTAGTAGAAGACGATCGCCGTATTAGCAGCTTTGTTGTTAAAGGTCTAGAAGAGATGGGCCACAAGGTCATTTTGGTTGAATCTGCGGAAGCGGCACGTGAATGGATCAATGCGGATTCATTGGACATTGTCGTACTTGATATTATGTTGCCCGGAATAGATGGTATACAATTTACGAAGATGATCCGATATCGAAAAAATCATATTCCAATATTGATTTTAAGTGCCTTAGGAGAAGTTGAAGATAAAGTCGAGGCCTTGGAAAGTGGTGCTGATGATTTTCTTGTCAAACCCTTTTCCTTTAAGGAATTGGTTAGCCGTATCAAAGCCTTGGTACGCCGCGACAATTATAAAAACGTACCAAAGGATAGCTGCGTAGAAATTCATGATTTAAAAGTGGATCTTGAACGGTATGAAGTCCATAAGAATGGTAAAAATATCGATCTATCACCTAAAGAATTTAAACTGTTGAAGTATCTGATCGAAAATCGCAATAAAACCCTTTCAAGAACAGCGATCTTACAGGCCGTCTGGGGAATTGATTTTGATAATAATACCAATGTTGTCGATGTATACGTTTCTTATTTAAGAGGTAAGATTGATGCGGGGAGTGATACCTCCATTATCAAAACGGTGAAAGGGGTAGGTTATATGCTCACAACGGACTGACCATGAATTTAAAGATTCGACTCACACTCTTTTCTACCTTGGTATTCACCATCATTTTTGGGCTTGCAACGCTAGTCATCTACTGGATATTTTATAATTCTTCTGAACGACATCTGATAAGCTCGCTGGAAAAAAATGCGAAGATAGCCGGTATTTATTACCTTGAAGCGGACGAACAGAGCCCGCTAAAGCACATGGAATCCAAAAATCAATATGAAAGTCTGGTCAAGCGCGCGATGGTAGCCGTTTATAACGCAGCGGGGAAGGTGAGTTATGGTGGTATGCGGTTTGATAATCAAATTAATACAGATTTGCTGAACCAGCTGAAAACAGACAAAACGGTTTATTTTAAAACAGCCGATAGCTTTTATTTTGGTTTGTATTATCCCGATAATCAGGGCGATTTCTTTGTGTTTGTCAAAGAGTCCAGCGCAGATTTTGATCATCAGTTGAACCGTTTACTCATTACGCTTGTCTTTGTTTTTCTCATTGCATTGATTAGTATTGCCTTGTTGTCGGTCTGGCTGAGTAAGTATGCTTATCTGCCCATTCGTAAAGTGATCCAAGAAATTCAGCATAAAGATTTAAGTACCATTCAGGAGCCCTTGACCGCCATAAAAACCAAGGATGAACTCCAGGATCTGATTGAAAGTTATAATGCACTCCTACGTCGGATCAGTGAAAATATGATTATCAGAAAGAACTTTGTAAGTTATGTTTCCCACGAGTTCCGAACGCCTTTAGCGGGTATCCTGGGCTCAATGGAGGTCTTCGGCGCAAAAGTTAGAACGGAGGAAGAATACCGTGAACTGGCCGAAACCATTACCGAGCATGTGAATTTTCTGAATCAGCTTATTGGTAATTTTCTATTACTGACCGAAGATCAGGCCCTGAAACGTTCCCTGGAAACCTTTCGTATCGATGAGATCGTGTGGGACCTTGTACCTAAATTTTCGAGATCATTTGCCGTACCCTTGAAAGTCGATATAGAGGTCGACGAACCACAATACTTTAATTTTCGGGGCAACAAGATGCTCGTCTCCCTTTCGATCTCTAATTTAATCGAAAACGCACTGAAATATGCAAATGGGCAAGAAGTGCTTATCCGAATGACCAGTGCAGATGGCAGACTGTCTTTACAAATTATAGATCACGGCATCGGTATCCCAAAGGCCGAACTGGAGTCTGTGAAACAGACTTTTTATCGTGGGTCAAATGTCGGTCAGGTGAAGGGCAGCGGCATAGGCCTCTCATTTGCGCAAATCGTTTTTAAGGATCAGGGCGTAGACTTTGATATTCGCTCGAACCATCTGGGAACTACCGTATCACTGCTATTCCCTAAATTCTAATCCTTTTCTAATCTCTTCTAATTAAACTTTAATTTAACCTAAAGTTGCCTGTAATCTCTGTCCGTTAGTTTTGTGGAAATTCAAAATTAAGTGAGAAAGCTACGTATTACATTATTTTTACTTCTTGGCCTGAGTAGCAAACTATTTTCACAGGAAGCGGTTGAAAGCCGTTTACGAAAATCGGAGATTGAACAGGTGTTCCTTGCGCATAACCTGAGCTTAATGGCACAACGTTTTCATATACAACAGGCTGATGCAGCAGTACTTCAGGCAAAGCTCTGGCCCAATCCAACGATCTCAATCTCAGAGGTCAATCTTTGGAAAAATTCCAGCAGCGAATCCTTTCCTGCGCTGATCGGTCATTATGGTAAATATCAGCAGCTGGCTGTTGAGCTGGAACAGACGATCGAAATGGCCGGGAAACGGAAAAAAAGGGTGCAATTGCAGCTTTTGGAAAAAGAGAATGCCCGGCTTCAATTTGAAGAATTATTGCGGAATTTGAAATATGATCTCCGGAGCCAATGCCTCGAACTACAGATCTTACAGGAAAAAGAACAATTATACAGTAGTCAGGTCGATATTTTTCAGACCCTAGCGAAGTCCTTTCAAAATCAATGGAAAGAAGGCAATGTGAGTGAAATGGACTATCTCAGGATTGAAAGTGAGTCGATTGCATTTGGGAATAAACTCAACGAAATCCAGCAGGAAAAAATTGCAAAAATGAATACAGTTGCGAGCTATCTAGGAGATAAGGGGACTGCACTTTACATTTCGGATACGATAGGTATGCCACTTTTTCTCCTGGGGACGAAACAGGAATGGAAAATGATGGCCCTGGAAAACCGTAGCGACTATAAAATCATCCACAATACCTGGAAGAAAAGTAATGCGCAGTTGGAAATCGAAAAAGCAGAACGTACACCAGATCTCAAAGTATCAATGAATTATGACCGGGGCGGAAATATCATGCGCGATTTTATAGGCCTGGGTGTTGCTATGGATCTTCCTTTATTTAATCGAAACCAGGGCAATATCAAAGTTGCTCAACTGGAACTTGAGAAAAACAAAGTTGAAATCGCACAATTTCGTATCGATATTGAACGAGAGATCGAGTTCCTTTCGGCGCGTTTGAGCAATCTCGAATCGAGCTTGAAAACGATGGATACAGGCTTTGATCGTAAACTGGATGTCGCGCTTGAACGCTATATCCGCAATTTTCAAGAACGACGGTTGACCATCGTTGAATTTATAGACTTTATCAATAATTACATGGAAAACAAAGAATCAATATTGGAGCGCAGGGCAAAATACCTTCAGTATAAGGAAGAATTGACGTATTTAATCGGAAAGGACATTGTCTAATGAAAGGGAACTTTTTAATGCCACTGACACTCCTGTCCATATGTTTATTGTGGAGCTGTCAATCAACGAAAAATGAAGAGCAGGTTACGCCGCCAACTAAAGGTTTTTGCCTTAGCGCAGATTTCAAAAACCAAATTAAAATTGATTCGATTCAGAAGCGGGCGGTATTTGAACAGATCGCTTTAAATGGGGTCATTCAATACGATCAGGATGAGCTTGCTGCACTAAAGAGCCCGATACCCGGTATCGTGCAGTCTGTCTCCGTCAAGATGGGTGATTATGTGGAGAAGGGACAGATTCTTGTATCGCTTAAAGGGACCTCGGTTAATGATTTAGGAAAGGAGCTGCGTGAGCTGGAGAATAGCAAGCGCTTGGTGGAGAGTAAATTGGCAAGTCTTCGCAGTCTACTGAAAGATGGTTTGGCTTCCCAACGGGAACTAGAAGAGATGGAAAGCGAATTGAAAGCCACACAAATCGGAATACGTCATGTAAAGGCCAATATGAACCTGCTCAATGGATCATCAGAAAATGGTCTATTTTACATTCGTGCACCCAAAGCGGGTTATATAGTCGATAAAAAGGTGAGCCCCGGTATGACAGTTGGTGATGATGCCGAGTTACTCTCGGTAAGTAAACTAAATGAAGTATGGGTTTCGGTCAATATTTATGCAAATAATTTACCTTTTGTGAAAAATGGTGCGCCTGTCAAAATCACCACGTTAGCCTATAAAGGGGAATCTTTTGATGGCTATATTGATCAGGTAGCCAATTTCTTCGATCCTGAAGAACGTGTCGTCAAGGCGCGTGTAAAGTTGTTGAACAAAGACCTGAGGTTAAAGCCGGGCATGAGTGTGGATGTATTGGTGGAAAAAGCTGTTTCAGGACAAGAACAGCAGATGCTGGCTATTCCCAAAGATGCCATCATTCTGCATAATAACCAGAATTTCGTGGTGCTGTACAATAATGACTGTGATCTGTCCGTAAAGCCTGTGGATATTGTTGCTGAGAATGAAACCTATGCTTTTGTCAAAACAGGAATAGCCGAGGGAGATCAGGTGCTGACAGAAAATGAGCTGATTGTATTTGATGAATTGATAAATAGATAGGATGAAGAAAGTTGTACAAAATATTGTTTCGTTTTCATTGAAACACTCCTTGGTCGTCCTATTTTTTACGTTGGCATTATTATTCGGCGGGATATACGCCTACCTGCATACACCGATTGAAGCTTTCCCCGACGTCACCAATACACGGGTCAGGATTATCACACAATGGCCGGGACGTAGTGCTGAAGAAATCGAGAAGTTCGTCACATTACCGGTAACCAAAGAGATGAATACCATCCCAAAGAAAACGGATGTTCGTTCGATCTCCTTGTTTGGCTTATCCGTTGTAACGATCCAATTTGAGGATGGTGTAGAGGACTTTTATGCCCAGCAGTATGCGGGTAATAAGATGCGTTCCATCGATTTGCCGGACGGCGCGGAAAGCTCCATCGAACCACCTTCGGGTGCTACCGGAGAAATTTTTCGCTATGTGGTGAAGAGCAATCTTCCGATTAAAGAAGTTTCTGCCATTCAAGATTGGGTGATCGAAAGGGAACTTGTGGGGGTGCCAGGTGTGGCGGACGTCGTGAGTTTTGGGGGGGAGGAAAAGATCTATGAAATAAAGATCAACCCAACAGAGCTGGCGAATTATAACTTGTCGCCACTGGACGTATATGAAGCCGTATCGCGTTCGAATATCAACGTCGGTGGGGATGTGATCCAGAAAGGAAATCAAGCCTATGTCGTTCGTGGGGTAGGTTTATTGGATAAGATCGACGATATTGGTAATATTTTGATCAAGGTGGTCGGCAATACACCGATTCTAGTCAAACATGTAGCCGAAATAGAACTGGGCGCAAAGCCACGACTTGGCCAAGTGGGACTCAATCAGGAAGATGATCTTGTACAGGGAATAGTCATTATGCTGCGGGGAGAAAATCCTTCGGCTGTCGTCACAAGGCTAAAGGCAAAAATCGAAGAGCTAAACCAACGTATTTTACCCGAAAATGTCAAGATCGAACCCGTTATAGATCGTACTAAACTGGTGAATAATACCGTGCATACGGTTTCCAAAAACCTGATAGAAGGGGTTATTCTGGTTTCGATTATTGTCTTTATCTTTTTGAACAACTGGAAGACAACCTTTATTGTTGCCTCGGTCATTCCACTGGCTTTCCTCTTTGCGATTATATTATTGAAAATACAAGGTTTGCCGGCCAATCTGATTTCAATGGGGGCGTTGGACTTTGGACTCTTGCTCGAAGGAACATTGGTAATCGTCGAGACTGTTTTTGTCTCTTTGGAAAAAGAGGCCCATCGGCTTGGGACGGAACGCTTTAATAAAATCTCCAAGCTAGGGATCATAAAAAAAAGTGCAGGTTCTGTTGCAGGGTATATCTTTTTTGCACTATTGATTTTAATTGTCGCACTGACTCCTATTTTCTCTTTTCAAAAGGTGGAAGGAAAAATGTTCTCACCATTAGCCTTTACGCTCGGTTACGCCTTGTTGGGGTCCTTGATCCTGAGTTTGACCTATGTGCCTGCGATGTGTAAATACTTATTAAAAAAGAACATCAAAGAAGATGAAAATAAGATCACTAAAGTCAGCCGTAATGCCATTTTTAAAGGTTTTAAAAAGGCTTTTGACCATCCAAAATGGACATTGTCTATTTTTATGGTTGTCTTGTTCGTCTGTATGTTCCGGTTTAGCCATTATGGTTCCGAGTTTCTTCCAAAATTGAATGAGGGTGCAATCTATGTTCGCGCAACCTTACCCAATAGTGTCAACCTGGAAGAATCGGTGAAGCTGACCAAAACAATGAAAACAAAACTGATGAAGCAGTTTGACGAGATCGACTTTATAATGACACAGACAGGCCGTCCCAATGATGGCACGGATCCAACAGGCTTTTTTAATATTGAATTTAATATTGAATTGAAGCCCGAGGGGGAGTGGAAACGTAAACTTTCCAAAGAGAAATTGATCAGTCAGATGCGGGATAGCCTGCAGACTTTTCCTGGAATCAACTTTGGCTTTAGCCAGCCGATTCAGGATAATGTGGAGGAGTATGTGGCCGGGGTAAAAAGTCCACTAGTTATCAAAATCTTTGGTGAAAACTTACAAGATTTAGAGAATAAGGCCAATAAGTTTGCAGAGTCACTAAAAAAGGTCAATGGCATTACGGATGTCAATGTTTTTAAAAATATAGGTTTGCCAGAACTCCGCATTCAACTGCATGATTCAAAAATGGCTAAATATGGCGTTTCAACCAAAGATGTGCAGTCCGTGATCGAAATGACTATCGGGGGGCAATCTGTGACACATTTCTACGAAAATGAGCGGATCTTTGATGTTCGCCTGCGCTTCCAAAAATCATACCGCGACAACCCCGAGAAGATCGGAAATATCATTATTCCGACGATGAATGATCAGAAAGTACCCCTACGGGAGATCGCAACAATAGATTATCATACCGGGCCGGCATTTATTTACAGAGAAGGGAATTCCCGCTATATTGGTGTTGGCTTCAATATTGAAGGTCGAGATTTGGGAAGCACAATTGCCGATGCGAAAAAACAGATAGAAAGAGATGTGAAACTGTCCAAATCCTATAAGGTCGTCTGGGCTGGTGAATTCGAAAGCAAGGAACGGGCAACAAAACAACTGATGAATGTTGTGCCAATTTCGTTGATTTTGATCTTACTCTTGCTGTATGCCAATTTTGGTAATGTCAAAGATACGCTGATTTCTTCACTGACCCTCGCCTTTGCTTTTATTGGTGGATTCATTTCCTTGTGGATTACTGGAACGACATTTGGAATTTCGGCCGGTATCGGATTTATTATTCTCTTTGGCGTAGCCACGATTGATGGTATTGTCTTAATCGGGATTATGAAAGAAAATCTGTTGAATAAAATGCGCTTGAAACCTGCTATTTATGAAGCTGTCAAAAGCCGGATCAGACCCATCTTAATGATTGCATTAATGGGGGCGATGGGCTTATTGCCAGCTGCACTTTCAAACGGTATGGGGTCTGAAATTCAAAAACCCCTGGCGATTATGATTGTTGGTGGATTGATTATTTGTATGATTCTCTCGTTTTCAGTACTACCTATTGTTTTTTACTTCGCTTATAAGAAGGAGAACCGCGATTAGTTACCCATTTTTAATTATTATATACGATACAAAGGTTGCCTATCCGACAGTGCAACCTTTGTTATTTTTAACATGCAGCTGTACGTTTCGTAATAGCGATCCAAAGTTGAAGCGAATAGCGATATATCGTTTACATGCTATTTTGTGTAAATCTTGTTATAAATGTTGAATTTACATTTAAGTTCCTTAAATTAAGCCTCAACATAAAAAGCACTTCGTTGAAGTTTTGCCGAGATAATTTATAAAGCTGTATTTAAAATTAGAAAAAACATTCTTTTGAATCCTCGTGAGTTGTATTTACGAGAAAAGGTCAATATTAGGTCAGTGTTGATTAATTCATAAGAAGACTGAACGTACTATTCCAGATAGATTTGTGATAAAGAAATATTAAAATAATACGCTATGGCACAATTTAAATGGGAAGGAATATATCCTGCAATGTTATCACCATTTGATGAAAATGGAAATTTGGATTTTGATATGTTTGGTAAAAACATTGAAGCACAATTGGATGGAGGTGTTCACGGTTTGATTATCGCTGGATCATTGGGGGAAGCAAGTGTTTTGACTACAGAAGAAAAGTATGATTTATTGACCTATGCGTTGAAACTTGTTGGTGGTCGTGTACCCGTATTGCTAAATATTGCAGAAAATACAACTGCTGCTGCGATCAAAGTGGCGCAGACCAGTGAGGAATTGGGAGCCGATGGTTTGATGTTATTGCCACCAATGCGCTATAGAGCCGATGATAGAGAAGCTGTCGCTTATTTTCGTGCTGTTGCACAAAGTACCAAACTGCCAATTTTAATCTATAATAACCCAGTTGACTATAGTACTTATGTATCGTTGGATATGTTTGAAGAACTATTGTTGGAACCAAATATCCAGGCAGTGAAAGAATCTACACGAGATTTAACCAATATCACGCGTTTGAAAAATCGTTTTGGTGATCGATTAAAGATTATGGCCGGTGTAGATACCTTGGGGCTCGAGTCTTTAATGTTAGGGGCTGATGGGTTAGTCGCTGGATTGGTGGACGCATTCCCAAGAGAAACAGTGGTTATGTATGATCTTGTGAAAGCTGGTGAATATAAAAAAGCGGTAGAAATATACCGTTGGTTTATGCCTTTGTTGGAATTGGATATTCATCCTAAATTGGTCCAATACATTAAATTGGCCGCTACAGCTGAAGGAATTTCAACACCTTATACACGCGCGCCGAGATTACCGTTGATCGGTGAGGAAGAACAACGTGTGAAAAAAATTATTGCAGATTCAATCGCAACGAGACCACAATTATAGGAATGCTTCTGAACTCTCTGGATGAGAGTTCAGGAAATTTTCTTTTTAGAACCAAGTAAAAATACGCGAAAAGGACCTTCTTATTATATTGAGTAACCGCAAGGAATGAAAATATAGGGAAGGTTTTTATTGATTTTTGAAGATACTAGTTACCATAAAAACAAAAGGAATGGATAGAAACGAAAATGAGATTGATTACGTCGTAAAACAGGCGGAGGCTGGATTTCAGTTTCTTCAACAAACGGATGTCATCGAACGAGCGGAATTGATGTATGCCATTGCCGCTGAAATTGAGGAATTGGGCGAAATATTGATTGAAACGGCTCATCTGGAAACGGCACTACCTTTGGGAAGACTGCAGGGTGAAAAGGCGAGAACAGTCAATCAATGGCGTCGATATGCCGATGCCGTTCGTACTGGTTTATACAGTGAAGCTCGGATAGATCGGGATCCAAATGGCCAATTTGATTTAAGGAAATATAATAAAGGACTTGGTCCAGTGGTCGTCTTTGGCGCGAGTAATTTTCCTTTCGCCTTTTCAACTGCTGGCGGAGATACTGCAAGTGCCATTGGTGCCGGCTGTTCAGTCATCGTAAAGGCTCATCCTGCGCATCTTAAAACCTCCCAATTAATGGCTGACGCCATTGATCGTGCGGTTTCAAAACAGGGCGTTCCGACTGGTGTTTTTAATCATGTGCTGTCAGATTCATTTGCTGTTGGGCAACAGTTGGTTAGCCATAAACAGGTAAAGGCTGTGGCATTCACAGGTTCATTTCGTGGCGGAAAAGCCTTGTTTGATTTAGGGCAGTCGAGACCTGAACCTATTCCGGTATTTGCTGAAATGGGAAGCGTAAATCCGGTTTTTATTTTGCAAGACTACCTCGCTAATCATCTGGAAGCATTTGCAAAGCAGTATATTGGATCATTACTCCTCGGTGTAGGGCAGTTTTGTACTAATCCGGGTGTATTGGTAGGCTTGGCGGGCGAACCGTTCGATCGGCTCAAACTGGCCCTAAAGAGCGAACTAAAATCTGCTGCTACAGGGAAAATGTTACATGCGGGTATTCTGGATAGCTACAATCGCCTAAAAGGCGAAATGGTTCAATCGGAAGGGATCAGCGTATTGGGGGAAGGCGAAGGTAATACACCACATGATTTTGCCCGGGCTGTACTTGTCGAAACTGAAGCCAGTCAGGTATTAAACAATCCCAACTTGCTGGAAGAGGTTTTTGGACCTTTTGGGCTGATTGTATCCTGTAACGACCAAAATGAGATGAATCTTGTCATGCAACAGCTTGATGGGCAGATTACCCTGACTTTCGCTGCCACGGCGCAGGACATACATGAATGCCCGGCTCTTTTTGCAATGGCTCAGGACAAATGCGGAAGACTGCTGTTCCAAGGTATGCCAACAGGCGTAGAGGTTCAGTATGCCATGCAGCATGGCGGACCTTATCCAGCAACCACAGATGCTCGTTTTACTTCAGTAGGGCCAGATGCGGTAAAACGGTTCGTCCGACCTTTTAGCTTCCAGAATTGGCCGAATGAGTTTTTACCTAAAGAGCTACAAGACGGAAACCCATTACAAATTGATCGTCTGGTCAATCAACAATGGACGAAAGCATAATATAGATAAATGACCATATAAACAACAAGGACTCAGAAATGAAGAAGACTTTTTTTTGTATTGATTCGCATACCTGTGGTTGTCCCGTACGATTGGTTGCAGGGGGAACCCCATTGCTAGCGGGTAATTCCATGATGGAGCGCAGATTGCATTTTATACGTGAGTACGACTGGATTCGCAAAGGATTGATGTTTGAACCAAGGGGACATGACATGATGAGTGGAAGTATGCTTTATCCACCATTTGATCCGCAAAACGATATCGGCGTTCTTTATATTGAGACCAGTGGTTGTCTGCCTATGTGCGGACACGGAACGATCGGTACCGTAACGATTGCCATCGAGGAGGGGCTCGTTCAACCTAAAATTCCCGGAAAATTAAGGTTGGAAACTCCGGCAGGACTTGTACATATCGATTATGTTCAAGAGGGTCCTAAGGTGAAAAGCGTAAAGCTTACTAACGTCAAGTCTTTTTTATATGCTGAAGGGCTAACGGTAGACTGTCCAGATTTAGGAATTATCAGCGTAGATGTTGCCTACGGTGGCAATTTCTATGGTATTATTGATCCCCAGGCTAATTTTGACGATATCAGTTCTTATTCTGCGAGCCAATTGATCCATTATGGGAAAATAATTCGTCAACTGCTCAACGAAAAATATGCTTTTGTTCATCCCGAAGATGCGAATATTCATGGGTTGACACATATCCAATGGACAGGTAATCCAACGCTTCCCAACTCGTCCGGACGCAACGCCGTACTGGTTGGCGATAATGCCTTGGATCGTTCTCCTTGTGGTACAGGTACTTCGGCGCGTATGGCACAGTGGTACGCGAAAGGGAAGCTTAAAAAAGGAACGGAATTTATACATGAAAGTTATATTGGTTCACAATTTACCGGCAAAATTGAAGCGGAAACAACCGTGGATGGTAAGCCTGCTATTGTGCCGTCCATCGAAGGCTGGGCACGGATAACAGGATATAATACCATTTTTTTGGATGATGAAGATCCTTATTTTGGCGGTTTTCAGGTGATTTAATACATTAATAAGAAAAGAGCAACGTGAAAGAAAATAATAGAGGTACAGTTGTTGTAATAGGTGCTGGAATTGCTGGTCTTGCTTCGGCCTATTACCTGGTGAGAGATGGTTGGGATGTGAAAATCCTGGAAAAAAATACTTTGGACAATAATTGTTCTTATGGCAATGCAGGCATGATCGTCCCCAGTCATTTTACGCCCTTGGCAGCCCCCGGGATAGTCGCGCAAGGAATAAAGTGGATGTTCAATAGTAAAAGCCCCTTTTATGTACGGCCTTCGCTCAATCCGCGGTTGATCAATTGGGGTCTGAAATTCCTAAAACATGCCAACCGCACGCATGTGGAGCAACATGCTTCCGCCATACGTGACCTGAATCTCTATAGCAGCCGCTTGTATGACGAACTGGCCCAAGAAGATAATTTTGATTTTGAACTGAAGCAGAATGGTATCCTGATGATGTATAAATCGAAAGAAATGCAACATGAGGAGATTGAGCTGGCGCATCGTGCACAGGACCTCGGACTCGATGTCGATATCCTCGAAGGAAATACCGTTCAAGAACTGGAACCTAATCTGAAGCTAGATGTATTGGGTGCTATACTTTATCGCTGCGATGGAAAACTATATCCACCCAAGTTAATGCAGCAATTGATTCAATACCTGAAAGCCGCAGGTGTTGCTTTTTTCGAAGAAACTGAAGTCCATAAATTTATGACGGCCGGAAATAAGATTAAAGAGGCAATCAGCAATAAAGGAAGTTTTCAGGCAGACGCTTTTGTCTTGACTGGCGGTGCTTATTTGCCGCAGCTGACTTCAAAGTTGCATTTAAATACACCGCTTATGCCTGGAAAAGGATATTCTTTTATGTATCAGCCCCAGGGCGAGCAGACCTTGAATCATGCGGCATTATTACTGGAAGCTCGTGTTGCTGTAACCCCCATGAATGGCCAGATCAGATTCAGTGGTACGATGGAATTGGGACCTGCAAATGACCGGATTTATGAAAACCGCGTCCGTGGAATTGTAGAATCTATTCCTAAATATTATCCAGAATTGAAGGTCGATTACCCAAGCGAAAAAATATGGTACGGTTACAGACCCTGCTCACCTGATGGATTGCCTTATCTGGGACGCTTGAAAAAATTTGATAATGCTATTGTTGCCGGTGGCGGTGGGATGATGGGCTTGAGCCTGGGCCCAGCTTATGGGAAAGTTGTTGCAGATTTATTGGCAGGACAGAAAATAGAGTCTGAAATCGCTGGTTTTAGGCCGGATCGTTTCGACTGATAAAATTATGATATAAACCAACACCTAAATTATGAATCGTTCTTTTTCTTTTAAAGCCCCCAAAACATTGTTTTATGGACTACTCTTTCTATTCCCGGTATCCACACATGCACAAAAGATGAAATTATACGACCATACAACTCCTTTAGAACCTTATATCGTGCAATACGGGCACGATGTTGAGGCAATCAACTATTTCTATGGTCCGATGCCCAAAGGCTGGGGCAATCAACAGGCTGCAGCATCGCCCGAACAGCTGGCTCGTCTTCAACGTTTGGATAACGAATATTTGAACAAATTGGACAAATTTCCCTATGAAGAACTTGAAACATCTGGGCAGGTGGATTTTATCTTACTGAAGCGCAAACTAAAAAGTGATCTCCTTGCACTGAAAGAACATGAGTCGAATTACAACAGGTTATCCCTGTATTTACCTTTTGCACAACGAATATTTAAACTCGAAAAGGAACGTCGTCGAGGAAAACGTTTGGCGGGAGAAGATGTCGCGAAAGAGCTGACGCGGGTTGTCGATGAAATCGATCGATCGATAACCGCTTTGCAAGAAAAGACCAATATTCCTGATGCAGATGTGAACTTTTTGGTTGGCCTATTAAATTCTTTGGATTTAAGGATAACAAGCACCTTCGATTTCTATAATGGATACGACCCTGAATTTACCTGGTGGGTACCCGTCATATTTCAACAGGTGAAAAGTAAATTGTCGGATTATAAGGAGAAATTAGCCGCAAAAAGCGACCGGAAAGTTTTTGATGATGGTAGCCAGATTGCGGGTGTGCCGATTGGCGAAAAAGAAATAAACCGAAGACTCAAAGCTGAAATGATCAGTTATACAGCTGCCGATCTGCTAAAATTGGCTGATCAAGAGTTTAAATGGTGTGAAGCAGAGTTATTGAAAGCGAGTCGTGAAATGGGGTTTGGAGACGACTGGCGGGCAGCACAGGAGCAGGTTAAAAACTCCTACGTTCCCATTGGGAAACAGCCGGAACTCATCCTGAAATTGTATAACGATGCACAGCAGTTTATTCAAAAAAATAAACTCATGGATATTCCTGAACTGGCAGATGAAACTTGGGGAATGATCATGATGACCCCAGAACGTCAGCGTGTCAACCCTTTTTTTACGGGTGGTCGGGAAATTAGTATATCATATCCAACCAACACGATGGATCAACAGGCAAAATTGATGAGTATGCGTGGTAATAATCCTTATTTCTCCCGCGGTACTGTGCAGCATGAATTGGTCCCCGGTCATCATTTGCAATATTTTATGAATAGGCGCTACAAGCCTTATCGCGAGGAAGCGTTTAATACACCCTTTTGGACAGAAGGATGGACACTTTATTGGGAATTATTATTGTATAGTAAAGGATTTGCCAAAACTCCCGAAGAGCGTATAGGAATGTTATTTTGGCGTATGCACCGTTGTGCGCGAATAACCTTTAGTATTAAATTTCATTTGGGTGAATGGACGCCGCAGCAATGCATAGATTACTTGGTAAACAGGGTGGGATTTGAGTCTGCTAATGCCCATGGTGAAGTAAAGAGGTCTTTTGAAGGTTCATATGATCCCTTATACCAGTTGGCTTATCTGGTCGGCGGATTACAACTGATGCGGATCAAAGAGGAGGTGGTTGATCAGGGTAAAATGTCATTTGCTGATTTTCATGATCGTGTGATTAAAGAAAATTACCTGCCCATGGAAATGCTAAGAGCGATTATCAAAGGCGAGCAATTAAAACCAGACCATGAGACAAATTGGAAATTCTATCATTTTAACAACTAGGTGTTTATGAGTGAGTCAAAACAAACTTTTCAAAAGTCGCTGGGATTGCTCGATGCAACGATGCTTGTTGTTGGAAGTATGATTGGTTCTGGAATTTTCATCGTTTCTGCAGATATCGCACGCAATACCGGTTCTGCGGGTTGGATGATGGTTGTCTGGCTAATCTGTGGATTTATGACTTTAACAGCAGCATTGAGTTATGGTGAACTCAGCGCGATGTTTCCCAAGGCCGGTGGCCAATATATTTATCTTCGGGAGGCTTATGGTCCCGTATTGAGTTTTGTATTTGGCTGGACATTTTTTGCTGTGATACAAACCGCGACAATCGCCGCCGTCGGCGTTGCGTTTGCTAAATTCACTGCCTACCTTTTCCCCTTTATGGACGAAGATGTCTATCTGCTTGAATGGTCAGATTACCGCGTCTCGGCAGCACAGGTGCTGGCCATTGCGGTCATTATGGTATTAACCTACATTAATTCAAGGGGTGTAAATAGCGGAAAGCGTGTGCAGACATCCATTACATTGATCAAAATTGGGAGCCTGTTGCTTTTGTTGCTCTTTGGCTTCCTGGCTTTGAAACATGAAGTTTGGGCTTTGAACTGGGACAATATTTCGCTTTGGTCCATGCGCCGCTTAAATGTGGATGGAACCTACACATCTTATGATGGGTTTTCAGCAATGGGTGCTTTTTCTGCGGCTATGGTCGGAGCCCTCTTCAGTAGCGATTCTTGGCACTCATCCTCAGCTGTAGCGGGCGAAATTAAGAATCCGCAACGCAATATCGGATTGAGTCTGGCATTGGGGACTTTGCTGGTCACCGTCATTTATCTCTTAACCAATTTAATGTATACCGGTATATTGCCTCTGGAGGCTATGGTCAATGCGCCAAAAGATCGGGTAGCGATGAGTGTCGCTCAAGAGGTTTTTGGCCCCTTTGGAATCACTATTATAGCGATTATGATCATGATTAGTACCTTCGGTTGCAATAATGGAATTATCCTAGCAGGAGCGAGGGTATATTACTCCATGGCCAAAGATGGTTTGTTTTTTAAAAGGGCGGGAAAGCTAAATGCACATGCGGTACCAGCTTGGGCACTCTGGATACAATGTGTCGCTGCGTCAATATGGTGTTTAAGCGGAAAATATGGTGACTTATTGGATATGATTACCTGTGTGGTGGTTATATTTTATGTCCTCGCAATTGCCGGTATTATTCGCCTCCGTATCACGCGTCCGGATTTGAACAGACCCTATAAAGCATTTGGATATCCTTTTCTCCCCATTCTTTATATTCTCATGGGGCTTGCCTTTATCGGCTTGATGGTTATTTTTAAGCCAAATTATACCTGGCCAGGAATTATCATTGCACTCTTGGGTATCCCTATCTATTATTTAATTAATCCTAAGCGAAGAAAGTATGAAGCTTCTTAGTACAGTGGTTTTGTTGTTGTCTGCGCAGTTTCTGTTTGGTCAAGGAACTTTGGTAGATTATACACGTGCACAAAACTTAAAAAAACAATTGACCAACAAAATCGAAAATCTGCCGGGTCAGTTTTATTGGAATGATCGGGGGGATCTGTTTTGGTATGATCGAAATACGGCGCAGGGAAAAGAGTACATTTTGGTCAATCCCCAGGCAAAAACAAAAGAACAGCTGTTTGATCTGACGAAGGTATTTTCCTTGGTGGATGAAAAGCTGGGACGAAAAGTCGAAAATCGTGTTATTTCCAATGATCAGATAAAATTGATGGACCAGGATCAGGTTTCGCTCGATATCGCGGGATACTTTTGGATTTGGAACCGCCGTTCCGCGCAATTGAGCCAGGGCGCTGCAAGTGGAAATAGAGATCGTAATCCGCGATATTGGGGACAACGTGAACAAGGAAATACGTATAGGGAAGTTGAATCTCCAGATAAAATACATGTTGCTTTTATCCGAAACAACAATGTCTTCCTAGCAAAGAAGGGTAATTTAAATCAGGCGCGACAAATTACGTTTGATGGCAATACAGCAAACTATTATAGTAATGATATTCAATGGGCACCGGATAGCCGGAAATTGGCTACAGTAAAAACACAAAAAATAGAGATCAGACAACTGACGCTGATCGAATCTTCCCCTAAAGATCAATTGCAGCCAAAGATTCAGACACGCGATTATGTCAAACCTGGTGATGAATTAGCGCAAAAACTACCCGTTTTATATGATCTCGAAAAAGATAAACTGTGGGTATTTGATGCAGAGCTTATACCGAATCAATTTTATGTTTCGGATTTATCCTGGCGAGATGACAGTAGGGCATTTACTTTTGAGTATAACAAACGCGGGCATCAAGTCTATGGCGTCATGCAAATGGATGCCAATAGCGGTATGTCCAGTTATTTGATCCGAGAACAAAATAAGACCTTTATCGATTATAGCGGTAAGAAATATCGGGAGGATCTAGCCGATGGAAAGGAAATTGTGTGGGCTTCTGAACGCGATGGATGGAACCACCTGTATCTTTATGATGGATCTACCGGAAAAGTGAAAAATCAAATAACGAAAGGAAATTGGGTTGTCCGGAAAGTTGTACATGTCGACGCTGATAAACGAACCGTCATTTTTGAGGGTAGTGGCATGAATGCTGTGGAAGATCCCTATTTGATCCATTATTATTCAATCGGTTTAGATGGAAAGGGCTTAAAACTGCTGACAGAAGAAAATGCAAATCATCAAGCTTTTTTCAATAAAGACTATTCCCAATTTGTGGATACATATTCCCGAGTCGATCAGCCGCCAATTTCAGTATTGCGCGACAACACTGGTCGTCTTATGATGGAACTGGAGAAAACAAACAGTAGTCAATTAGAAACGGTAGGCTGGCGTGCTCCGGAAGTCTTTAAAGCCAAGGGACGTGATGGTGCAACGGATATCTGGGGTATTATTATTCGACCGACCAATTTTGATCCAGCGAAAAGTTATCCTGTCATCGAATATATTTACGCGGGCCCGCATAGCTCTTTCGTGCCCAAATCATTCTACAGCAACCCGAGCGGGATGTATGAATTAGCAGAATTGGGCTTTATCGTGGTGCAGATCGATGGAATGGGGACGTCAAATCGTTCAAAGGCTTTTCATGATATCTGTTGGAAAAATCTGAAAGATGCGGGTTTTCCCGATCGGATAGCCTGGATGCAGGCTGCTTCAAAACAATACAAATACATGGATATCGGTAGGGTAGGGATCTATGGTACGTCGGCTGGCGGTCAAAGCTCGACGGGCGCGCTGTTATTCCATCCGGAGTTTTACAAAGTTGGCGTTTCCTCCTGTGGCTGTCACGATAATCGAATGGATAAAATATGGTGGAACGAGCAATGGATGGGTTGGCCTGTAGGACCTGAATATGCAGCGAGCTCCAATATTGAAAATGCCGCTAAACTGGAAGGAAATCTTTTATTGATTGTAGGTGAATTGGATGATAATGTGGATCCTTCATCCACTTTCCAATTGGTTGATGCCTTAATCAAAGCACGTAAGAACCATGATTTTATTATGGTTCCCGGGATGGGACATTCCTCTGGGGGAGATTATGGTGAACGAAAAAGAAGGGACTATTTTGTCAAACATCTACTTGGCGTAGACCCGCCTGCCTGGAATCAGTATTGATCTTTTCAATAGGATAATGATCCTATAAGGTAGGCCTAACGCCTGTTTTTCTGACAGTGTCCGATCTTATTGGTTAGAAAGAACCTTCAGTTTGCTTTCATTGCTGTTCGTGTATGCGAAGTCATAAAAGTTTTATTCCAATTGGGAATACAGATGAAGTGATAGGAATGCTTCAATAAATACAGCGCCCCGGAAA
>NZ_DJTD01000041.1:0-99363 GCF_002440385.1 Sphingobacterium sp. UBA6317 | reverse complement strand
TTTCCGGGGCGCTGTATTTATTTTATGTCTGTAACCTTGAAACCGTTTTTATTCGACCAATACGCCGACATAATAGTTGAACGTATCGATATCAATATTATCTTTCGTTAAACCGGCTATTTTAATCGGTCTGAAACGTTGATCCAATTGGATAAGTTCTCTTTTTTGACCTTTTACCCCAATATGTATAGGCATATGGAAGCCTTTGACTTCACTGATCCATCGGCCCAAGACTCTCCCTGAAGGATCTTGCTTGATTTCCAGTGTAGGAATGGCGCTATGCTGTACATACTGCTCAAATACTTTTAAAAGGTCTAAACCGGATTGCTGGTTTACGTAGTTGACAATATCATTATAATCGACTTGCTGATGATAAAACTTGCTGTTTAATCCCCGGAGAATATTTCGCCACTTTTCATCATTGTCCATCATCGTACGGATCATGTTGAGCATAACACCGCCTTTAGGGTACATATCGCCAGATCCTTCTTTATTGACGTGGTAGGGGCCCTGAATGGGGCTGTCATTTTGGATTCCACTTCGGATACCATGAGCGTACGCTTGGCTAGCTTCTTTGCCATAGAAATAGTCGATAAATAAACCTTCAGAATAGTTCGTGAAGCTTTCATGGATCCACATATCGGCCAGATCAGCGGAGGTTATATTGTTGCCAAACCATTCGTGGCCAGATTCGTGGACCACAATAAAATCCCATTTATGTCCCCAGCCAGTTCCCGACGCATCCCCGCCACGATAGCCATTTTGATAATGGTTTCCATAGGCGATGGCACTTTGGTGTTCCATGCCTGTATGGTAGGTTTCAACAAGCTTATAGCCATCTTCATAGAACGGATATGGACCAAACCAATGTTCAAAAGCCTCTAAGGTCTGGTTGGCATTTTTTTGAAGATGAGCTTTCTTTTCTGCCGTATCATTTTCGCGCAAGATATAGTAATCTATATCCAATAGTCCTTTTTCACCTTTATATTTTTCTTTAAAATGAACATAATCGCCGATATTGATGGCGACATTGTAGTTGTTGATCGGATTGGCGACTTTCCAATGGTATTTGGTATAACCATCCTTCATTTTTTCTACTTTGACCAGGCGACCATTGGATACATTCATCACCTCTTTTGGGACGGCAATGGAAATCATCATACTATCCACTTCATCGGATTGATGGTCTTTGTTTGGCCACCAGACACTCGCGCCCATACCCTGGCATGCGGTTGCTACCCACGGTTTGCCCTTGCTGTCTTTTTTCCAGTCAAAGCCACCATCCCATGGAGCTTTAACCGCCTCTGTAGGATGACCTTCATAAAACACGGTAAATTCATCCTGTGTCCCTTTCTTGATCGCAGTAGGAAATTCGACAAAGACCGCATTGTGCTCTCTGGTAAAGGAAAGTTCTTTCCCTTTATAAATGACTTTATTTACTTTTAAATTTGCAAAAAGATCAAATTGCAGGCGGTTAAAATCAGTCGTGGCCTTGAAACGGAAAAGGTTTGAACCTGAAATATATTTATTATCTATATCCACCTTAACATCCAGATGATAGTATTGGATGTCGTAGCAGGTGCGTAATGGCGTCAGGTATCCGCGCAGTGAATCCGCTCTTGTGAATTCATTTTTTTCTTTCATCAGCTGCGCTGCCGATTGCTGTATACCTGCGGTCAATAGACCGCAGGTACCCAATGCATATAACAGTATTTTTTTCATTTTTAAATAATAACGATTCAGTCTATCTTCCTCCCGGAGGACAATGTAATTTTAGATAGTTTGTAAATAATGTCCTTAAATGCTCATGTGTGCCCTGTCCCTCGCTAATTGAATGGCTGCGGTTTGGATAAGACATCAGCTGGAACTGCACGTTATTTTTGATCAGTTCATTGATCAGGACTTCGGCATTTTGATAGTGCACATTGTCGTCTCCAGTTCCATGGATGTAGAGTAGGTTGCCTTTGATATTTTTTGCATATTTCAGTGGCGAGCCGTTTTCAAAGTCCGCCAGATTTTCTTGCGGAAGGCCCATATAGCGTTCTTGGTATACATTGTCGTATAGTAACTGATTGGCTACCGCTGCAATGGCAATACCGGTTTTATAGATCTGCGGATATTGCCCCAATAGGTTAAGCGTACTCGATCCGCCACCGCTCCAGCCCCAAACGGCCACGCGTGAATTGTCGACAAACGGCCATTTCAGTATTTCTTGCGTTGCTAAAGCCTGATCGCGAATATTGAGCTGTCCGATATTGCGGTAGATGCTTTTTCGCCAAGAGCTGCCTTTAGGAGCAGGCGTTCCGCGATTATCCAACGAAATATAAATATAACCGTCCTGTGCCATATTTCCTTTATATAGACTGTTATAACCTGCACCAAAATTGTCTATCACAGTTTGCGATGCGGGTTCGCCATAAACCATAAAGACAACAGGATACTTTTTATTGGGATCGAAATCCAGGGGCTTTACCATCCAGCCATCTAATTCAATGCCGTCGGTGGTTTTAACTTTAAAAAATTCCGCAATGCCGTCGCTGACTTTCTTTTCACGTTTCAGTTCAAAGTCGACGCGTATTTTGTGGGTCGGTAATTCAATAACAGCATTGTGCTGTAATGTTGTCCGGTTGCTAAAGTTGAAGATGGCGATTTTACCGTCTTTTGAAATATCATAATCGCAGGTTCCTTCGTATGAGGCTGGTGTAAGTCGTTTTGGAACGCCACCTTTTGTAGACACGCTGTAAAGATATTTTTGTGTCGCATTGCTTGGCGAGGCCGTAAAATAAATGGTTTCATTTTTCGGATCAAAAAAATCAAGATTGATCATATCATAATCGGCTTTCATAACCAGCTTCTCATTTCCTGCTAGATCGATCTGGTAAATTTTGCGCCAACCGTCTTTTTCGGATACCCAGATGAAGGCCTTTCCACCTTGAACCCAGTCCCATCCGGAAGGATCATTGTTGTTCCACCGTGCTTTGATATCAATCCACGAATCGCTTTGCTCCTGATGTATGTTTTGCCCTTTATTATTGGAAAGCGCAACAGTATAAATCTTACTCTCATTCTGTTTTCTATTGAGCTGCTCCAGAATAAGTTGTTTGCTATCCAGGCACCATTCCATACGGGGGATGTAATGCTGGTTGGGATCTCCGGGGATATTGATCTTTGTGCTCTTTTCATTTGCAAGTTCATAAGTCCATATGGAGCAGGCACTCGGTGATTGTCCAACTTTAGGATACTCCACAGGAATGGTGTAGGAGTAGAGGCTATCGGTATTGTTGATCATTAGAAAATTGCGAATGTTGCGGGCATCAAGCTTCCAATAGGCAATGGAAGCACCGTCCGGCGACCAACGGAAACCGTCTTTACAACCAAATTCTTCTTCGTATACCCAGTCGAAAGTACCATTGATTAAACGGTCTGTACCATCGTTAGTAACCGAAACAATGCTGCCATTGGCGAGATCCTCGAGGTAAATATTATGGTCAGCTTTGTTCACGTAAGCTACTTTATCTGCTTGCGGGTTAAACTTCGCAAACATCAGTTGCGAGGCTGGGAATTTCTTGCCTAGTTGCTGCAATTGATTGGTCTTCTTGTTGTAAACCCAATAGTCACCTCGCGTATTCTCTCGCCATACTCTTTTGCTATTGGTATAGATCAAAATAAGCTCCTTATTTTTGGAGATGGAAAAATTTTCGACTTTTAAGGCTGCCGTTGCGCCTTTCGGAATAAGTAATTGTTGCGAAAGGAAGACTGTTCGCATGCCATTTATCGGATTTACCGTTTCTATTCCCTTGTCGGAAAATTCATAATACTGGTCACCCTGATCTGTCCACAATCGCTGTGCAACAAGTAAATTTGGCGCATAAAAAACCAGTATAAGGATAATAAAGATTAACTGTTTAATTTTGTTCATTTGTTTATCTGTTTTTTTTAAGAATCCCCAAAAAAGATTTCAGTTCACTTTCAAGGTTTTATCACGAGTTTATTTAGTCAATTGGATTGTCTTTAAGCTGATAGATTTCCTGGATTTCACGTTCAAGGTATTGTCCGAGACGTCGGTATCCATTCTGCTCGATCAAGTAATTGTCTTCAATACGAACCCCACCAAAATCAAGGTGTTTATTTAAGAAATCATAGTTGATAAATTCTTTGTGTAAATTTTGTTGCTCCCAAAGCTGCGTTAGTTCTGGAATAATATAGATGCCAGGTTCAACGGTTAGCACATTACCAGCTTCCAGTTTCTTACCGAGCCGCAGCGATTTAATGCCAAAAGTTTGGGTATCCTTTGGTTCTGCTTCGGTATATCCAACATATTGCTCGCCGAGATCTTCCATATCATGTACATCGAGGCCGAGCATATGGCCGAGTCCACATTGAAAGAAAAGTGCATGGGCATGGTTCGCGACAGCATCTTGCGTATTCCCTTTCATAAATCCTGTTTGTATAAGTCCGTCTACAAGCGCTTCACAAGCTTTTAAATGAATTTCTTTAAAGTGGATTCCGGCAGTCAGGAGCTGCTCTGCCGTTTTAAACGCATGTAAAACAATCTGGTATATTTCCTCTTGTAACGCAGTGAAACGTTTTCCTACAGGAAAGGTTCTGGTCAAGTCTGACGCATAGCCCATAGCGGTTTCGACGCCCGAATCATTGAGAAGCAGATCACCTGCATAAAGTTGGTGAAATTGCATATGATTGTGTAGGATTTCACCCCGTTTTGTAACTATCGGTGGATAGGAGAAGGAGGTACCCTGATCTTGCGCAAAATGCTGCATGGCATTACTGATCTGATATTCGTAACAATCAGGTTTTGTCATACGCATAGCGATACGATGCATCTCAACGGCAATATCTACCGCTTTCTCCAGTTCGAGGATTTCTTCTGCCGATTTAATGCTTCTATGTGCGACGACTGCTTTAATCAAAGCCACAGAGGGGGTGAGCTGATTTGCAGTACGGCCGGTTAGCTGCTCAAGTAATAATTTATTATGCGACTGATAAGGAGGAAGATAGTGAATATCCTCCTGTTTTCCTTTGCTAAGGTAGTCGAAAAGTTGATTGAAAGGCAGGATTTTGTCGATACCCGACAGGTCTGCCTTTTCAGCTAAAGTTTGCTGTTGACCCATCCACACAATATCATCGATTGTCATTTCGTCGCCAAATAATATGGTCTCGTTTTTTTCAGCATCCAATACGGCAGCCAAACGTGGACTTTTGATACCTATATAATATAAAAAGCTGCTGTCTTGACGAAATGGATAGGTATTGTGCTCAAAATTGATCGGATTTTCAATGTTACCTAGCAAAAGAATTTTGCCAGTTGTGAACTTTGATAACAGATTATTTCGGCGATTAAGATATATTTCTTTTTTGAACATAAGTTTTGGGAATTATTTGAAGTTGGATTGTCTAATTAGGTGCCTATTGTGTAATACGAATATCGTAAAATTTATGCGCTTCAAAATGATTTATTTAAAAGGTCTTTCTTTAATGTGTAGTGTTTGTTCTTGTTACAAATGATATGTTCTCCGTTTTTTATACTAAAAAGTGCTAAAAACGAAATTTAATAAAGTTCAATCTTTCTATTGAATAATAATTATCACAATTTATCAAAGTCTAATTGTATTTTAACCCATTTTTCCAATATAAATGGGTTTTTATTGTCAATTCGTTGTTTTGTGCGTGGTATTATTAGAGGATTATTAAATATTGTCGAATACTAAACATATTTTAGTATAGTATTTTTATGTTTTATTTCCAAGTCGTGTTGTTGCTTTGGAGTTGTTATATTTATGTTACTAAACAGTAAACATAAAACTAAACAAACCTATATGAAAACGCTCCAATTTATTGTGCCGACCATGCGAGGACAGAGTCTAACAATTCAAGAAGATATATTGGAAACTTTTTATCCTCATTTCCATCGACATCAAGAAGCTCAATTAATGTGGATAAAAAAAGGTAAGGGAGTTTTGATTGTGGAAGACACCTTACATCCTTTTAAGGAAAATGATATTTTCTTTTTGGGAGCGAATCAACCACATGTATTTAAGTCTGCCTCCCAGGACGGATTCTCGAATGAATCTCGCTCCGTTTCCATTTTTTTCGATCCAAATGGAAGGCTTAAATCGCTTTTTTCCCTGGAGGAATTTGAATCGTTGAATCAGTTTATTTATAACAACTCAAGAGGGTTTAAGGTTCCCGATTCATATTTTCCCCAAATAGCAGAACGGGTCTGTTTATTAAAATCTGCGGACCAAATGGATAAGTTAATGCACTTTTTCTATTTATTAAGAGCATTGGCAAATATTTCACGCGAGGCGGAAGCACTTTGTAACGAACGGGTGGAAGTTGCCTTTGATACGATGCACGGATCAAATCGCATTAATATCATCTGCAATTATATTAAGGAGCACTATAAAGACGAAATTACGCTGGAAGATGTTGCTGACCATGCAAATCTTACTCCACAGGCATTTTGTCGATATTTTAAAAAGCATTGTGGTGTAACTTTTGTTACCTACCTCAATAGAATAAGAGTCAAGGAAGTGTGTAATCAATTAAATGAAGATCACTTAGACAGTGTTTCATTTATTGCCTATAACTGCGGATTTAATAGCATTACCAATTTTAATCGGGTTTTTAAACAAATCGTAGGCTGCAATCCAAAAGAGTATGTGCAGCAATATAAACAAACGCTTTACTCTGTGATTTAGAATACAGTACCGAAATCAAGATTTAGGCTTGCCGCTAAAGTACAACAAGGCAACTATCGATTTAAAACTCGTAAAATGAAAGAACAGGTTTGCAGTGAGGCAACTTCCGTTGCCTCGCTGTTTTTTATAGCCTTTAAATAGCATCCTTTAATTGCTATTTTACCACATTTTAAATTCCAATGTACGTGTAAGACAGTTAGAATGTCCTCTCTTATCTTTTTTCGTCTTAATTTTTTTCGAATCAACTGTGGATCAAGTAGGAATTATATTATAGTTTTAGACAGTGCTTGTTCAGTGCTCGTTCAGTGTTTGTTCAGTGCTCGTTCAGTGTTTGTTCAGTGCTCGTTCAGTGATGACTCAGTGGAAACTGAATAACGAGTGACGAATCACTGTCTAAAAATTGATTGAAAATTGTGATTAGCTATAAGTTGATATGCAGATGTGATGCTAATTCTATACCCATTCGACTCCTGGAAATAAACCTAAAGACCTTCAAACAGGAATAACGATTCAAAAAAGCAGATCTATACGTGCAATTGATGAAAAAAATAGGCGAAAAAAAAAGGTTTTCAAACGGGGAGAATGAAAACCTTAAATAACCAATTATAAACCTAAATTATGATGCTACAAAGATAGTGTGTTTATTACACTTTGTCAAGATTTATTTCAAAAAAATTAAATCTTTTTGAAGACGATACTCGAATTGTGTCCTCCAAAGCCAAAGGCATTGCTCATTGCGGTCTGAACTGTTTTTTCCAGGGGCTGATTGACGACAATATGAATTCCTTCGGGAATATCGGGATCGATATTTTCAATATTAATTGTTGCAGGAATTACATTATTGTTGATGGATTTTATGGCAATGATTGCTTCGATAGCGCCGGCAGCTCCTAGTAAATGGCCTGTCATTGATTTGGTAGAACTGACCCAAAGATCGCCTGAGTTGCCAAAAGCCCGTTGCACGGCTTTAAGTTCGGCAATATCACCAACAGGCGTTGAAGTCGCGTGGAGATTTAAATAGTCAAGCTGGCTCGCATTGATTTTTGCTTCGTCCAGAGCTAATGACATGGCTTTGGCTGCCGCTATCCCTTCGGGATGGGGCGAGGTCATATGGTAAGCATCGGCGGTCATTGAAGCTCCAACAAGCTCCGCGTAAATTTTTGCGCCTCTTTTCTTGGCATGTTCATATTCTTCCAAGATGAGTGCTCCGGCACCTTCTCCCATGACAAAACCATCACGATCACGGTCAAAGGGTCTGCTTGCAGTCTGTGGACTATCATGTCGGCTCGACATGGCTTTCATGGCAGAAAAGCCGCCAACTGAAGCCGGGGTGATGGGGGCTTCTGAACCGCCACTGATGAAGACTTTGGCTTTGCCGAGCCTAATGTAATTAAAGGCGTCCATAAAGGCCGTATTGGATGTGGCACAAGCTGATACGGTGGTGTAATTGATTCCTTTTAAGCCATACTTCATTGAAATCATGCCTGAAGCCATATTCACAATAAGTCTAGGAACAAAGAAAGGACTGAATCTCGGTTTATAATCTCCCGTTACGTAAGCCTCAACTTCGTTTTCGAAAGTTTCCATTCCACCCTGACCAACACCCCAAATTACACCGATATCAAATGGATCCATGGTATCGAGATCTAGTCCCGAATCTTCCACCGCCTGCGCTGCACTGTACAAAGCATATTGCGTAAAGAGATCACTTCGTTTAATCTCATTTCTATCTAAGTATTTTTCGGGTTGAAAATGCTTAATTTCACTTGCAATCTGTGTTCGAAACAACGAGGCATCAAAACGGCTAATAAGCGTTGTGTGGTTCTCGCCCCGTAAAATGTTGTCCCAAAATATGTCTATATTTTCTCCCAGCGGGTTAATCGTTCCCATGCCAGTTATTACTACTCTTTCCATCTCTTTTTTTTTGATATAAATCTATTAATATACCAATTGGTATTTGTTTTTGTAAAAAAAATTACGCCTTGATCTCCCGATCCACCATATCCTTCATTTTATCCAATACAATGGCAAGATCTTTTGCTCGGCCGGAAATCTTGGAAAGCAGGATTCCGCCTTCAACCATAGCCATAAACGTAATGGCATAATTTTCGGTAGAAATATGCTGTTTAAATTCGCCGCTGGCAACTCCTTCTTCAAGGATTAGAATTAACCGCTGTTTCCAAAGGTCAAAAGAGCGTTTGACTTTAGGTGTTAGAAAAGACAGCGAGTCATCGGCCTCTACAGCCGCGTTCATCATAGGACAGCCTCCTGAAGCTGCGATATTTTTGAAATTTTCCTTGTAGAAATCTAGAAAAGACAAGAGTTTCTTTAACGCTGTTTTTTGCTGTATAATCTGCTGATTAACGGCTTCGGAGATTTTTTTGCTCTGATAGGTATACACATGAGTAGCCAGGTCATCTTTGTCCTTGAAATTACCATAGATACTTCCTTTTGTTAATCCTGTCGCTGTCGTGATGTCCGAGAGCGAAGTCGCAAAATAGCCTTTCTTATTAAAAATGGGCGCAGTTTTTTCAATGATATATTGCCGTGTCTGTTCTGCTTTTGACATGTTATTCCTGTTCTTTTAATGCAAATATAAAAAATACTTTTTGGTATATTAGTAATTTGTGCAGGAATGTCTTAGAAATTGGTTTTATTTCGCCTTTGAAATGCGATAGGTACAGCGAGGCGCGTTTTCGATGATGTATTCTGTTCTACAGATGCGATAGGCCGGACCGATGAGTTGCTGGAAATTATTCAGTTCTGACCGGCAAAATCCCTGACATTCGGTCGCTGCGGCACATATGGGGCAGTGATTTTCAATGAGAAGATAATCGTCGGCTTCTTTCCTCCATTCAGCCATATAGCCTTCCTCTGTTCTTTTTGCGGCTATAATTTCAAGTTTTTTTTCGATGGATTCAATACCTGATAGCGCTTCAGTATATTTCTGATATACCTTAGACTCCCGGTCACTAATCAGTAGATCCAGCGCATTCTCGCCAAGCACCTGTTTGATCGACTGCAACAATTGTACTGTAATGTCGGCATGACTATCTGGGAATCTTGCCATACCCTGTGGCGACAGACTGTAATAAGTCGAGGGGCGGCCTATACCTTCGCTACGGGCATTGGATACGATCAGGTTTTGATTCGCGAGGTTCAATAAATGTTTACGGGCGCCTTCTTTTGTTATCGCCAACGCTGTTGCAATCACAGCTGCTGTGGCTTCTCGGCGCATTTTTAATAACATCAATATTCGATCAGCTGGACTTTTCTGCATTTGACAATAAAAAAGTTGTTTTATGTACTACCAACAAAGATAGCATTTTTATTTTTTGTTCTAAGAAGTGTTTCAGATACAGGTTTAGTCTTTTCGAATTTAGTTTTATGACTTTAATAAAACAACTGTTTAGTTGTTTTATTAAAATTGATTCTCTAGTTTTGACTTATCATAAAAAACAATAAAACTATGCACAAATTTCAATTACCCCAGTTATCATATGCCTATGCGGCGCTTGAACCCTATTTTGATCGCGAGACCATGACGATTCATCATCAAAAGCATCATCAAGCTTATGTCGACAATCTAAATAAGGCATTGGAAGGATCGGAAAGCGAAGCTGACACGCTATTGGATATACTCACAAACATAAGTACATATAGCCCAGCAGTCCGCAATAATGGCGGCGGTCACTTTAACCATACGTTATTTTGGGAAATCTTATCGCCCAATCCAAAAACGGTACCCACAGGGAAGTTAGCAGATGAGATAAATGCAGCCTTTGGTTCTTTGGAGGAACTCAAAGCCAAGATTAAAAATGCGGGGCTTGGGCAGTTCGGTTCGGGCTGGTCCTGGCTTTATGTCAAGCATTCCGGTGCCTTAGATGTCGTCGCAACCGCCAATCAGGATAATCCGCTAATGGATACACAATCCATCAGCAGGGGTTTTCCTATTTTGGGTGTCGATGTTTGGGAGCATGCCTATTATTTAAAATATCAGAATAAAAGGGCCGATTATTTAGATGCATTTTGGTCGCTTTTGGAT
Organism: Sphingobacterium sp. UBA6317; assembly: GCF_002440385.1. Lineage (NCBI taxonomy): Bacteria > Pseudomonadati > Bacteroidota > Sphingobacteriia > Sphingobacteriales > Sphingobacteriaceae > Sphingobacterium > Sphingobacterium sp. UBA6317. The sequence goes on along the minus strand of NZ_DJTD01000041.1, from coordinate 88,599 downwards.
TGGTCTGTTGTTGAACAAAAATACGATGCCGTGATTGCAGGCTTGGTTTGATATGTTTATAAATAAAGTTGAAAACACGGGTATATTGGCTTTAGATCTGATTGATTTTAAGTCCAAACTCGCCATCCAAAGTTTTGACATCAAAACATTGTTGTATCGGGAAGCAATCGTTAAAGAAAAGGAATTCCGAGAAGCGTTGACCGCGGTGGACTGGTCTGCTTTCCGAAATCAGGCGGTTGCCATTAGCTGTTCTGTGGACGCAATTATCCCGCCTTGGGTCTATATGACCCTGGCGGAAAAACTTCATCCTGTTGCAGCGTATTACGATTTTAAGACGGTAGAGGCTTTGGAAATAGATTTGTGGATACAGGCTTTGCAAGCAATGGATCTGTCGCATTTTCAGCAGCAAAAGGTTGTCATACGGGCTCGTCCGAATATCCCGGCGTCACTTTATATGTTGGCGACGGAACGTTTGATTCCTATTGTGCAGACCTTGATGTATGGTGAGGTTGGTATGCCAAAAGTTATTTTTAAAAAAGGAAAAGTATAATGAAAGCATTAATATTCAATGGTGCCTTGGAAAGAAGGCAAGAATCGACATCGGGAAAACTGTCACACTATGTTTCCGACCAACTAAACCAACGAGGTATTGAAAATACGATTTTTAATCTGGCTGATAGCGGAATACCCTTATTTGATTTGAGTCTCAATCGGGTGCCCAATGCCGTCAAGATTATGAATACTCAGTTTCTAGAAGCAGATGTACATTTTTGGTTGTCTCCGCTTTATCATGGAAGTATTCCCGGTGTGATGAAAAATTGTTTGGATTGGCTTGAAGTCAGTGCTAAAAATAAACCGGCTTATCTGACGGATAAACATATCGGACTGGTGTGTTGGGCCGATGGTGTACACGCTCTACAGAGTATTAATGCAATGGATGCTATCGCGAAGTCGCTCCGCGCCTGGACATTGCCTTTTAGTGTGCCTATGATGAAATCTATGCTTTTTGAGCCGGATAATCCACATGTGGTATCTTCGGCTTACCAATGTAAGCTTGACTTGCTGATCGATATTGCTACCAAAAAGAGCAGCGAATATCATTGATAAAAAGCCTCTCGATCGCTCGAGAGGCTTTTTTATCAACGGAAGATGTTTTAGCCTATATTTAAATAGACTGGCCAAATCCTGTATGGAAAATTAATTTCAAAAAAGTAGAAGAATATCTTTAGCAATTCATCGCGGAGATATATCTTTGTTTTTTGGATCCGCTAATTGCCTTTGCGGTTTTCCGACCTACGTTTTCTACTGTCGACTTTGACGAAGCCGGATCGACCGCAAATTTAGACGTAGAGAGAAGTCTTGAACCACCATCAGACTTTCTTGTTACATATTATGAAACCATTGGCTGAAAAGTCCCCATTTAGTTTAATTGTTTAAATGATTAAGATATTGGATTAATGATGTTTCAGTTGAAAGAGTTGACGAAGATAATTGCCTTTTTTATAGTATACTTTACTGTACATGTTGTAGCTGCACAGAGTTTTCTGCCATTGGATGAAAATAAATATCGATCTGACGCGGAAAAGTTATTGCGGTCGAGCCCGGAAGATAGTGTGAAAGCAATGCAGCATTTTTATTTGGCAGATTATTATAGATTTAGGGATACGACCAAATTTTGGAATCATATGCGGGCGGGGGAGCGTTTAGCCAAACCGTTCCGGAGTTTACAGGCGATGGGCGCACTCTACAAAAGCTTTTATTACGGGCAATTTCTAGATAGTAAAAATGCAGGAGTTGAAGCTCAACGATGTGTAGACCTCCTTGGAAATGCGCAAAAACCTTTTCAGCAGGGTCTTTTGTCCAAAGCTTGGTATAATCTGGGCTTGATTCGATTTCCTAAAAAAGGATTTGCTGATTTTCTGGATATCCTAAACGGGAAGTGCTTGCCTTATGCCAAAGCACATGACCCCATCATGGAAGGTAGTATAAATACGATGATCGGCATGGCGTTTATGTCGTCCAATCAGCTTGCAAAAGCTGATGAATACCATCAACTGGCCATCAAGCAACTCGAGCAGCAACCACCGAGTGCTGCACTTGTGGTGGCTTATCTCAATACAGTCAGCAATTATTGCTATCAGGTAAAATCCAAAGAAGCAAGAGTGCTATTGGACAAAGTCAAACAGCTCTTGAAAGATTATCCAAATTCTTCGCAATTACCGAATTACTATTACAATGAGGCGCTTTATTTTACCACAAAGCAACAGACTGATGAAGCCCTTCGCCTGTTGGATATCGGGTTGGATTGGTCGGTGAAAATGAACAATTGGAAATTATTCCAGATGATGCGGTTCAGAAAGTTTAATGTGTATCTCCTGCAGAAAAAGTATGCTGATGCTAAACTACAGTTGGAGGAAATCGTAAAAAATGGATTATTAACGCGAGATCTTTACAACAGTAAAATTGTGTACAGTCAACTGGCGGCTGTAAATGAGCTGATGGGTAATTATCAGGATGCGCTGAAAATGTCCAATAAGGCAAATCAGCTATCCGACAGTATTCAGAAGGTCCAATTGTTGGAGAAAATGAATGAGATGGAAGCAAAATATAAAACCGTAGAAAAAGAAAAAGAGATTCTGAATCTGCGCGCAGAAAAGGAACGCAACCAATTTCGGATTTTCCTCGTTTTGGGTATTGCCGTTTTGCTTTTCTTTATTGTGCTATTTGTTACTTTTTCCTATCGAAAACAACGGAAGCTTAATACACAGATACAGCTCAATCACGAAATCGCATTGGACAAAATGGAAAAGGAAAAGCAGTTGCAAATTTCGGAATCGATGCTAAAAGGAGAGGAGCAGGAGCGTCAGCGTATTGCCCAAGATCTGCACGATAGCATAGGTGGCATGTTGACAGGTTTAAAATTTAAGATTGCCGGCGATGTGGCAAAGAGTACGCTCTTGACAGATGAAGTGCCGCAGAAGTTGAACGATATTTTAGGTGAAGTAAGACGGATATCCCATAACCTGATGCCCGAATCGCTGCGTCAGTTTGGATTGATAGCAGCATTGGAGCAATTGTGTATGGCGATGAAAAATAGTAACGTTTCGATCCAGTTTGAGAACTACGAGCCTGAATTGAATGTGGACTTTCAAAAGGGGTTGGCCCTGTATCGAATTGTTCAAGAAGCTATTTCAAATGCACTAAAGTATGCAAATGCAGATTCAATTATCGTTCAGGTAAGTAAATCGGAGGAAGTACTCCATATCCTCGTTGAGGATAATGGCAAAGGCTTTGATTCTGCTGTGTTAAATTATGGATTGGGTTTAAATAATATGGTCAACAGGGTGAAATGGATCAATGGATCAATTGATATTCAGAGTAAGCTTGGATCTGGAACGCAGATCGAAATTGGTGTAACGGTTTAAATAAGCGGAGTCATGAAGATAATTGCAGTGTTAGACGATCATCCCTTATTGTTGGAAGGTGTCGCTTCTTTTCTCAATAATCAGGATGGGTATCTCGTATACCCCTTTTTGGAAGAGATTGCGTTAATTGAATTTTTAAAGATCACGGGGGCCGATCTCATCCTGATGGATATGCAGCTGTTAAAGACAAATGGGGTGGATGTCTGTACACAGGTGAGGAAACTGTTTCCGATGATTCCCATTGTTGCATTGAGCAATTTAGCCGATGGAAACCTTATTTTTCAGTTTATGCAGGCTGGTGGAAATGGCTATATCTTAAAGGATGTTACCAACGAAGAATTCCTGCGCTGCGTAGAGCTCGGGCTCGATGGGAAAGAGGCCGTTTGTGATCGGGCAAAAGAACTTTATCGTGGTGCAATTTCGACGATCAGCGGTCTACCTCGGCTTACACAGCGTGAAAAAGAGATTTTGACGTTGATCTCCAAGGGACTTACGACGAACCAAATTGCTGAACAGTTGTTTTTAAGTCCAGTTACGGTTGAAACGCATCGGCGCAATCTCCTGACTAAATTCAAAGTTAAAAATATGATTGAGCTCGTACAGCTGGCAATGAAACATAAGTTGTTGGGACTCGAATAGAGACCGCTCTTAATGTTCGCCGTAACCCACGTCATCCAGCTTACCTTTGAAGACCCTAAATTGGATGATAAAATAGGCAATCACCAGAATTGCGGCAAACATAAACCAGCCTAAACCTACGGAAAGACCATATTCATGCGCCGCCGCATTTTGAATCGTCAAGGAGGGGTTTACGTCATTCGTTGAAGGCAATACTATCGGGAACATGGAAGCAACGGTCGTCGCAAAGCTCCCTAGGATGAACAGCGATGAAAATAGGAAGCCAATACCATCTTTTTTAAAGGTTTTGATCCAAAATTGTCCAAGTAATCCAACGGCAGCTATCACAGGGAATATCCATAGCCAATAATGATTTTGAAGATTGTTAAGGGAGATGGGTTTCACATAATGCCATACATAGGCCGATAGTATGACGAGAATAAGCAAGACAAAGTTGAGCTTAAAAACAATGTTCTTTAGTCTCGTGTTCAATGTACTGGATGTTTTCAGAATGACCCAGCCTGCGCCGTGGATGGTTAATGTAACGACGGCAACTAAACCTAATATGATAGTGAACCAGTCTATGATGCCTTGATGTTGGGCTAATGGGTCAAATGTCGGGTTCCAAAGTGCCAAGAAGAAATAGTGCGGCTCTTGGGTAGATACACCATTCTCTACCATACCCAGGTTTACTCCGCGAACGACATTGCCCAGCGCGGCGCCAAAGAAAAGTGCCAGCAACAGGCTTGCTAGGCCGAAAGCCTTATCCCATAAAGCTTCCCAAAGACGATGATGAACCTGACCTCTGAGTTCAAGACTTATTGCTCTAAAAATAAGTAACCAAAGTACAAGCATTAGGGGAAGGTAGAAACCACTGAAGGAGGAGGCGTAGAGTGTGGGGAAAGCAAAAAATAGGACACCACCAGAAGCGATGAGCCAGACTTCATTGGCATCCCAAAACGGCCCAATTGAGTTGGTAACAGCTTTTTTCTCCTGTTCGGTTTTAGCAAAGAATAGATGGACAATTCCCGCTCCAAAATCGTACCCATCGAGTACGATATAAATTCCCAGCATAAAAGTTAATACGATAAACCAGAATATTTCCATAGCTAATTAGGTTAATGCAACTGTCGTTTCAGGACCTTTTCTAATGATCTTCAAGACTAACATCAGAAATAACAAGCCCAAAAGAATGTATAAACCGACGAAGCCGAGAAAGGTAAATAATGTATTTCCGGAAGATACGGTAGGGGATACACCGTCTACCATTCGCATGAGATTATAAACAAGCCAAGGTTGCCGCCCCAATTCAGCTGTATACCAACCTGCAGTATTCGCGATGTATGGAAATGGAATCATAAACATGATGATCCACAATAACCATTTGGTTTGATACAATTTGTTCCGCCAAAGCAGTAGCGCTCCAAGAACCATAATGCCGATGAATATGGTACCCAGCCCTACCATGATGTGATAGCTGTAATACAGTCCGGGTACGTTGGTTGGATGTAAGGACTGGTCAAATTCATTTAATCCTTTGATTTCTGCATCCCAGCGCTGGTAGGTGAGGAAGCTCAAGACATTCGGCACCGCTATTTTATTGTCCAGCTTTTTGTTTTCCATGTCGGGTTGGCCGACCAGGATAATCTCGGATCCGCCTTGCTCCGTTTTGAAAATGCCCTCCATGCCGGCAAAGGCTGCGGGCTGATATTTGACTACGTTTTTGGCGGCAAGGTCTCCCGTAGGAAATGCCAACATAACCGATGAAATGGCGCCGAAGATGACGCCACTTTTAACGAATATCTTTCCAAACTTACTATGCCGGTCGCTTAGGAGATAGAAAGCTCCAATAGAGGCCACAAAAAAGGAACTGGTCACCAACGAAGCGGCTTGATTATGTAAATAAGATGGCCATAACCATGGATTATTGAATAATGCACTAAAATTGTTCAGTACAAATTTGCCATTTTCAAGAATCTCATACCCAACAGGGTGCTGCATCCAGGAATGTGTGGCGATAATCAGGAAACCACTGGCCCAAGATCCGATAAAGACCATGAGTCCGGATAAAAAATGGAGCTTATGCCCCAGCAACTTCTCTCCAAAAAGAAACATCCCCAGAAATGATGACTCCAGGAAAAAGGAAAACATACCTTCCATGGCTAAGGTCTGTCCGATAATACCACCCGTAAGTTCAGAAAATTTAGCCCAGTTGGTACCAAATTGAAACTCCATGGGGATACCTGTTACAACGCCCATGGTGAAGTTAAGCGCAAAGATTTTCATCCAAAATTTGGATGCATGGTTGTAATCTTCGTTTTGTGTCCGCAGAAATTTCCATTTGAAATAGACGATCATGAGGGATAAACCCATGGTCAATTGAGGGAATAAATAATGGAATGTAATAGTAAATGCGAACTGAAGTCGATTATAGAGAATCATATCTTCCATGTAGCCGAAGTTTTGGTTAAAAGACAGCTAAATATAACCTTTTATTTGCGTATATATCCATGAAGCCGTTTTATTTTTTGATAAAATAACGGGATTTTTATTGTTTCTGTACGCATTGTAAAATCTGAACCTCAATAGCAGATATCAATCAGCGTAATCTCTTTTTTATCTTATCTTCGCCCGAATTTAAAACGGACTTGAACGGTAGAAAAGAGCATTAGGGAAATGAAGAAAGTGCTGATTTTGATGGGTATTTTATTGATACCTATATTTTTTATTGTATTGAATAATACGGGGCGGGGTACAATCGCTAAAGATAATATTGTGTTTCGAGATAAATTATCTGATTACAATTTATTCAAAGGCAAAATTGCTGATCTTGTTCCAAACGACCAGGGAATTTCCTATGAATTAGCCTCGACCTTATTTACAGACTATACCGATAAAAAGCGCGTCATCTTTCTTCCCAGGGGAAAAAAAATGATCGCCTCGGATGATGGTTTGCCCAGCTTCCCCGATGGTACCCTAATTGCCAAAACATTTTTTTATCCGCAAAAAGATGCGGCCGGAGATGTGCGACAGCAATTGCTTGAAACACGGCTGTTGATTTATAAAGACGGACAGTGGAATGCAGCAACCTATCAATGGAATGTAGCCCAAGATGAAGCTTTGTTGTTGATGGACAGTGCTTCCGTGCATGTTTCGTTTTTGGACAGCAAAGGTGACGAGCGACAAACAAATTATATTATTCCTTCACGAAACGATTGTATGGCATGCCATCGACAAGGAAATCAGCTGTTTCCGATAGGTCCAAAGATCAGAAATCTGAACCGGATAATCGGTCAGGATGGTGACAGCATCCAGCAACTGGTGCAGTTGACCAAACAGGGGGCTCTCGAACTGAAGTCCATGAAAAGCTTCACGAATTTACCGAGTTATGATGACCTTGCCCAATCGACTGCAAGTCGTGCGCGAGCTTATTTGGAAATCAACTGTGCCCATTGTCACAATCCGAAAGGGACAGCCTATATGACCATGCTGGATCTTCGTTATGAAAGCCCCATGCATGAAACTGGAATTTGGTTGAAACAAGCGAAGATTATTGGACGGATGTCTACATTGGGAGAGATGCATATGCCTCAAAAGGGAACCACCGTATTGCATGATGAAGGCATCCTGCTGATTAAAACCTATCTAAAAACTTTAAAATAAGCGTTCCTTGCTTATCCTTAATCGGTAACCTTTTACGGCTACCAGTCTGCTTATATAGTCCCTTTGCAGGTCTCGTATATTTATTTTAATAAAATCTATAGAATTAGTAGATTATATTAAATTTACTCCTATATTTGTGAAAAGATAACAGATCGCTGTTGAAAATATGCATTACTTTTCAGCGTGGCGTATTAACACATTATTATGGAACATATCAATATTAGTAAAAGCACATTTTTCGTAAGTATTACTGCAAAGTCTCTGAAGGCTGAATCCCCTGATGTAAGAAAGATGCGAATGTGTCATATAGGATAATTTCCCTTATCTTTTCTCAAACTGACAGCAGGGGAGGCGCTCGCTTCCCCTCATGTCTTCAAAATAAAAACAAGTTTTCGATTGGCGTTGGCACTTGTTCGTATTCACCATTAATACTTTATCTATGAAAAATCTTAGGGTACTCCGGTATTCTACCTTGTCGCTATGTTTATTGTTATCTGGCGTTGGGCATCAGGTATATGCGCAAACAGATGTTAAACCGATTGTCAATGCTTCCTTATCAGGCTATGTATATGATAGTCAACGTAAGCAGCCTCTTGAAGGCGTAACCATTCAACTCGAAGCTGTAACGCATGTTGTTACAACAGATCAAAAAGGTTTTTTTCAAATTGTAACGGGACAGAAATTACCATTTTCCATTACACTCTCGCGCATTGGCTATAAGAAAAAGTCCTTGTTAGTTTCCGAATCTCCCACAAAAATTGAATTAGAGCCAATTACACAGGACCTGGATGAGGTGGTGGTTGTTGGCTATGGAACTCAGAAAAAAATCTCGTTGACCAATTCAATCGCCAGTATTGATGGTGATAAATTGACGAAAAGACCAGTTTCTAATACGCAGCAGGCTTTGCAGGGCTTATTACCGGGGGTGACTGTTCAAGACCTTGGTGGAAAACCAGGGCAATCGGCTGCCAATATTCGAATTAGAGGATTGACGACATTTAATACCAATTCGAGCAGCACCAGTGGATATGATCTCAGCAAGAATAATGCTTTGGTCATTGTGGACGGAATTGAACAACCCTGGTCAAAGTTAAACCCCAATGATATCGCTTCAATTTCAGTCCTGAAGGATGCGGCTTCCACGGCGATATATGGATCACGTGCGACCAACGGTGTAATTATTGTAACTACCAAAAGTGCAAAATCTGGACATGTTGTGATTGATTATAATGGCTACTACGCCTTACAAAAATCAATCAACACCCCAAAGCAGATGGACGCCGTATCCTACCTCCAATTGCAACAGGACGCCTACCGTAACGCGGGGCTGGCGGTGCCGGCGCGATTTACTGACGAATCAATAACGGCTTATCGGACTGCGACCGATCGCGAAAAATATCCTTTACCGAATACATGGTTTGATACGCTGTTGAAAACAGCTCCTCAACAAGACCATGCCTTGTCATTCGCAGGTGGAAATGACATTCTACGTTCTAGATTGGCGGTTCGTTATAATAAACAGGATGGTATTATTGATCATTATGGTGCTGAACTGGCGGATATTAGGCTAAACAACGATTATAAAGCAAGCTCTTGGCTTAATTTTACGGGAAGTATAAACTACCGATATAGTAAAGCCGCCGAGCCCGGACGTGATCCAATCAATAACTTTCTCCATGGCTCGATGTGGGTGGTCCCCAAATATGATGATGGTACCTACGGATTAAGTACACAAGGAAATAATCCTTTAATGCTGATTGAGAAAAGTGGTTTTAAAAAGGTTAATGAAAACTACTTAAGCTCCATCGTTAAAACCGACATTCAATTGTGGAGAAATTTGTTATTTACGTCCCAATTTGGTGTAAGAGTGAACCTAAATAATACCAAAACCTTTTTGAACGCTTTTGACAATAAGGACCGAAATACAGGTATTGTAAAAAGTTTTCCGATCAATTCATTAAACGAAATTCGTGATAATAGCAGCGAGTATACATGGAACAATCTGTTGACCTATCAATTGGCGGCTGGGCCAAATCATATTAAGGCACTTGTTGGCTATTCACAGATTCACAATTATCAAAATTACTTAACGGCTTATCGCGAAAGATTCTACAATAATGATATCACCTCTATCGGACAAGGAGCTGATGATGCGACCAAAAACAATAATGGATATGATGTGCAGTATGGCTTGCGTTCGTTTTTTGGTCGGATAAATTACGATTGGGATGGCAAGTATCTGCTCGAAGTGAATGGGCGTTACGATGGTTCATCCCGTTTTACGGGCGACAAGCAATATGGTTTTTTCCCTTCGGCATCAGCAGGATGGCTCTTATCCAAGGAAAACTTTTGGGAACCTATTCGAAATTCGTTGAACGAATTCAAATTGCGTGCTTCCTGGGGCAAGACAGGAAACCAATCGGTAGATTTGTATAGTTATTATTCTGCCCTCATTGCGGCAGGATATGATTTTGGGGGTAAATCTGTACAGGGGTATCGACTGGACAGTTATGCCAATCAGCAATTGGGCTGGGAGTCTACGATGCAGTATGATTTGGGCTTGGATGCCGCTTTCCTAAACAATCGCTTGACTTTTACCCTGGATTACTATAAAAAGGTAACTGACGATATTCTACTAAATCTGGATATTCCTGCCGTTTTGGGATTAAAGCCTTCACCCCAAAATGCGGGAACAGTACTGAATCGCGGTTGGGAATTCAGCGCAAATTATCAGAAAAGACCAAGTGCGCCTGGGGCTTTTGCTTACCAGCTGAATGGAAATTTAAGTATCAACCATAATGAAGTAACCGATTTAAAAGGTACTGGACCCTACATTGCCGGATCGGATATTGACCCAAGGTATATTATTGCTAAAGGACTTCCGATCAACACACTTTGGGGATATAAGACCGATGGTCTCTTTCAGTCTGCGGAGGAAATTCAAGCTTATGGCGCTACGTATGCTACAAATACGAAGCCCGGAGATGTGAAATATGTGGATTTGAACGGCGACGGGGTGATCAATGCAAATGACATGGCCGCTATTGGCAACTCTTTCCCCAAATATACCTTCGGAATAAATGGGAGTTTCACCTTTAAGAATTTTGATCTTGATCTGCTCTTTCAAGGTGCAGCAAAAGTCGATACCCGATTGTCAGGAGCATTGGCTGAGATGGGAAATCAGGAAGGCTTTACACACGAAATATTTACAAACAATTATTGGACACCAACACATACGGATGCACGCTTTCCGCGCGTGGTCAAATATGATTTGCGTAATGTCGCAACCTCGGACCGTTTAGTGGTTAACGGTTCTTACCTGCGGTTGAAAAACATACAGGTTGGATATACAGTGCCACTACATGCTATCGGAAAGACAGCAATCAACAAATTTCGGGTATACCTATCCGCGACGAATTTATGGACAATTTCAAAATTGAATGAATGGAACCTGGATCCTGAAGCGGAATCTGGACGAGCGGTATATTATCCGCAAACCGGCCTTTATACACTGGGCGTCAATTTGACGCTGTAGTGTGATTGTTAATAATATATAATTGAAAACGAATGAAATTTTACAACTATCTATATCAAAAAAGAAACCTGATTTTCAGTTTCGGACTGTTTTCGCTTATGCTGATTAGCTGTGATAAGAATCTGTTAGATGCTGTACCTACCGACCGCCTGTCGGAAAATATATTTTGGAAGAGCCAAGCCGATGCGGAGCTAGCTGTAAATGCGCTCTACAACGACCTGGATGGAGCAGAAATCTTCTATTCCGATGCATTGACGGATATAGCCCATGTCAATCAGCCTTTCGCTGTGGATGCCTATATTGAATTGGGTACCTATGATGCTTCAAGTTCTCGGTTGTACAACACCTGGAGCAGTGCCTATAAAGGAATCGGTGCAGCCAATTACTTTTTGGCGAATGTTGGTAAAATCGAGGGCAGCAAAGATGAAACATTGATTGCTCGATATATCGGCGAAGCGCGCGTGTTAAGAGCCTATCAATATATCAAATTGGCCTATTTATTCGGTGCAGTTCCTCTGGTAAAGGCACCATTGACACTACAGGAAGGAAGAGAAGTACAACAAGCGACGCTATCTGAAATCTATGATTTTATCGACAGCGAATTGGAACTGGCTGCGGCAAGTTTGCCTGAAAGCTACTCCAGTAACGATATCGGACGCATAACCCGTTGGGCCGCATTGGGCCTGAAAGCCCGGTCGGATTTATATGCAGGACGTTTGGCAGCAGCAGCAACGGCAGCAAAAACGATTATCGATGGCAAACGATTCGAGCTTTACCCTTCGTACGCAAATCTGTTTACGTATGCAGCTGAAAATAACAAAGAGGTGCTGTTGGATAAGCAATTTCTGGAAAATATATACACACAAAGTGTCTTTAACCTCTTAGCCTCCTATAGCCAACAAAATGGGCAGAGTACCTATGTGCCTACCAAAGCCTTGGTCGATAGCTATACCACATCCAAAGGCGATTTAATTACGGATGCTAATAGTGGTTATGATTCCAAAAATCCCTATAAAAATCGCGATCCGAGGCTTGCTTTTTCAATTTTTTTGGATGGCGATCCACTTCCAAATGGAGCAATTTTTCATCCAGCACCAAATAGTGGGACTGCCGATGCCGTGGGCAGTACCTATATTGCTTCAACAACAGGTTTTAATATAAAGAAGTATATCGATAAAAAGGATTTGGCAAACCCCTCAAAAAGTGGCTTGAATATTATACTATTACGTTATGCTGAGATATTATTGACCTATGCGGAGGCGAAGATTGAGCTCGGTGAGGTTGATGCCAGTGTTTATGATGCGATCAACCAAATTAGAAATTCACGAACGGATGTAAAGCTTCCAATAGTAAGTAATCAAGCAAATCAAGAACAACTTCGTCAGCTGGTTCGTCGGGAACGTACGGTGGAACTGGCATTTGAGGGGTTGCATCTCGCGGATATAAGACGATGGAAAACTGCTGAAAAGGTTGTTCCTGGTAAAGTGTATGGCATCACCTATCAAAATAATAACGGAGAGGCAGTTGTCGTTGAAGCAGCCTCCGAAAGCCGTGTTTTTGATGCGAAAAAGCATTATCTCTGGCCCATTCCACAACGGGAAATTAACCTCAATCCGAATTTAAAACAGAATCCAAATTGGTAAAAATTGTTATCTTGTGGCACGAATCCAATTAACTCATACAACTATGATGCGATACACTAAATTTATGACCGCTATGGCTTTATTTTTACTGGTGGCTTTTGCCAATGCCCAGCAAAAAAAGCCTAATATTATCTTAATTTTGACCGATGATCTCGGATATAGCGACATTGGCTGTTATGGAAGTCCGAATATTTCAACCCCCTTTTTGGATTCGATCGCCAGTAAGGGCGTGAGAGCAACAAACTTTATGGTTTCTACGCCCTCGTGTACACCTTCAAGAGCTTCTTTATTAACCGGGAGATATGCTTCACGTTATAATCTTCCAGCACCAATCGGTCCAGGCTCAGATTTAGGCTTGCCTGATGAGGAGGAAACGATTGCCGAATTATTAAAAAAGGTAGGCTATCGGACAGCATTGGTCGGAAAATGGCATTTAGGAGATAAACAAACTTACCATCATCCTAATCAGCAAGGCTTCGATTCTTTTTATGGCATGCTGTATAGCCACGATTACCGCGATCCTTATGTAAAGACCGACTCTGTCATTAAGATCTTCCGGAATCGGAAACCTGAAGTCGTGGCACCCGACGATTCGGATCTGAGCGCACTTTATCACAAAGAAACAGTGAAGTTTATCGAAGATCAAGATAAAGATCATCCATTCTTTTTATACTATGCGCATAATTTTCCGCATCTTCCTTTGGCATTTGCCAACAAAAAGAACCGATTTGCAGATCAGCAAAATGCAGGCCCTCTGGGTGCGGTGATGCAGGAGCTGGATCATAATTTTTCGGAGCTCTGGAAAACGGTTGAGCGAAAAGGCCTCGCCGATAACACCATTTTAATTTTTTCAAGTGATAATGGTCCCTGGATAGCTTATCCATCGCGAATGTCTGACGATCACGCTACAAAGAACTGGCATGTGGGTACTGCAGGTGTCTTCAAAGGGTCGAAAGCCGAAACAACAGAAGGTGGTGTCCGTGTACCGTTCATTATTTATGGAAAAGGTTATGCCCAAGAAGGGAAAGTTCTTCGACAGGCAATTAGCAACTTGGATGTATTGCCGACCATCGCCAAATGGACCGGTGCATCATTGCCGAAGAAATCTATCGATGGTCAAGCGATCGATTCTTTATTGAACGGCAAATCGGAAGATTTAAAAACAGCACATAGACCAATATTTTTGGTGAATTATGGACATGTTGAGGCGGTTCGATCAGGTGACTGGAAGTATCGTCGGATAGCGGGTGGAGTCAATCAGATTTCGGGTAAACCTTATGATGCTATTGAAGAACTACATAACATTGCCTGGGATCCGAGTGAAAGAACCAATATTTTAACGGAATATCCAGAAAAAGCGGCGGAATTGCGTTTATTGTTTGAAAGCTTTGATGGGAATATGAAGTAGCTAGAAATAGCAATGACTAAACATAGACATCGTTAAACATAGACAAGGCGGCACTTATTTTCGAAGTGCCGCCTTGTTTTTTTATAGAGATGCAATAGATTTAAAGCAATTCAAACTCTTTTTCTTTGACATCACGGCTGTTGGGACCAATGTAGACTTTGAAAGTTCCTGGTTCGGCAACGTAATTCAGATTGTTGTCAAAAAATTTGAGATCATCTACTTTGATGTTAAAGTTTACCGTTTTTTGCTCTCCTTTTTTGAGGAATATTTTTTGAAAGCCTTTTAATTCTTTTACAGGACGAGTGACAGAACCAACAACATCCTGGATATAGAGCTGCACGGTTTCTTCCGCATCATAGTTTCCTGTATTGCGGATGTCGATACTTGCTAGCAGCGTACCTTTATCGTCAATTGTGTTGCGGTCAAGACGAATTTCACCATAGGTAAACGTCGTATAACTTAATCCATAACCAAAAGGGTAGAGTGGGGAATTGCTTACATCGAGATAATTTGATTTGAATTTTTCAAAATCGCCCGAGTTTCCGTAGGGTCTACCGGTGTTTTTGTGCGCATAATAGATCGGAATCTGACCAACATTGCGTGGGAAGGTGGCGGTAATCTTACCTGAAGGAACGACGTCCCCAAATAAGACATCGGCTACTGCTTTTCCTGTTTCCGTTCCGCCAAACCACACATTTAATATGGCTGGTACGTGAGCATCTTCCCAGGTAAGCGTAAGTGGTCTACCCGTAAATAACACCAATACAACTGGTTTTCCTGTTGCCAGTAATGCTTTTAACAGGTTCTGTTGATTTTTCGGAATGTCCAATTCGGAGCGACTGGAGCTTTCACCCGACATTTCTGATGATTCACCAAGGGCAGCCACGACCACATCGGATTGTTGAGCAACTTTTACAGCGTCTGCGATGATCTCCTCTTCTTTTCGGGAATCGCGTGTTATGGTACGGCCAAACATGGTTGCATGCTTTTGGTAAATTGGATCTTCCAACAGATTGCTGCCCAGGTGTGTGAGGATATTGACTTGATTACCCAACACGGCTTTCATTCCCTCCACTAAAGAGGCTGTTTTGTCCAATTCAGCACTGACACTCCACGTTCCGGGCATATTTGGACCTGAATTGGCTAATGGACCAATTACAGCAATTGTACCTGTTTTTTTTAATGGAAGTGCTTGGTTTTCATTTTTCAGCAAGACAAAAGATTTTGCTGCAATTTCCCGGGCTTTTGCATGATTGGCAGCCGATCCGATTACAGTTTTTGCCCGTTTTTCGTCACAATAGCGGTAGGGATCGTCAAATAAGCCTAATTTATACTTGGCTTCCAAAACAAACCGGCAGGCCCTATCGATGTCTGCTATTTTGACCTTGCCCGCATCTAAAGATTTTTTTAATGTCGTCAGAAACCCTTCACCGACCATATCCATATCAACGCCAGCATTCAGGCTTAAGGCCGAGACCTGTTGGAGGTCACCGAGGCCATGTGCTGTTAATTCGTTTACAGCAGTGTAATCAGTTACGACCAATCCTTTAAAGCCCCATTGCTTACGTAACACATCCGTCATTAACCATTTATTTGCCGAGGCAGGGACACCATTGATATCGTTAAAAGAAGTCATGATACTTCCTGCTCCCGCATCTATCGCTGCTTTATAAGGAGGTAGATATTCGTTGTACATGCGGTGAAGGCTCATATCCGTGCTATTGTAATCACGACCACCTTCGGCTGCACCATATAAGGCGAAATGTTTGACACAGGCCATCATGGTGTTATGTGCTGCCAGGTTATCCCCTTGGAAGCCATGGACGATGGCTTCTGCAACTCGCGAGCTTAGATAGGTATCTTCACCCGCACCTTCGGAAATACGGCCCCAGCGTGGATCGCGCGAGATATCGACCATGGGCGAAAATGCCCAATTAATTCCATCAGCGGTAGCTTCTTCGGCGGCAATACGTGCCGATTGTTGAATCAAGTTCATATCCCAGGTAGCAGCAAGACCTAAGGGAATTGGGAATACCGTACGATAACCGTGAATGACATCCATCCCAAAAATGATGGGTATTTTTAAGCGGGATTGCTTGACGGCTATTTCTTGCGTTTTGCGAATTTTCGCTGGTGTGCTCATGCTGAAAATACCACCGATTTGGCCGTTTCTAATTTTGGTATCCACATCGGTGGATACAGTGGTTCCAGTTGTCGCTTCGCCACCGGTTACCAAATTAAGTTGTCCAATCTTTTCTTCGACAGTCATCTTAGCCATAAGCTGATCAATGAATGTGTCCATTTTCGGATTGGATTGCGCTGGACTTGTATGCCAGGCGAGCAATGCAAGAAGGAAAGTACCTACTACTTTTTTCATCGTATTATTTTTTTTGTGCGCGTGGATTTTGCTTTCCGCGCAATAGGGTAAGTTTATGTCAAGTGCTCAAGATGATCCCTGAGTTTTCTTGATCAGATGTCCTGTTATTTTCGTGGAAGGAACCATTTTCAACGTGTGACGGATTGAAAATGATTCCATAGGCCACTACTTTAAATAAGGACTGGTAAAACCGAGTTTCTTTAGTCCTTGTTGAATTTCTGGAGCCTGCATAAATAGGTCCCAGATTTTTCCGGTTCTGTAGTTTTCGATCATGACAATAATAGGCCCCTGATCGATGGCTAAATAACGTTGTGGATACCAATTTGCCGTTTCACTGTAGGCATCATAGTAGCCATATTTACCCCAGATTTTATTGCCGAGCTGATTGTTTAAGTATTGTGCAAACTGTATGCTTTCATGTGGGGCGTAGGGCATAGACGATAAAGCCGCTGTAGGGGAGATCACACCAGGATCGTTGTCTGGATGATGTGCATCGTAACCGTTGATGGAATAGCTGGCCGTCCAGCCCCAACCTTTCGTTGAACCATAGCCTTTGTACCCTTTTGGGTTCAGATCGGCGTATGCCAAATTGATCTTAACATGATTGCTTGTCGCTTCCCAATAATCTGCGTATTGGTCTTTTAATCCTTTGGGGCTCAATCCTAGATAGGAGTAATGTTCCCAGAAGAGCGGGCCCACTTCACCTTCTTTGGCATTGTGCTTTAGCACGAGTGGAATGTCATATTTTTTAGCGGAGCTTTTAATTGCACCAGATCTTGCCCATCCCTCGTGATACACCTGGGGTGCAATCGGATAAGTAGGGGATGAGGCTGCCAAAATATAGGTAATAAGACACTCGTCATATCCTCTGACGGGATGATTTTGCTGGAAGTTAAATTTAGGGCTCCAATGCCAATAAATAACATTTTGTCCGTTTGTATAGTGATTCCAATTGATTTCTTTCCATAGCTTGTCTGCTTTTTGAGCGATCAGTTTGGCGGAATCACCTTTATCTTTTAGATACTCCCGGATAGCAATTAATCCCTGCGCTAAGAAAGCCGTTTCGACAATGTCGCCACCGTTATCTTTTTCACTGAACGGTTTCGCTGTACCCAGTTCTCCATCGTACCAGTGTGCCCAAGCTCCTTTAAACCGTTCGATTTTGCCTAGATAATCCATGATGTGATTCAACTTTTGAATGCCTTGTTCCTGGCTGATAAAACCACGTTCCATCGCGACAATCATACCCATGAGTCCGAAGCCACTACCACCTATGGTCACGACATTACGATCATTTTGGGTGTATACACCATCCATATGGATGCGTTCTCTAGCGAGACCAGAAGTAGGTTCGGCACCCTCCCAAAAATATTGAAATGTATGTTGCTGAATAGTGGTCAATAGCGAATCTTCATTGATCTTGCTTCCGCTGGTTGAATCAATTTTTGAGGGACTGTCTGGACTGCTATTAGCAGTGTTTTGGCACGAACTGCTGAGAATAAGCGCCAAAGCTATACCGCTAAGTGCTGGATATGCTATTCGTTTTCTCATGGATATGTTGTTTAATTCTTGAAAAAATGTTCAAACGACCTATGGTCGTTTGAACTGCGTTATTTTGTGTAAATGATTACCAACCGGTATTTTGAGGCATTTCTGGTGTTTGGATACGTTGATTCTCTGGAATTGGAAAAAGCAACATTTTATCCTGGAAAGTTTTTCCATTGGCAGCCATGGCTGTTTTTGCCTGTTTTGTACGCACCAAATCAAACCAACGGTCGTGTTCAAATGCCAATTCAAGACGTCTTTCTTTCCAGATCAATTGACGGAGCTGCGCTTGGTCGGTTGTCGTTACGTTGGCTAATTTTACACGTGTGCGCACGGTATTCAATGCATTCAGCGCTTCACTGCTATTGCCAACCTCATTTGCGGCTTCGGCCAGGATAAGATAAATTTCACCCAGACGGAGGTAACGTACGTTTTTATCACCGTCAGCGGCACCTCCATTTGCTGAGGAATACGCTTTTTCATTATACATTGGGTTTTCTACACCATTGTCAATCAGACGGCCATCGTAAAGGGTTTCACCCCTGAAAATAATTGTGGCATCCCGGCGGATATTGTCTTTTTCGGCATTGAAGGCATCCAATAAGTTTTGGCTTGGGATATTAAAACCCCAGCCTAAGTTGACCGCTCCTCCACGAGGTGCCTGTACTTGACTATATTGTTGGATACCATGTGCGATAGAGGTGCCCCTTGCTTGAAATTCAAATAATGATTCGGGACCATTTTCCCCAGCCAAACGCCAAATTGTTGCGTAATCCGGTTCGAGACTATATCCTCCAGATGTGATGACAGTTTTCGCCATGTCGGCAGCTTGTTGCCATTTGCTTTGATACAAATAGACTTTCGACAATAACCCTTGTGCGGCACCTTTGGTCGCTCTACCTAAATCTTTTGCAGCATAAGCAGATTTGAGTGGAAGATTGTTGATAGCAAATTGTAAATCCGCTTCAATATAGGCGTAAACTTCAACTGCGGGTTCTCTTTTTATTAAATCACGTTCTTGGATAGGAACATCGCCCCATCCGCGGACAAGATAGAAATAGTTCAATGCACGCAGAAAACGAGCTTCGGCAATCAATCTGTTTTTATAAGCTTCGTCTGTCAGTCCAAATTTTTCTGTGTATGCAATAGCTTGTGTAGCCCGCCCTATGGATTTATACCAACGTGTCCACATGGAAAGAAAGGAACCCGTTGTTGAAGTGTAAGTCAACTCGTCTAAACTTAACTTGTCACCACCGGCATCTGTCGCTGAACTACCTTTATCCGCATTATCGGAAAGCATGTCCGTGATACCGATGTAAGAGAAAGAATAATCCCAATCAGTAAACATTCCATATACACCATTGACAAATTGCTCGGGTGTGTAGATTTCTTCACTGTCTTCGGCTTCAACATATTCTTTAGAAGGTACATCTAAGAAGTTGTTGTCTTTACAGCCTTGCAATGCAATGCCTCCACTAAGAAGAATTGCTATATAAAGTTTGTTAATTTTCATTGTCTTCAAAACTAAGGTGATTAAAATTGCATGTTAAGTCCAAATAAGAAATTACGTGTCGTTGGATAAGCTGAAAGCTCAATACCAGAAGTTAAATTTGGACTACCGTCGCCGGCAAGTTCAGGAGAGAAACCACTATAATTCGTAAATATAAATGGATTCTGAGCAGTAACATATAATCTTAATTTAGATCTCGAGCTATATAAGTTATTGAAAGTGTATCCTACAGTGATATTATTGATACGGAAATAAGCGCCCGATTCGAGGAAATAACTCGAAGCCCAATATGCTCTTTCTGCACCGGGATGTTCATTGGTTGAACCTGCGCCAGTCCAGCGATTTTCAAAAGTTGATAACGCGATGTTCTCACCTGCATTGGAACGAACGCTATTTAAACCATTGTAAACCTTATTGCCTGCGACACCATATCCGGAAACATTAAAATCAATAGCTTTATAATTAACACCAACATTGATACCATATGTTGAAGTCGGTAAAAATGATCCAAAGAAAACCTTGTCGCGGGAATCGATGACACCATCTTCATTTTGATCCTTGTACTTCAGATAGCCAGGTTTTGCAGCGCCAAACGATGGGTAATTTTTTACATCTTCCGCATCTTGAAAGACACCATTTGCCTCAAACATCCACCAGCCATAGATCGGTTGTCCAACGCGAAGCTGTTTGGTAATCTCCCCATTATTTAAACTGCCTCCAGTAGCACGGTCATAAGCCGGGACCACTTCCGTTACTTTATTTTTATTGTATGAATAATTAACACCGAATGTATAACTGAACTCCGGACTTATACTTTTGTTCCAATTTAAGGCCACTTCCACACCTTGGTTTAATACTTTAGCACCATGCGCATAGAAGTTTTTTTCGGATGGAGAGGTGTAAGTCGGTGTGACATCAAGAATAGTATTGGTATTCAGCTTATGATAGTAGTCAATGGATCCTGAAAGCTGATTGTTTAGAAACGCAAAGTCTACGCCAGCGCCCGTTTCTCTGGTTACTTCCCAGGTTAGATTTACGGCTGGAGTGCCATATGCGCTTCCATAAACCATATTCTGTTCAGGACCAAAAACGTAGTTGTAATTTGAACTTTCTGGACTTGTTAAAATTGTGGAAACATTTAGCGGGATATCTTGGTTACCTAATTTACCCCAGTTTCCGCGCACTTTCAATAAATTAATCCAGCTGGCATCTTTCATAAAGCTTTCGTTGGTTACCGTCCAACCTAATCCCACCGATGGGAATGTACCCCAGTATTTTCCTGTATTACGGAAAACACTTGATCCATCTCTACGCAATGTTGCCGTTAAATAATATTTGCTATCGTAATTGTACTGCAAACGTCCAAAATACGAAGCTAAGGCCCTCGGAGTATAAGAGGTTTGTAGCGCAACAATACCATAATTGGTTGTTCCTTTTGCAAGATTGATATTCCAGTATTGCTCTTGTTCAGGTACATTATAACCCGTTTGGCTACTCATGCTGTTTATGTCGTATTTCTCACGCGACATCCCCACAACCGCCTCAATATGATGCTTGTCAAAATTCTTGTTAAAAGTTAAGAAATTCTCGATAGACCAGCGGAATTGTTCTAGATTTTCATATTTCAAGCTGTTGTCTACATAATCAAGCGCTTTTGGATTGTTTTCCTTTAATTTGATGAAATCAGATTCATTCAATAAAGTATTAGCATTTAACCATTGATCTTTTACATTATTAAAAATCCGTTGTTTCGAATAAAATTTATTCCCGCCAATACGCGAATTGATTTTCAGATAATCTGTAATCTTAAATTCTCCCTCAAAACTTCCTTGTAAGCGTAGCGTATTTGTTCTTTCATTTTGGCGTAAAACCTCATACACTGGATTTCCAATAGAATTTAGATTTCCGATGGCTTGGCCTGGTGCGGCCTCAATGCCAGCGACACCTGTTGTTGTATTTACACGACCTAAACCGTAACGGCCATTATCAAACATAACGGGCGCAAGTGGCGACTGACGGTAAGCCGTGGTGAAAGCACTATAAGGCTTAGGTGTTGAATTTGTTAATGTAAGATTTAAATTTTGGCTGAACTTTAGGCGGTTGTTTAAAAATTTATATACGTTGTTATTGCGTATGGTATTTCTTACAAATTTTGAGCCTTCAAGAATACCATTTTCGGTATAATTGTTTGCTGATACGAAGTAATCAACTTTCTCAGTTCCACCAGAAATATTAACAGCATTATTAAATACAGAACCTGTACGTAATAATTCGTCATACCAATCTGTATTATATTTTTGATTCTCAGCTAAACGGTAAGACCCATTGGTCGAGGTGAGGTATTCATTTGCAAATATTCTAAACTGATCAGCGTTGGCCATTTTCACGCGGTTCAATACGTTTTTTATACCCGCAAAGCTTTCATAATTGATGTTTGTTGTTCCGGCTTTACCTTTCTTCGTCGTCACGATAATAACGCCATTAGCCGCCCGAAGACCGTAAATAGATGCAGAGGATGCATCTTTTAAAACATCCATAGATTCAATATCGGATGGGTTGATATTATTAATATCTGTTTGTGCAATTCCGTCGACAATATAGAGTGGATTCCGTCCTGATAATGCAGTTCCTAAGCCCCTGATAATGACATTGGGTGATGACCCCGGAGCTTCATTTGCAATAATATTGATACCTGCAGCTTTACCTTGGATGGATTGCATGGCCGACATGGCAGGTTGCTTCGTGATATCAGATGATTTCAAGGAGCTGATCGATCCGGTCAGATCTGCTTTCTTTTGTGTACCATAACCGATAACAACAACCTCTTCCAATGCTTGATTTTGATTTTCTAAGAATACATTGAGTTGCGTTTGATTACCAATGTATACCGTTTGTGTGCGATAACCCAGAAAGTTAAAGACCAGTGAGTCGGTAGGAGAGGCATTGATTTGAAATTTCCCCGTTGCGTCGGTTTTTGTAGATACTGCTTTCCCTTTGATACTAATGGTGACGCCAGGCATGGATATCATGCTTGTGCCATCTTTGACCACTCCTTGTACCGAAGTTTGTCCATAGGCTACCGATACGACCATGGATGTCAAAAATAATGCGGATAGATTCCTCATATCGTTAATTTTTGGTGTTTGTTTAAAATACGTTGGTTATTTCCCTGAAGCAAATATGTTGATGTAGTACAACTTTGCCAAAATTTAACATATTCACATCACTACTACATGAAATTTCGGCTTGCTCAGGCTACCTTTTGTTGTATTTTATATTTTTGATAATCAGTATTTTGTGTTGTTGTTTTTGCTGAAATAACACGAGCTTTAGTGTGTTTTATACACTAAAGCTCGTGTGTGGTAATGATGTAGTGTCTGTGATGAAAATTTAACGTTCCATCAGGAATTCAGAAAGGTTTTTGTCTGTTGGAATGCCTAACTTTTTGCGTAGTCGATAGCGTCTAATCTCGACACCGCGTGTACTAATGTTGAGTAATGAGGCAATTTCCTTACTCGACATATTGAGCCTTAAATAGGCACATAGTTTCAGATCATTGGGGACGAGATCAGGAAACTCTTGTTTCAATTTCTTGAAAAAATTCTCATGTGATTCGTTAAAGCTTCTTTCAAAAATATGCCAGTCACGATCGTCGTTATGGGCATCATCGATAAGCTTGTTTATCTTTTTCAATTCATCCGAACTCAGCTTGTTGCCATCAGCATCTTTAAGCTGTTTGAGCTCGGCGTGTAAATTGTTCAACATCTCATTTTTGTAAACGATATTGAGTGCCGCATTGGCAAGTTCTTTATTTTTTAATTGAAGCTGATCTTCTAATTGCTGGTTTTTAAGTTTAATCCAGTCCTTTTCTTTTTGCTCTGTTTCGCGTTCCAAGGCAATCTTTTTCTCTTCTAGCCATTTTCGCCGTATTTGAAACTGACGCTTGCGCTCCCGTTGAAGATTAAACCTGTAAGCTAAATAGATGAGCGTTATCAGGACGAGTGTATAAAATAACTTCGCCCACCAAGAAAGAAACCATGGATGCCGAATGGTAAATGAAAATGTCTGGACTTCCGAAACTGACCCCATATTGTCCTTCGCCCTGATTTTAATTTGAAACTCTCCATAAGGTAGATTTGTGAAATCTTGATAGGCAGTTTCACTCCATTCGGACCAATTGTCTGAGTAACCTTCGAGATAATATTGGTATTGAAGTGGCGAAGTCGAATAATATGGACTTGAAAAGCTAATTCTAAGATTATTGTCCGATGATGATAGTTTAAACGCTGAATCTGGGATAATAGCCTGGCCTGTTGTCAAGTTGACAAGTTGTGCTATTTGCGGAAGTGGCAACCTGTATTTTTGTGATTTATCGGCATGACGGTAGATCGCAAATCCATCATCTAAACCAATGAGATAGTATTGGTTTTCAATCGGGAGAATGTTTTCATAGTTATTCATCATTCGATCCTGTAAGGGACTGAGCAGATTGGAGTCAATATGTAGTTCGCCCTTACTGTCAAAATCTACTTTAGCAATTTTAGTCTTCTGAATAAACCAGTAGCTGTTTGTATTGATCGGTATGACCTTATTTGAATTTTTATAGCTGCCTAACGCTGTGTTTAATTCATTGGCATAGCTGAATTTTTTTACAATATTGTCGAATTGGAGAAATCCGCTGTCTGTAGCAAATACAAGATTATTTTCTAACGTGTAAATCCCCGTAAATTGCCTCTTTGAAGCGATACTATCCTGTTTGGAGGAAAATAAAATCTTTGCCTGCTGGAAATTCGCATCAAGTCCGAGTAGTTGTATCTGTCCCCAATCGCCAATCCAAAAGGCATGGTTATCTTTTTGCGCCAAGAATCGAACCGGTTCTTTAACGCCTGTGAACTGCTGAACGAACGCTAGGTGTATACCATCGAATGTGAATTTCGATAAGCCTGTATAGTTCCCCTGAAGAATATTTTTTGTTCCAAAAATAGGTTTGAAAACCCATCCTCCGGTAATCTGCGAGATCTTTTCAAGCTTCCCGTTATCTAATTTGAAGGTTCCGTCATTATGTCCACAGATCAACTCATCACCAAATTGTGCTAATGTCCAAACCTGACCATTTGAATTTGGAATCTGAGAGAAATTTAATGAATTGTAATTGGTCAATCCCTTCCATTCACTTGAAAATAAGCCCTTATTAGTTCCAAGATAGATTTTTCCCTGATAGATGATCGATGTATAGACGGTACCTATTTTTCCGACAAAATCAGTGTAGAATGATAATGGGGAATTGATTTCAATGCGGTCAATGCCATTATCAAGTCCCACCCAGATATTCTTCTGATTGTCCTTGACAATGCTGAGTACAGTATTGTTTTGGAGACCATTGTTTTTATTGATATGTTGAATGACCTGCCCATTTTTATTGATGATAATAACACCGTTTTGGATGGTGCCAAAAGCATATTGTCCATCGTAGAGGTATAAGCCATTGTTTATTTGTGACTGGCTTAAGAGCTGATTTGCCGGAGCAGCCCAGGGTAGGATTGTTCCATCGGCTTTCATCAGGTAGAGGCCGTTTCGCGAGGTCGCAATAAGCGAAGTCGTTGCGTCGTAAGGTAAGATGGCAAGTACATTTTTGTCTTTCAAGACATCTTTTCCTTTTACAGGAATTAATTTATCCTGTTTAAATTCATGCAGACCACTTGGTAGCTGTTCAAAAAATAATTTATTGTTGAGCTGATGCGGAAATAAAAAAGGCTCACCTTTAGCCGTTAATTGCCGTATACGATTGTTTTCCCAGATATAGGATTTCGAAAATGTATGAAAAAATACCCGTTGGTCTTCAACAATGATTTTCCAGATTTCTTCGTTTGGAAAGTAGGTTTTGTCCTGTACCAGCTTAGAGAGACTTTGATAAGTCAAGTTTCCAAAGGGTTTGGAAGTCCAATAGCCAAATTCACCTCTTCCACCGGTGTAAATCTTGCCATCTTTACCGATTGCGACACTTCTTACCGTGGAATGATTAGGAAGCGGAAAGATGCGCCAATATTGTCCGTCGAACTGCAATAGGCCTTCGGTATTGGCACTATAAATACGGCCATCTTTGTCGACTGCCAAAGACCAGTTTTGATTTCCAGCCTTGTATTGGTCTTTTTTGTATTGTTTGACAAAAGGCGTACCTGTGGGTATGATTGTTTGACAGTAACCCTCGGGCAGTAAAAAAAATAACATGCTGCAAAACCAAAAGATATAGACGTTCCTATATTTTTTTGTTGTCATCGACTCCCTCACTTTAAATTGATTTGTGGGCAATATATCGATTTTATTGCAAAATTGATAATCTCTAGCGTTGTAGGATGCTCTGGCAGATCGCTAGCTTATTTTGAAGATCAACCGATCGATTGTTGGAAGAAAAATTAGCAGCTGCCAAGGGGTTTATTTTTCTTTTTTTAAAAAAACCATTTAATTGTGTTGAAAATCAGGAATGAAGCCATTTATTCCACTAATTTGAACAAAAAATACTCCTTTTGCTGTAAACGATTTTTGATATTTGAGTTCATTTACTTCGTTAAATAACCAAATAAACCAAAACAACTATGATAACACCGATGACCAAAACGGTAGGTAAGGGGTTGCTTTTATTTTCGTTGATGAGCATGTCTGCACCGGCGGTGCTTGCCCAGTCGCAAATAAAGATATCCGGAAAAGTAAGCTCCTCAACAGGCGAGCCTCTTGCGGGGGTTACCGTACAAATAAAGGGGGTGAAAAACGGCACTGTAACCGATGGGGCCGGCAATTATCAGATTCATGCGCGAGATATTGATGTCCTGATATTTTCGCTGGTAGGCAAAGAGAAAACCGAAGTCCAGGTCGATAAGAAAGATCACATTAATCTTGTACTGCAGGAGTCCAGTAGCCTGATTGACGAAGTGGTTGTAGTAGGCTATGGTACCCAGAAAAAAAGTAATCTAACGGGTGCTGTTGCTGCTGTCGATGGAAAGGTGCTTAACAAACGTATCGCTACAAATCCAACGCAGTTACTTCAAGGTCGCATGCCCGGACTTCGTGTTACCCAAGGATCGGGAGAAGCGGGGAATGAAAATGTGAATCTCCAGGTACGGGGATTGGGTTCCTACGGCGCCTCTTCTGCTCCACTGGTTATCGTAGATGGTATCCCCGGTAGTTTGGAAAATTTGAATCCCCAAGCAATCGAGAATATCACCGTATTGAAAGATGCCGCTTCAGCTGCTATCTATGGGGCAAGAGCAGCAAATGGAGTCATTCTTGTGACGACAAAACAGGGTAAAGCTGGAAAAACACAACTGAGCTACGATTATAACGTCGGAATTACCAAGGCCTCAGCTCTTCCAGACCTCGTATATAATTCCGTTGATTACATGACCTTGTATAATCAGGCAAATAAAAACTCGGGTGTCACAAATCCAAATGCTTCCTTTAGCCAGGAGATGATTGATGCCTACAAAAATGCAACAGATAAAAGATTACATCCCGATTTTAACTGGTTAGATGCTGTCTTTAGAACTGTCCCGGTACAGACGCACAATTTAAGCTTAAGCGGTGGTGCCGGAGGAACAAATTACAACGTTATATTGGGCTACGTCAATCAGCCTGATATTATGATCGGGACTTCTTTTAAAAAGTATAATCTACAGCTTAACCTAGGTTCTAAAATAAATGATCGGATAAGTTTTGGTTCAAGTATCACCTTGAATTATGGGGATCGGAAATATCCTAGAAACGGTAGTGAAGATCAGTTTTTGTCTACCATTAGTCAATCACCACTTTATGGACCTGTATTACCAGATGGTAGTGGTCGTTATTCGTCTAGGGCATATCCTTTTCAATCCCCAAATAAAAACCCTGTTGCAGTTGCTGAAAATGCATTTACAAGACTGAACAATTATTTTATGCAAGGCAATATTTTTTTAAATGTGAAAATATTGGATGGACTGGATTGGAAGACTAGCGGCGGATTGACGTATGGCTTTACAAAAAACTATACCAACAAACCTGTGATTAATCAATACATGTGGTTTGCCAAACCGGATGACCTACCTGCCAGACAACTTGATGTAGGTGGTCAGGGCTTAGAAGTAACGGACGACAACAATGTGTATCCAGTAGGGTATACGCAATTGACTTACGATAAGTCTTTTGGAAATCATAACTTGAAAGTACTGGCAGGAACCCAGGCAGAATATAATAAAACACAAAAATTGTTCGGAAGTAGGTTGCAATTTCCCAACAATGACCTGCTTGAGCTCGATGGTGGCGGAGCTGGACAACAATCAAATAACGGTGTCACCAATGAGTGGTCATTGAGGTCTTATTATGGTCGGTTAAACTATGACTACAAAGGCAAGTATCTACTCGAAGGGAATGCACGTTATGACGCCTCTTCACGTTTTCCTGAAAATAGAAAATGGGCGTTTTTCCCTTCATTATCTGGTGGTTGGAAAGTCTCGGATGAGAACTTTTTTGGTCCGAAATTGAAAGAAGTTGTTAATGAACTAAAGTTAAGAGCCTCCATTGGAACATTGGGTAATCAAAATATTGGTAACTACCCATATCAAATTGTTTACAATTCCTCTTTTGCTTATCCTTTTGATGAAACGCTCCAACAGGGAGCTCGTCAGGTAGCCATGGCCAATGACCGGATCAAATGGGAAAGTACCAAAGTTTTGGATTTCGGTGTAGATATCGGTTTATGGAACAACAAATTGACCGCTTCTTTCGATTGGTATAACAAAGTAACATCCGATATTTTATCTGCATCTACAGCTTTCCCTTCTTATATTGGATTGACTGCACCGACCGTAAATTATGGTGAATTGCGTAACAGAGGTATAGAACTAGGTCTGCAATACCGTGATAAAATTGGAGCGGTATCCTTGACCCTCAATGGAAATATTCAGGCCAATCGCAACAAGGTGATGAAATATGGGGCCGAACGTATCTCGGGCAATACCATTATCCGGGAAGGTTTACCTTATGGTAGTTTTTACCTTTTGGAGAACACGGGCATATTCCGTTCAAAGGAAGAGGTGGCAGCTTCTCCAGTGCAACAGATTCCGGCACAACCGGGCTATCTGAAATTTGCTGACGTTAATGGCGATAAAGTTGTGGACAATAATGATCGAATTGTCGTGCCTGGAGCGTATCCAGATTTCGATTACTCCCTTAATGCGACGGCTGTTTGGAAGAATTTTGATTTTACAGCCTTTTTCTTTGGTTCCCAGGGACAAAAAATATTTGTGAGTGAGTGGGGAATCGTGCCCTTTAGGCAAGGCGGAACGTTCACTCGCGACTGGATGAACGCTTGGACTCCAGAGAATCCGAATGCATCGCTTCCAATAGTGGGTGCTGAAAATACGCCTGCGGCAAATAACGTACGGACTGCATCGACTTTCTTTTTAAAAGATGGATCCTTCTTGCGTCTAAAAAATATTCAGGTAGGTTATGCTATTCCACAGAGCACCTTATCCAAAGGTGGTATTTCTGGCCTTCGCATTTATTTTGCGGCGGATAACCTGCTCACATTCTCCAAGTTCCCTGGTTTAGATCCCGAACGTGGCGTTTCATCGAGCGGTGGAGCAACATCAGGGCGTTATGTGACTCATCCACAGAATAAAGTATTCGCATTTGGAGCGAGCATCACATTCTAATCTAGGGGGTAACTAAAAAAAAATACAGATGAAAAAGAGCGTAAAAAAAACATATCTATACCTAAGCTTAGCAGCGCTAGCTTCACTGGGTAGCTGTACAAAAGATTTCTTAAATAAAAATCCAACAGATAAAATTTCGGAATCAACCTTCTGGAAAACGCAGACTGATGCTGATTTGGCACTATCGGGCTGTTATGAATTTCTGTGCCGAGGATACAATTCGACGTCTTCATCCAATGCACGTGGTGGTTGGGGTGGAGCAAGTATGTTTTGGGATGGGCTTTCAGACGATGCCTTTGTATCCAGTACCTCCAATAATTTCAATATTATTTCGCGGTCCGGAATCTCCTCGACAACCGGCGGAATGCAATCTGAGGGGTATGAGATTTCGTATCAGGCCATTGCTGCATGTAATAAATTGATTGCCAATATTGACCGTATTGCAAGCATGAGCCAGCAGGACCGTGACCGATATAAAGCAGAGGCTCGTTTTATCCGCGCCCATTACTACTTTTTGTTGACCAATCTGTACGGTGATGTGCCATTGACTTTAGAACCTCTGGGTATGGATGATGCGAGTATCCGGCTGGGTAGAACACCTAAAACCAACATTATCGAAACGATTTTGGCAGATTTAAATTATGCGAGTGAAAAACTGCCAAATACAGGGTATAAGGGACATGCTGTGCGGGGATCTGCACTGGGGTACAAAACAAAGGTGTTGTTGACGGTGAAAAAATGGGCTGAGGCAGCTGCAACAGCGAAGATTGTTATGGATGAAAACAAGTTTTCGATCTATCAGGGTGGATACCGCGATCTGTTCCGAAAGCCGGGACAAAATAATAATCCCGAAATCATGTTCTCCGCTCGATTTTTACCACCCAATATGTATAGCCCGGCAGATATGATGTATTCTTATCTGAAGACCATACAACCGCTGGGTTATCTGGTGGATTCTTATTATGCCATCGATGGAAAAGATATTAAAGAATCGACAGTTTACGATGCTAAAAACCCCTACGAAAATAGAGATCCCCGTTTGAAGTCGACAATCATGTACCGCGGTGTATGGCGCGGAACTACAGCATCTTCTGCTTTTGATCCCGTTGCTGAAGGCGTTTTGGGTGGTTTTTTACCGCGAAAGTATATCAACGAATCGAAATGGCCAACAAGCTACGCGACACAAAGCGATCAGGATTGGGTATTCTTACGCTATGCCGATATTTTATTGATGTATGCAGAAGCGAAGAATGAAAGTGCAGGGCCTGATCAGTCAGCTGTCGATGCATTGAATAAAGTACGATCTAGGGCTGATGTGAAAATGCCGCTCGTACAGTTTAGCGGTTCCTTGACAAAAAATGAATTCCGGGATATTATCCGTCATGAACGGCGGATTGAACTGGCTTTGGAAGGTCAACGTTATTTTGACTTGAAACGCTGGGGGATAATCAAAGAGGTGATGGATAAAACCAAGGATCCAGATGGCGCTTCACGGTTATTTATGGCAAGAGATACCTTATGGCCAGTCCCTCAATCTGAGGTAGATATGGCCAAAAGTTTAGGTAATGACAATTTTAAACAAACACCAGGTTTCTAAATGAAGAACTGTGAAAATTTAGGTATGAAAGCTATATATAAAATGTTGCTGGCACTTATCCTCATCGTGGGAATGAGCACGGGATTATTGTATGCGCAAGTAAATCGCTTACCAGATAGTGTACGCATGAAATGGTGGGAGGAAGCCCGGTTTGGTATGTTTATCCATTGGGGCGTATA
The DNA here is from genome assembly GCF_002440385.1 of Sphingobacterium sp. UBA6317. Classification (NCBI taxonomy): domain Bacteria; kingdom Pseudomonadati; phylum Bacteroidota; class Sphingobacteriia; order Sphingobacteriales; family Sphingobacteriaceae; genus Sphingobacterium; species Sphingobacterium sp. UBA6317. The sequence goes on along the minus strand of NZ_DJTD01000041.1, from coordinate 57,416 downwards.
TGCACAGTTCGGCGGTGTTTATAAGGGACACGAACAGGCACGTGGTGGAGCAGAATGGATTATGAACCGATCAAAAATTCCAGTTGATGAATATCAGGCTATGGCGAAACAATTTAATCCCATCGCCTATAATCCAGACGAATGGGTACGCATGGCGAAAGATGCGGGCATGAAATATTTGATTATCACGGCCAAACACCACGATGGTTTTGCACTCTTTGAAACAAAAGCGAGTAAGTGGAATATGGTGGACGCTACGCCCTATGGCAAAGACGTCTTGAAACCTTTGGCCGATGCCTGCCGAAAATATGGACTGAAGCTTGGCTTTTATTACTCACAGGCGCAGGATTGGAATAATCCTGGTGGATCGGCTGCTCGTAAGTTAATGCGAGAAGGCTGGCCTAATCCAGATTCAACCCGTATCGATGACTACACGCTAGCACATCATGGCCATTGGGATCCCAAACAAGAAACAGCGAGTTTTAGTGACTATATTAAAAATGTATCTGTACCTCAGGTCAAAGAATTGTTGAGTAACTATGGCGATATTGCTGTGCTATGGTGGGATACGCCAACCAATATGACCGACGAAGCCGCAAATATGCTTCAGGAGCAATTGGCATTACAACCCAATATTATCACAAATGATCGATTGAAACGGCCTAATTTCCCCGGCGATACCAAAACGCCGGAGCAAAAAATTCCAGATTGGAGTGAACTCGAAGGCAAACATTGGGAAACCTGTATGACCATGAACGGTACTTGGGGCTACCGCACATCGGATCATAAATGGAAGTCTGCCGAAACCTTGATCCGCAATCTCGTTGATATTGCTCCCAAAGGTGGAAACTACCTGTTGAACGTTGGCCCAAAACCCGATGGATCCTTCCCCCAGGAGAGTATAGAACGTTTAGCTGTAATTGGCAAATGGATGAAAGTCAATAGTGAAGCGATCTACGCAACCAAGAGTAGTCCTTTACAGCCATTTGAATGGGGGCGGTGTACCCTAAAGGAAGATGGAAAGCGGACTTATTTGTATGTCTCTGTATTTGACTGGCCAAAAAATGGCCTAGTCGAACTTCCGATTGAAAATAAAGTTGTAAAAGCTAGCCTTTTAGCCAATAACCAAGTGTTAAAGGTGAAATCGAATGCCAATGGTATTCAGATTGCCGTGCCTGAGCAGGCCATTGATTCTGTTGCTACGGTGATTAAGATCGAAGTGGCTGGCAAATTTAAGCGCGAAAAAGGGCCCGGAGCAAAGAACATGAAAACTGGAGCTTTGGACGAGTAAGGCAGATAAGATGGAAAGCAGATACTAAAATAGCATAATGAAAAGTAGATTGAATAACATAGTGGCATTGTTGTTGGCTTTTGGAGTTGCTCAGCTCCACGCTCAGGAAGTTAAGCGGATTGATCATGGCTGGGATTTCTTAAAGAGCGATCTGGGTGGAATCTGGGAAGCTGTAAGGCCGGTGGGAGCCGGTAATCCCGAATCTGTTCCATTGTGGCAGCAGGTAGATCTACCGCATTGTTATAATGCGCTGGACGCTGTTGATCCAGCTATCAATTATTATCAGGGACCCAGTTGGTATAGAAAATCGCTGGAGATCGACAACCCCTATTTAAATGGTCACACCCTCCTTCATTTTGAAGGAGCCGGACAAAAGACAGCTGTTTATATCCATACCGTTAAAGTTGGGGAGCACGTTGGCGGATACGACGAATGGACTGTGGACATCACGGATGCGGTTGAAAAATTTAAAAAAACAGCTGCTTTTAAAAAACAGTTTAAGGGTAAAATACCGCTTTCAATTCGTGTGGATAATTCGCGTGATTTAGAAATGATTCCCTCCAATCTGTCTGATTTTAACGTCTATGGCGGTATTTACAGACATCTAAACCTGAAATATGTTCCGCAGACAGCCTTGGAACGTGTATTTGTTGAGGCGTCAGTAGGGGCTGATGGCAGGCAGGGGGTAGCCAACGTCCGTGGACGACTGATGCCATTTTCGGCTCAGACTGATTTTGAAGTCGAAATGCAGCTCTACGACCCCGCTGGAAAAATCGTGCAAACCCAGCAACCACAGGTTAATAAGGGCGCATTAAATCTTGAATTTGGACAATTCATGGTCAAGAAGCCACAGCTTTGGAGCCCTGATCAACCGGCTTTATATCGTTTAGTTACGACAATCAAAAGCAATGGACAAGTATTTAAGGAAGAGAGTGTCTTTGGCTTTAGACATGTAGCGTTTAAAGAAAAAGGTCCTTTTCTGCTGAACGGGAAAAGACTTTTGCTTCGCGGTACCCATCGTCATGAAGACCATGCCGGAGTTGCTGCAGCAATGACTGACGATCAGATCTTACAGGAGATGACCCTGATGAAAGAGATGGGTGTAAACTTTATACGCTTGGGACATTATCAGCAGAGTCGTAAAGTGCTTGAGGCCTGCGATAGTCTGGGTATTTTGGTTTGGGAAGAGATTCCATGGTGCAGAGGTGGATTGGGTGGTGAGGTCTATCAGCTTCAGGGAAAACGGATGTTAACCAATATGATTGAACAGCATTATAATCATCCGTCGGTCATTATTTGGGGCCTCGGCAACGAAAATGATTGGCCCGGTGATTTTACGGAGTTTGATCAGGCGAAGATAAGGGCTTATATGAGTGAACTGAATACCTTATCCCATCAATTGGATCCGAGCCGTAAAACAGCGATACGGCGCTGTGATTTCTGTAAAGATATTGTTGATGTTTATTCTCCGTCCATTTGGGCGGGTTGGTATAGAGGCGTTTATACCGACTATAAAGCAGCCTCCGAAGAAGAAATGAAAAAGGTAAAGCATTTCCTTCATGTGGAGTGGGGCGGGGATAGTCATGCAAGACGACATGCAGAGGACCCTGACCGTGCTCTAGCTAAAATCAAAGGTGATGGTACAACAGATGAACGGGCAGGCGATGCGTCGCTCATTGGTGGAGCAGCACGCGTTTCTAAAGATGGCGATTGGAGTGAAAGCTACATCTGTAATCTCATCGATTGGCACTTAAAGGAACAGGAAACCATGCCTTGGCTCACGGGAACAGCCTACTGGCCATTTAAAGATTTTTCAACTCCGGTCCGGCCAGACAATCCTGTGCCTTATGTCAATCAGAAGGGTGTTGTTGAACGGGATTTTACCAAAAAAGAATCGTACTACGTATTCCAGTCGTATTGGACCGAGAAGCCAATGTTGCATATTTATGGCCATAGCTGGCCGGTCCGTTGGGGTGAAAAAGACGAGTCGAAAATGATCAAGGTGTATTCCAATGCCAAGGAGGTTGAGCTTTTTGTCAATGGCAAAAGTCAAGGACTAAAGAAAAGAAATAGCCAAGATTTTCCAGCGGCAGGTTTGCGCTGGATGGTGAAACTGAACGAAGGAAGCAATCAGATTAAAGCTGTCGCGAAAAACGGCCGGGAAATTCTCGTGGATGAAATTGAACAGCAGTATCAGACAAAAAAGTGGGGTAAACCGGCAAAACTTCTTGTGGAAAAAATTGCCACGGAAGGCGATATGATCACTGTGCAAGCTCAAATTGTGGATAATACCAATACCCCCTGTCTCGATGCAAAGGATTGGATCTATTTTGGTTCGACCGGCGATGGTCAGTTGATCGTCGACCAAGGCACTTCTACGGGGTCGAAAAAAGTGCAGGCCTACAATGGTCGTGCATTGATTAAGCTTCGACTGCCTTCGGGAAGCGCTGTGGTATCAGGCCGGATGGAAGGATCAAAAAGTACCTTGTTAACGATAGAAAAATAACACAAGATGTTAAAAGCAACGAATCATTTGAACTTCTTTTTACTGCTCGGCCTTATGGGGTCGCTTGCGCCATGCCGTGCACAAGGCAATTCGCCGCAGCTCAAGCTTTGGTATGATCAACCGGCCGCGCTCTGGGAGGAGGCACTACCGCTAGGCAATGGCACTACAGGAGCGATGGTCTTTGGTGGGCTAAGTAAAGATAGGTTTCAAATTAATGATAATACCCTATGGTCGGGTGAACCCGATGCGGGCAATAATGCAAACGGCCCGCAGGTTTTACCCCAGGTGCGCCAAGCCATCTTTGCTGGAAAATATGAAGAGGCAGCAGTTCTTTGGAAGAAAATGCAAGGACCTTATTCTGCCCGGTATTTACCTATGGGCGATTTATGGTTGGATTTTCACCAGGACGAAAAAAAGATAAAAGATTACAAACGGGAGCTGGATCTGGAGCGAGCGATCAATCTGGTCAGTTATTCCTATCAAGGTGTTCAATACCTAAGAGAAAGTTTTGTCAGCTTTCCGGATAAAGCATTGGTTGTTCGACTGAAGGCCGACAAGAAAAAATCAATTACATTCGACCTTTCCTTAACCAGTAAGCTAAAATACAGTGTTTCAGCGCAAGGGAATAATCAGCTGACCTTGCAGGGTAAAGCACCAAGTTTTGTCGCCAATAGGGATTATGAACCCCAACAAGTCGTGTACGACAGTATTGGCGGAAAAGGGATGGCTTTTGCGATGCAGGTAAGCGTAAAGAATATCGGTGGTGTGGTAAAAAAAGAGGGGGATAAGCTTAAGATCATAGGCGCCGATGAGGTGATTTTATTTTTGACGGAAGCGACAAGCTTTAACGGTTTTGATAAGTCGCCGAGTCAGGAAGGTAAAGATGCCACGCTGCTCGCAAAAAACCGCATGCATACTGTCTCCAAAAAGAATTTTCAGACCATACTCTCCGATCATCAAAAAGATTATCAAGCACTATTCAATCGAGTAACCTTTGAGCTGGCTGGTACCTCTGCGCATGATAAATTGCCTACAGATCAACGTATCATACAGTTTTCCAAAGGACCGGCCGATTTGGGGCTGCTGACACTGTATTATCATTTTGGACGGTACTTGTTGATTGCCAGTTCCAGACAAGGAGGGAGACCAGCTAATTTACAGGGGATCTGGAATGATCATGTGCAGCCGCCCTGGGGAAGTAATTACACGACCAATATCAATACAGAAATGAATTATTGGCTCGCGGAAAATACCAATCTTGCAGAATGTCATCAACCCTTGTTTGATTTTATGGATGAGCTGGCTATCAATGGGGCCAAAACAGCATCGATAAATTACAATATCGATAAGGGCTGGGTTGTTCATCATAATTCCGATCTATGGGCCAAAACTTCCCCTCCGGGCGGATACGATTGGGATCCCAAAGGAATGCCGCGCTGGTCGGCATGGCCTATGGCAGGAGCCTGGTTGAGCACACATCTATGGGAACACTACCGTTTTACGGGTGACAAAACGTTCTTGAAGGAGAAGGCCTACCCCTTGATGAAAGGGGCAGCCCAATTTATGTTGCAATGGCTGATTGCGGATCTCGGAAATAAATATCTCGTCACCAATCCGTCCACTTCACCTGAAAATACAATTAAAATAGCAGGTAAGGAATATCAATTGACCATGGCCTCTACCATGGACATGGCGATCATTCGGGAGCTTTTCACAGCTGTTATTCACTCCTGTGCTATACTGAACGTTGATCCTGAATTTAAATCAGCACTAGAACAAGCGAAGGAAAAGCTTTATCCCTATCAGGTGGGGCAATATGGACAATTGCAGGAATGGTTTAAAGATTGGGATGATCCAAAGGACCAGCATCGGCATATTTCCCACCTATTTGGATTATACCCGGGCAATCAGATCAGCCTTGCAGAAAACAAGGCTTTGGCTGCGGCTTCCAAGCGTTCATTGCTTTTAAGGGGCGATGTGAGTACCGGCTGGTCGATGGCCTGGAAGACAAATTGGTGGGCGAGGCTTCAGGATGGAAATCATGCCTATAAAATCCTCAAGGATGCCTTAAATTTTATTGATCCCAAATTGGACCGTGCGCAGATGAGCGGTGGCGGAGCCTATCCGAATCTATTTGATGCACATCCACCTTTTCAAATAGATGGGAATTTTGGTGCTACGGCGGGAATGACTGAAATGTTGCTGCAGAGTCATGATGGAGCCGTCCACTTGTTACCGGCCCTACCTGATGAATGGTCTGCTGGGACGATAAAAGGAATTAAGGCCAGGGGAAACTTTACCGTAGATATTGCCTGGAAAAATAACGTATTGACCGAAGCAATGATCGTGTCCAATATTGGTGGTGTTTGTCGTTTGCGTACACCTTTACCCGTTAAAGTTGTCGGTGTCGAATCAAATCAGGCAGCTGTCACAGACAATGCGCTATTATATAAACCGGAACAACTTCCGTATACGGTAGCGGATTCTTCCAAACTGCCCCTTTTAGCTGGTCCAAAAACGTTTGAAGTTCAATTTGAGACCATAAAAGGTAAACGGTACCGTATTGTTCCAATGTAATTCAAAATCCAGGAAAAATGAAATTTACATCAATTGTTCGCGTCATGGGCTGTCTCCTTGGGATCGCAATTTTCCCTTTATTCTTGAGGGCAAAAATGAAGGAAGGTATTTTTGAGCAGGAGATCATCCAGACGCTGCGCCCTGTTATCCTAAAGCAGTCCAAGTGGGCGATGAAGCAGAAACCATTGACTGTGACAGCTTATAAGGCAGTTCGGAGTACCGGGGGTATTCATGATTTTTATTCTGAAGGCGATTATTGGTGGCCCGATCCCAAAGATCCCGCTGCGCCCTATATTCAACGGGATGGAATGACTAATCCAGCCAATTTCGTTGAACATCGTAAAGCGATGATCCGCTTCAGCCGAATCGTGGGGGCACTGGCCTCAGCCTATCGTTTGAATCCAGATAAAAAATACGTACAGCAGGCCCTTCGCCATTTAAAGGCTTGGTTCGTGGATGCAGAAACGATGATGAATCCGAATCTTCTTTATGCTCAGGCTATACAAGGGCGTTTTACAGGGCGAGGAATAGGCATTATTGATACCATTCATCTGATGGAAGTTGCACAGGGCGTAAAGATATTTGAAAACGACCCCAATTTTCCACAGGCTGCTAAGGATGCCATACATCGCTGGTTTGCAATCTATCTACGCTGGCTTACAACGCATCAATATGGAATCGATGAAATGAATGCTGCCAATAACCATGGTACCTGTTGGGTGATGCAGGTCGCTGCATTTTCGAGTTTGGTGCAAGACACGGTATTACTCAACAGATGTGCAGATCGCTATGCGCACGTGTTATTGCCGAATCAAATGGAGTCTAATGGCAGTTTTCCGAGAGAATTGCAGCGGACAAAACCTTATGGATACGCGTTGTTTAATCTGGATGCGATGACCATGATCTGCCAGATTTTGTCCAAGACCAACACCTCCCTTTGGCAGTATACATTGTCAGATGGGCGGACAATAAAAACGGGTGTTGATTTTATGGTCCCTTATATTGCAGATAAAGAAAAATGGCCGTATCCGAAAGATGTCATGTATTGGGATCAGTGGCCAATTGCGCATCCGGCACTCGTATTTTCGGCAGAAGCTTACCAGAATAAAGACTATCTGCAGCTTTGGAAAAAGCTTGATCATGCACCTGAACAAGAAGAGGTTGTTCGAAATTTACCCATTCGCAACCCGATTATATGGCTTTGATTTTCCTGGCTCTTTATAAAATAACTTAACCATTTCACCTTAAAAACCTACAGATAACATGAATGTTAATGCGACGTCTTTGCGAAGATATACCCTCTTTTTGCGCTTTCGAAATTTAAAAAGGCCATCTATTGCCAAAGCACTATTTTTGACGGGAATTCTGTGCGCTTTTCAACACGTTGAGGCACAGAGTACCAGGCAGCTGCAAAAAGCGTGGGGCCTTGCAGATCAACAAGCTCAACTACTTTATAAAGAATTGCAGCTCTTGAAAAAAAGGGATTCATCCTTGGTTTCGCCACGTACGCTTTCCACAGATAACGAACTGGTTGCTGTGAAAAGGGGGGACTGGACCAGTGGTTTTTTTCCTGGCGTCCTATGGTTTCTCTACGAAAAGTCGGGAAAACAACAATGGAAGGATCTCGCTTCAGAAACAACAAGGTCGATCGAGGCGGAGCAATTTAATGGTAAGACCCATGATATGGGCTTTAAGATCTATTGTAGCGTTGGAAATGGTTATCGCTTAACCGCAAATCCACAGTACCGGGAGGTGCTTGTACAGGCAGCCAAAACGCTGGCAACCCGTTTCAATCCAACAGTCGGCTGTATACGTTCGTGGGACCACAATAGCCACCGCTGGGACTTTCCGGTTATCATTGATAACATGCTCAATCTAGAATTGCTGTTTGAAGCAACCAAACTCACTGGAGACTCTACTTATTATCAGATCGCGGTGAGCCACGCCAACACAACGCTAAAAAATCATTTTAGACCGGATTACAGTACCTATCATGTGATAGACTACAACCCGAAAACAGGAGCAGTGCAGCATAAAAACACCCATCAGGGCTTAAGTGACGAATCGACCTGGTCGCGGGGTGAAGCCTGGGCATTGTATGGCTATACGATGTGTTACAGAGAAACCGGCGATCCGAAATATTTGCAGCAAGCCGAAAAAGTTGCACATTGGCTGTTTACACATCCTAATATGCCGAAAGACTTGATCCCTTATTGGGATTTCGATGCACCTCATATACCAAATGAACCACGGGATGTGTCGGCAGCGACAGTCATCGCATCGGGGCTGTTGGAATTAAGCACGTATAGCAACCAAGGAAAAGATTATCGTGCAAAAGCACAGACCATATTGGCTAACCTGATAGACCATTACATGTCGCCACCAAATAAAAATCGCGGTTTTATATTATTACACAGTACGGGATCGAAACCTTCCAATACCGAAGTGGATAAACCTTTGAGTTATGCCGATTATTATTTCTTGGAAGCACTGCATCGACAAGAAGAGCTGCAGTCCGGAAAAGTGCAATCGGATCTGGTCCGGAAAAATCCAGCGGGACAATTGATCTATTTTCCGGATGCACAGGGAAACGTCATCCCCGACTTTAGCCATGTGGGCTATCATCAAGGTGATCAAAAGCTGCCCAATGTTCCTGTCGTGGTTACGGTAAAACCCAGCATAAATGGCGATGATCAGCAAATTATACAGCAGGCTATCGATGCCGTAGCAGCAAAACCACCTGATAAAAACGGTTATAGAGGTGCTGTTTTGTTAAAAAAAGGCCTGTACACTATACCTGGGAGTTTGGAAATTCATGCCAGCGGTGTGGTGTTGAGAGGTGAGGGGGATGCCGAAGGACAAACCCTGCTTAAAGCAGCAGGCCAGCACCAACGGAGCTTATTGAAAGTTTCCGGTACGGGTAATTATACAGTGGATCAGGCTAGACAACAGTTTGTTAAGCCTGGCTATGGACCTGTAGGGGCTAACTATGTTCTGGTCGATCGTCCGAAGGAATGGAGAGTGGGCGAGCAGGTCCTCCTCTCGTATGAAATGAACGATGCCTGGATTGAAGCGCTTCGAATGAACCAGATTGAAAAAAGAGAAGGGACGAAACAGTGGACAGCGCGGGAATACAAGCTAAATTTTGAACGTACTATTTTAGCCATTCGAGGTGACTCTGTATTTTTTGATAATCCCCTGGTGATGGCGATTGATCCGAGGTACGCAAAAGTGGCCGTCATTCCCTACACCTTCGACGGGCGTATAAGTGAAGTTGGGATCGAAAATATACGGTTCGAGTCTGATTTTGTAAGTGATACGGACGAAAATCACGGCTGGATTGCAATTGATATGGATAAAATAACGAATGGTTGGGTGCGCAATATCACCGCGCGTTATTTTGGCTATGCGGCGGTGAGTCTTGGTGCTTTTGCCAAACAGATTACAGTAATGAAGTCGCGGTGTCTGGATGGAAAATCTCAAATTACAGGCGGGCGGAGGTATTCGTTCAATAATGACGGTCAGCTTAATTTATTTAAAGAACTTTATACGACGGAAGGTCGTCATGATTACGTAACAGGGGCCAGGACCCTCGGTCCGAACGTTTTTAGCCTTTCTAGCGCGGAACGAACACATGCGGATATTGGTCCACATCATCGATGGGCTGTTGGAACCTTATACGATCAAATCGTAACGGATGGTGAAATTAATGTGCAGGATCGGGGTAATTGGGGGAGTGGACACGGTTGGGCTGGGGTGACACAAGTCTTATGGAATTGTACGGTCAAAAGTGCTGCAGTACAACAGCCCTGGACTTCTGCGCAAAATTTTGCCATAGGCGTAAAGGGAGAGAAAGTAGCTGGAAGATTGAAAAATAGAAACGCTGGTTATTGGGAAAATCAAAACCGGATAATATCGATCGGCTCGCTTTATGAGCAACAATTAAAAGATCGATTAAAGTGATTCTTGTTCGTGTTTATTCAATGGAATGATTATTTTTATCATCCATTTCAATTATATACCTTATGATGCCACTACGTGTTTTTGTGCGCTGTTTTTGCTGTGCTTTAGCGTTAATTTCTGTTTTGCATGCGCAGGAAAAAAACTATCGTTTTTTACACTTGGATGTCAATGAAGGTTTGTCTCAGGGCAGCGTTTTCGCTATTGCTCAAGATTATTTGGGTTTTATGTGGATCGGTACCCGTGATGGCTTAAATAAGTACGACGCCAGAAAGTTTACGATTTACCGCAGCAATCCACAAGATAGCCTTTCCTTAGAGCACAACTTTATTCAAGCGATTACGGAAGATAACAAAAGGCGGCTTTGGATAGGGACAATGACAGGACTGAATTTATACAATCGTGCGTCAGACAATTTCATCCGTATACCCTTACCTACTGTGGAGAGTAGCAGTGGAAAAATGGATGTCAACGTTCATCAGATTTTTCAGGATTCCAAGGGCAAGATTTGGATTGCGACAAATATAGGCTTGTATAAGATTAAAGAGGGCCGGCATCTCGAAGCGGAATTGGTCTTCAATGAGATTACCGTTGAAAGAAGCCAGGGAAAAGAATACTATCGTAATTTTCGAACCGTGTATGAGGATCGCAGAAAGCGATTGTGGTTTTGTACTGATGATGCCATTGTACTCATGCAGGCCGCATCGAAAGATGGAAATAGTTTAAAGGTTCTACGGACTTACTTCAAAGAGAAATCAGTAGATAATAAAGTTAATCAACGGTTTCAGGCCGTATTGGAGGTTAGTCCAGGTATATTCTGGGTAGGCACGAAATATAATGGGATTCGGATTATCAATGAGCATACAGGCGAAATATCCTCGTTAACTGAAGCGGGCAATCATACAGGTTTGGCCAGTCAAGATGTACGGTCCTTAAAAAAAACAGTTGATGGAAAGATTTGGATCGGAACATTCAATGGCCTATATGTTTATCAAAATGGAAAACTGCTTTTTATTCAGGCAGACGATGGAAATCCCAATAGCTTAAGCAATAATTCCATTCGTCCTATATTTCAGGATAAGAGGGGATCTATTTGGATCGGAACCTATTTTGGAGGGGTCAATATCTATGACAAGGATATTCCCAATTTTCAGAATTTTACCCATCAAGCTAAACGCAATAGCTTAAGTTACAATGTGGTGAGCGCTTTTGTTGAAAATGGAATGGGAGAACTTGTAATCGGAACTGAGGGTGGAGGATTGAATTATTTTAATCGGCGTACGAATTCGTTTTTTAGTGAACGTCACGATAAAAATAACCTGAATGGCCTAAGTCATAACAATGTGAAGTCCATCTGTCTAGATAAGGGTGGGAACTTATGGGTAGGTACCTATGACGGTGGATTGAATTTAAGACGAAAGGGGCAACAAGGCTATGAACATTTTCGTTTCGATCCCAATGTAAGTAATGGCCTGGCAAACAATAATGTCTATGCAATCTTAGAGGATCGCAATGGCGATATTTGGATTGGCACGTTCGGTGGCGGACTACAGGTGCTTCGTAAAAACCAGAAAGTGGGATCTTTCCAGACATTTGATGTTGCAGGAAAGCAATTGAGCTCCAATATGGTGCGCGCTTTGCTAGAGGATTCAAAAGGTAATCTATGGATCGGTACTTCCAATGGGTTAAATCTAAAACTAGCCGGTACCAATAAATTTGTTTCCTTTCTAAATGACAAGAAAGATTCTCTTTCAATTAGCGGAAATGATATTGTGAGTATCCATGAAGATCGAAAAGGACAGATTTGGATCGGTACCTATATGGGCGGGCTCAATCGCTATCTTCCGGAGAAGAAAGCGTTCAAAAGGTTCAATGAACGAAATGGATTGCCGATCAACAATGTTTTTGCGATCTTGAGCGATCTGAAAAACAAATTGTGGTTGAGTACAAATACAGGGATTTCTTGTTTCGACCCCCTATCGGGTCATGTACGCACCTATACGAAGACCGATGGTCTTCCTGGCAACGAATATATTCAAAATGCAGCAGCAATGTTGCGGGACGGAAAACTTGCCTTTGGAAGTTTCTCCGGCTTCACCCTATTTAATCCGGATAGTTTAAGTGTCAATAATTATATTCCCCCCATTCAGTTTACAGAGCTGAAATTATTCAATAAAACAGTTCTCCCAGGTATTGATGCTGTTATTCCCAAAGATATATCCATGATGGATGAATTGATACTTGATCACAATCAAAATGTTTTTAGTCTCGAATTCAGTGTGTTGAATTATGTCCATCCGGAGAAAAATCAATACGCGTATTATCTGAAAGGTTTTGATCAAGACTGGAATTATGTGAGCAATCCCGTGGCTACGTATACCAATTTAGACCCTGGTACCTACGAGCTTTGGGTAAAGGGGGCTAACAACGATGGGGTATGGAACGAAAAGGCAACGGTTTTGAAGATTAAAGTGCTGCCAGCACCCTGGAAGACATGGTGGGCCTATAGCGGCTATTTTCTTCTTTTTGCTGCGGCCGGTTTTTTGATTATCCGATTTTTCCACGGCCGGAATAAATTGAAACAGGACCTTTTGATTCGGCAAATAGATTCGGAAAAACAGGAGGAGCTGCATGAAGCAAAACTGAATTTCTTTACCAATATCTCCCATGAATTCCGTACGCCATTGTCATTAATTATCGGGCCGTTAAATCAATTAAAAGGCGACCGATCGCTTTCAGCGTATGCACAGGAGCACCTTGGTTATGCGACGAGAAATGCCGATCGGTTGATGAATCTGGTCAATCAGCTGCTTGATTTCAGAAAACATGAAGGCGGAAAGATGAAATTGTTTTGCCAAAAGGTTCATCTTGCTACGTATTTGGAAAACATTCGCCAGAATTTTCACTTTATTGCCGAAAAAAATAATATTCAGTTTTTTCTGGATAATAAGGTAAGTCCTAATTACGTTGCAGGTTTCGATCCGGAACAATTTGAAAAAGTCCTTGTCAATTTGATTTATAATGCGTTTAAATTTACGGATAAGGGGGGTAAAATAAAGATACAGGTTGAGCTAGAAGTGGAAGGTGAGTTGGAGAAATTGCTTGTTTCCGTTTGGGATTCCGGGCGTGGAATCCCACCCAAAGATATTCCTTTTGTATTTGAACAATTTTATCAGGCCAATACAAAAGGCTTGTCGGCTACCAACGGTGGAATAGGTTTGGCACTTTGCCGTTCCATTGTCCAGTTGCACGGCGGGAAACTCACTGTTGAAAGCAATATGGCACAGGAAACGACAGACTACAATACGGTATTTCGGATCAGCCTGCCCCAGAGCGCTGTCGTCATCGAAGAGCTACCGGTCTTAACGGATACTCCAGGGATGATATGCGCTGACCCAGCAGATGCCGGTATGCCCTATGTGGATACTACAAAAACAGCAATTGAGCGTCCTGCGGCGGAGGAAGATAAACCCATCATACTTGTTGCCGAGGACAATGTGGAGCTACGTTGTTTTCTATGTGAAAATTTACGAAAAAAATATATTGTTTTGGAAGCCAACGATGGTATTGAGGCCTTGGAATTGGTGCAAACAAAACAGCCCGATATTATCATTTCGGATGTAACGATGCCCAACTGTGACGGAATCACACTTTTGCAGCAGATTAAAAATGATAGCAGTTCAAATCATATTCCGGTGATTCTTTTGACAGCCCGCACAGCTGATCCTTATATCACAGAGGCATTTGAAATCGGTACAGATGATTACATTACCAAGCCCTTCAGTATGCCGCACCTCATTCAGAAAATTTCTAACATCTTACAGACGCGGAAAAGGTTGGAGGAAAAATTTGTACAGCATTATCTTCTTGGAGCGCAGGGAACAGATCTGCCCGAAAGAACTCGTTTCTTGGATCAGGTGTTGAAGATTGTTGAAGAAAATCTGGGCTGCGAAGATTTTGGCGTGCTTGATCTTACAAAAGCCATCGGTGTGAGCCGCTCTGTTTTGTACCGCAAGATTAAGCAGCAAACGGGACTGAATCTGGTTGAATTTATTAATATGGTCCGTCTCAAGAAAGCAGCCTATATTTTGGTGAACGATACAGGTTTGAGTATCAGCGAGGTGGCTTATCAGGTCGGGTTCAATGATCCAAAGTATTTTAGCAAATCATTTAAGAAATTCTATAAGGAGAGTCCACGTATCTATGTTGAAAAATTCGGTGTAAAGGAAAGTAGCAATTTAGAAAAATAAGCAAGGGTTTTCGTGATTTGGTCAGCAGCAGCGAGGACAGCAGACTGAATTTTTTTTCGGTCAAAAAAAAAGGTTTTCAAACGGGGAGAATGAAAACCTTAAATAACCAATTATAAACCTAAATTATGATGCAACAAATATAGTTGTTTTTAATACTATTTTAAAAATAATTCAACTTTTAAGTATAGTTTTGTAGCTGTCCAGCTACAGGTTAATATTGCCCTGTCGCTGAAAGAACCTGCCCATAGCTTATACGCTTTTGACCAACTTATGAATAACGTATAAAGTGGTCAATCCCAACAGCGCAAATATGCCATAACCGAATCCAATCTGAAACTGCGAAGAAGGGTTTACCAAGCTTACCGTGATGTAACTGAGTGAAGAGGTCAGCAGGTAGGTAATTCCGCCAACCAATCCGCCGGCGATACCTGCCGACAATGGAAACCTCCCTAAACAGTAGCTGAAATAATTGTTAAAAATAAATCCTGCTGTACAATGTACAGCAAATGCGAAAAATGTCAATGTATAGAGATTTGACAGGTAAGGTGAAACCAAGAGCATACATACAATCAGGCTGATCTGAATGAAGTTGGCGATTCTCAACTTCGGAACCAAGGCTCTTTTAATAAGGGCTTTACCAATAAAACCACCACACATCCAAGCTAAGCCCATAATTAGCGAGGTATAACCGGTTGTGATTGCGCTATAGCCCAGCTGGTGTTCAATAAAAAAGGGACCGCTGAGGTTGTAGAACATGACAAGACCGTAGGATATACCGCACATGACTATACCGAAGGTAAAATCATTGCTTTTAAGCATCATTTTAAATTCGCCAATCAGGTAGTTGATATGGAGAGGTTTCTTCTGTTTGATTGTTTCGCCAGAAAAGATCAGTTCAAGGATGAAAAGTACAGCACTGTAAACGGCCAGAACCATAAAGTTAGAACGCCAACCAAATTGTGTCTGAAGGTAGCCGCCAATAAAAGGAGCGACAATCGGACCGATCGACCAGACGATGGTCATAATGCTGAGGTAGTGCTTGCGCTGTTCACCTTCGTAGACATCCACAAAATAGGCTCTTTTTGAGATGACCACGAATGCCGATAAGATGCCCTGTAGAATACGCATCAGGTAAATAACCCAAATATCTTGCGTGCTTGCTGTAATCCAGAAACTGACAATGAAAAGGAAAAGTGATATCAGGTTGATGCGATATCTTCCCCAAGCGTCAACCAATGCTCCTGTAAAGAACTGAGCAACACCATAGCTGATTAGAAAAAGCGAAAGTGTTAGCTGGATTTTGCTTTCATTCAAGCCAAGCTCCTGGGCCATTTGTGGCATCGACGGAAGATAAATATCGGTGGCAAGTCCCGTAATCGGAACAAGTGCAAATGCTAGTATCGTCGGGATAAAAGATTGCTGTGGTTTAGTGTTTTTTTCCATCCTGTAATTTTTTAAATTTCGCGTCTCTATGGACGTTCATGCAGCCAGCCACTTTTTTCTATTTGACCTGCTAAATATGATGTGGACAAAAGTAGCTTCATTGCCTGTTTCGAAAGATATAGAATTCAAACAAATTATTGTGAAAATCAAACAGGCTTATTGCGGTAGGCTAGAGGTGGTATACCAGCATGTTTTTTGAAATAATTACTGAAGTTTGCGGGTTCCATGAGTGCGGTTGTACTGATCAGTTATTCGGATAAGCCGGTTTTCCTTTATTTGATGAATCTGTATGGTCTTTTCACGCCAGGCATCGCAACAATGTTTTTAATGGGGGTATTTTGGAAAAGAACCACATCGCAGGGTGCTTTAACAGCAGGTTTACTGACAATTCCCCTTTCTTTACTTTTGGAATACACCTTACCTGAAATGCCGTTTTTTAATAGAACAGGCATTGTATTCTGGACTTGTATGCTTGCTTGTGCTGTGGTCAGTTTGTTGACACCAGCGGTCGCCGAAGCAAGATTAAAAAATCTGGTGTTGACGGGCGATTCTTTTCAGGTACCGGATCAGGATAAAGCCGCTTACCGTGGTTTTCGAAATCCGACCTTATGGTGGATTATTATAACGGTGTTGGTGCTCTATTTTTATGTACGTTATTTTTAGCTTAACTTGTTGACCTGTTATACTCTTAAAACTTATCCAGATGATCGACCCAATATTGAAAGAATTAAATGCCAAGATAGCGACTGTTTTTCCAAAAATCGTTGCAATGCGCCGACATATCCATCAGCATCCTGAATTGTCTTTTCAAGAATACGAGACAAGTGCCTATATTCAGCAACAAGTTCGCGAACTGGGTTTACCTTTCGAGCTTGTCGCTCAGACAGGTGTTGTGGCTGTACTGACCGGACAAAAATCGGCGAGCGATGATATTGTGGTATTACGGGCTGATATTGATGCTTTGCCGATACATGAGCAAAATGATGTGGACTATAAATCGAGGAATAGCGGTGTCATGCATGCTTGTGGCCATGATTTTCATACGGCTAATCTCTTGGGGGCGGCGTCCATATTAAATGATTATAAAACGGAGTTTTCTGGTAAAATTATACTACTATTTCAGCCTGCTGAGGAAAAGATTCCGGGCGGAGCGATTCAGGTTTTGGAATCCGGTATGCTGGAATCTTTTGGTGGAACGATTAAAGCTGTGCTGGGGTTACATGTAAGTCCCCGTGTTTCTGTAGGAAAAGTCGGTTTACGTTCGGGACGATTTATGGCCTCGAGCGACGAGTTCTATTTCACCATTAAGGGACGTGGTGGCCACGCTGCGGAGCCACATCGGGCTGTTGATCCCATTATGATCGGCGCGCAGTTACTCACCACCTTACAGCAAGTTGTCAGCCGGAAAGCCAACCCCGATGTGCCGTCTGTATTGACCTTTGGTCGTTTCATTGGGGATGGTGCTGCCAATGTTATTCCCGAGGAAGTCAAATTAGCCGGAACATTTCGTACCATGGATGAGGTATGGCGCAAGGAGGCGCTGGAAATGGTTGCTGAAATAGCGGCAACGCTTCCCGTATCGCTGGGTGCAAAGGTGGAAGTTGAAGTACGGCATGGTTACCCCGCACTTTATAACGATCCCGCATTAACGCAAAAAGTCAAAACAATTATTGCGGAAAC
Source organism: Sphingobacterium sp. UBA6317 (assembly GCF_002440385.1). Lineage (NCBI taxonomy): Bacteria > Pseudomonadati > Bacteroidota > Sphingobacteriia > Sphingobacteriales > Sphingobacteriaceae > Sphingobacterium > Sphingobacterium sp. UBA6317. Next base: position 39,709 of record NZ_DJTD01000041.1, on the reverse strand, counting down.
GATGGGGAATAGTGTGCCACAAGATCTCGAAATCTGGATGGCGGCCGAGGATTTTGCTTATTATTCTTATCGTTATCCGGCGTTGTTCATGTTGATTGGGACAAATAACGACGATTCCACCACGCAATATGGCCTTCATAATCCACAGTTCAATCTGGATGAAAAGGCTTTCGAAACATCCATGGCTGTTTTGGTCAATGCAGCTATTTCTCTTTTGAATGAATCAAATGAATAGAAAGAAATTCTTGATGTCCTCTTTTGCATTTGGACTATCCTATGCCGTTAATGCGAATAACAAGCTGTCCTCGAGGCAAGAGAAGGTGAAAAAAATAGGGATCATTGGACTGGATATTACGCACGCTGCTGCTTTTACAAGAGCGATTAATACGGCTGCCAGCAATCATCCCTATGGAAAATTCAGGGTGGTTGCGGCTTACCCCTATGGAAGCAAAACGATCCCTTTAAGTATCGAGCGTATTCCAAAAATTACAGCGGAAGTGCAACAGTTCGGGGTTTCGATCGTATCAAGTATTGCCGAACTATTGAAGAAAGTAGATTATGTACTTTTGGAGACAAATGATGGAAATCTCCATTTGGAACAGGCACTTCAAGTGATTAAAGCAAAGAAACCTTTATTTATTGACAAACCAATAGCGAATTCCTATGTGGACGCTTTCAAAATTTTTGAAGCTGCAAGAAAGTATGGTTGCCCTATTTTTTCGTCAAGCTCCTTGCGTTATATTATCGGTCTTCAGGAATTGGATAGGACTAAGGTTATCGGAGCAGATGTCTATTGTCCGGCAGTAACGGAACCTTCACATAAGGATCTGTATTGGTATGGCATCCATGGGGTCGAAATGTTATTTGCATTGATGGGAACGGGGTGTCTTTCGGTAAAGACTGTTCAGGAACAGGGTACCTCGTTTTATGTTGGGAACTGGGCGGATGGAAGAATTGCCTCACTTCGGGGCATTCGTGAGGGGAAGGATGATTTTGGTGGAACGGTTTTTTTGAAAGATCAGATTGTCCATTTGGGGCAATTTATGGGATACGGTCCCTTGTTGGATAAGATCCTTCCATTTTTCGAAACGGGTGTAAGTCCGGTTGACGAAAAGGAAACCCTGGCAATATGCGCTTTTATAGACGCCGCCGAAGAAAGTAAATTAAACGGCGGCAAGACGGTTCTGCTTCAAAAATAAAAAACTGTGTAGGTATGCTTAATACGTATTCGCAATCGTGATCAATAACGCACTATTAAAAATCGAAGCTGGTGATATGACCGTTTCATTCAGCGGGACGCTGTTGCCGTAACGCTCTTTCAATTTGGTTTTTACTTCGGGGCTGCTTAGGTCAAAATCTTTCAGCTTTTCCAGCTTCCCAACTTCGATGCCTGCTCCACGTTGGTATATTTTCCAGATCAATTCCGAACAATATATTTTATCGTCCGACCATTCGAATGTAGCATCGTAATTTTTTCCGAGAAAATTTTTGCCGATTGATTTCATTTTGGCCAGCGTCGAATTGGTCAGTACCTGATCTGCATTTTTGAGGCGCTTGACCGCGTAATGCTGCTTTTCCCCTCGCGCAATCCAGTGTTCTAACTTAGTTACAGTTACGGGCTGTACGGCTTCCAGTACATAAGGATTACCGTTCTCATAAAAAATAATCCCACAATGGGAATACGGAGAACGCGTCGCTAATTGGATCGCTTTACATTGCGGTGAAATGGAAGACTGAAAGATCATATCACCATCTTTGAGTGGGGGCAATTTCGCATTATCTTTTGCGTGTTTGGGGGCCACTTTTTTTGGTTGAGCATGTATTGGCTCAGCAAAGATCAGTGTGACTAACATCAAGCTAATCAGCGATAGCAGGTATATAAATGTCTTTTTCATTGTTTTATTGATGACTTATTGAAATAGTTTCATGATTTTCTTTGACTTGGTCCTTTCGGCAAGTTGAAAAGCAGATAATACGTCGGATTCATATTGGTATACTTTCTCCGTGTTTGCACCGTTCTGCAAAAGATAATCTACGATTATTTTGTTTTTTATTAAGATAGCTTTTCCAAGTAATGTGCATTGTGTAAAGCTATAATCAGCTTTAATTTCATCAATACCCAGTCGGTTCAGGCTATTTAAACAAGTTTTACGGATAAAATCCATGTCGTTTTTTTCTATTGCTATCTTCAGGATTTCGAAATCATTGAATTGTCTGTTTTTAGCTAGAAATAAATGGTGAAACTGTTTGGCGATAGCGTACTGTCCCTTTTCTAAAATCCGATGAATGGCATTGCTGCTAAATTCCTCTACTGTGGAAAATCCATGCAGCTGACTAAAAAATAAAAGTATATTTTCAAAAGGGAGCTTGGCTACCTCCAGTTGCATGAGGCCGCTCAGATCGTTCGTGTCGAATAAATTCTCCATGTGTCTGAGGCTGTCCAAAGCGATAAATTGAAATTCGGGTTGATAGTCCGCGAGCCAATTGGAGGATTTGGCTATTACAAAGGTGTTGTTAGCAATCCTATAGTTGATAGAGATAGCTGGTTCAGCATAGTTGATTATTGTTATTGTACTGTCTGATAATTCATAATGTTTTGAACGAAGATGCGCTGTCGTTGCGGTGGGAAAGAGCCTGTTGAGATTGATCTGTATGGCGTATACGCCCAACTTGTCTGCATGCAAATTATAACAAAGTGTTCCTTGCTCTGTGATGTAAAAGGGTATTCTGCTCCCCGGCTGCTGCTGTGACTGAAAAACGATCTTGTTTTGGTAGGCAAATAACGATGTTGCCAGACCGGCTAGTAAGCAAAGCATGCAAAGACCTATTTTTAACCCTAAGCGATTCATGGTATAAAATGATCGCATGACTAATCGTGGTATAGCTCTAAAAACTGATTGATCTGATTGGTTAACCCAAACGATTCGGATTCCAATAAATTGATTTCAGCTTGTATCTCCATTGTAGTCGGCGACAAGGTAAGCTTTCGATAGACCTGAATATCTAGTTCCAAAACGGCTAATTGTAGTGCGAGCAGCTGTTTGCCTTCTGTAGTATGGAGTTGTAGTTCATTAAAGGCATGTTTTAATCGTTCCAATTCAGCGATTGATTTTTGGACGTCATTTTCATCGGCCTTGCCAAAGTTCGGATAGGCCTCTCCCAACGTGCGAAAAGCATCGAGGTATTCTTCCTCGGACATTTCATAAATATTCGAATAGAGCATATTGTACGCATCAATGGCGTCATAGGTTTCCGAATCCATTAAGTCTTCGCGATAGTCCTCGACCAACTGTTTGATGTCTTGAGATTCAATCTGTAAGATTGACTCAATATCCTGTTTGATAAGATTGGCTATTTCCATGCTTTATGCTTAAAGTAATCTAAAGTCCCCCGCCGGCTCACAAATTTGCTGACAAAGAATTTTTTGACTTTGGTATAGACAAAGATCTTGTTTTATCGCAAAATTTCAATCCCTATAATCAGCTAATTTTTATGGAGACTGTCGCTCAGCAGTTTTTTATCACCTGAGCATCTCCTATAGGACCTGTGCAGTCCATATTTCCATCGCATTTTTCTGTCTTGTCGCACGTATTTTTCTTTCTGCCCGTCAATCAAACGGAGAGCGGGATGCCGTGTAGCCAAACGGGGATGAGCGAGCTATCAAATTCTACCTTTTAACATTGTTTGTTCAGTGCTTGTTCAGTGCTTGTTCAGTGCTCGTTCAGTGATGACTCAGTGTGGACTGTATAATTAATGAATGATCACTGTCTAAATAGTGACTAAAAATTGTTATGAGATACGACTTGGTATAGGTACGCTTGGTTTAATATAGGTGAATCAGGAGATCAGCTTTAGGACCAATAGTTAGAAATGGGGGATGAATTTTAAGTAAACTAACTTTCTCTAAATTATTTGATTGATTGATAGTGTATTATGGTGTTTTTGTGATTTTATGAGTAAAAAGTACTCAATATATTTTGCGCGCTTAAATTTAATCCTCATATTTGTTGAGTAAAAAATACTCAATAGTACAAAGTAAAATTAAAAGCTATGATCGTATTAAATAAGCAACAGGTAGTCACAGAACAATTTCCAAACGGGGAAACAAAAGTGAAAGATTTTGATCAGTTGATCTTAAAAGACAACCTTGTCGAATTTACATATCAAGAAGATGGAGACATAATCCGCTTGCTTTTTGTCAAGAAGCGGTTGGATGAAACCGAAGCTGAAACTTGTCGGTTATTGATCCATTATATGCCCTATAGCCGTATGGATCGCAAAATAGAAGGTGATTTATTCACATTGAACTATGTGGCGGAGTTTATCAACAGTTTGCAATTTGATCAGGTGTTTGTGGTCGAACCGCATTCCCACGTTACCCTGGAACTTTTAGTGAACAGTGTTGGGATTTATCCGGCATTGGACTGGTTGCCACAGTTGATGGAAAAGCTTGATTTTTCGGACAATGATCGGATTGTTTTCCCGGATAAAGGAGCGGCGGCACGTTACATCAACAGCGGCTATGAAAATAGCTGTGTTTTTGAGAAAAAGCGAAATCCACAAACAGGCCGGATCGAAGGGATGGAACTTAAGGCTGGAGATATTCCGCTCGGCGCAAAATGTATTATTGTCGATGACCTCTGTTCTGCAGGTGGCACATTTCTTTGGGCCGGGAAAATATTGAAAGAAATGGGAGCCAGTGCAGTTTATCTTTTGGTCACACATTGTGAAGCCCGAATTTTTAAAGGGACCCTGTTGGATGATGATTCACCAATAACCAGTGTCTTTACCACCAATTCCATGATGGATACCGAGCACCCAAAAATAAATTATATCAACTTAACGACTGAAAGTTATGTTTAAATCAATGAGCAAGAATCCAATACTTTGGACAGATGGTTATAAATTGTGTCATAAGGATCAATATCCAACACATACGGAATGGGTTTATGAGACTTGGACGCCACGCATGTCTCGCATAGAAGGTATTAGTCATGTTGTATTTTTTGGATTACAGGGAGCCTTGGCCGAAATCACCAATTCATTTGATGCAAACTTTTTTGCTCAACCGGAAGAAGAGGTCGTGGCGGCTTACGAAGAGGCAATTGCAACTGTTTTTGAAAATACAAACGCGAAGTTTGCGGCGACGCATGATTCGAAACATATTCGCGACTTACATCGGCTGGGGTATCTTCCAATCAAGGTAAATGCGTTGCAGGAAGGAAGCTTGGTTCCTGTCGGCGTACCAATGTTTACGATTGAAAATACACATCCCGATTTTTTCTGGCTTCCGGGTTACCTGGAAACACAATTATCGGCTTTTATCTGGTCACCGATGACTGCAGCGACAATCGCAGATCGCTATAAAAGGTTATTGACGGGGTTTGCCGAGAGAACGGGCGACGTCAATAAAGTCTTTACGCAGGCCGGAGATTTTTCCATGCGTGGTATGGGTTCTCCTGAAACGGCTTATCGTACGGCTGGGGGACATCTGTTGAGTTTCGGTGTCTCTGCTACATTGTCTGTTCGGGAGTATCTGAAATCCTACTATCATGCAAAAAGTGATGTAATGATGTACACCCCATCGACGGAGCACAGTGTAATGTGTTCGTACGGAGAGGACGAGGTAGAAGCATTTCGACATTTAATCACAACGGTGTATCCAAGTGGAAATATCTCCATCGTATCGGATACCTACGACCTCTGGAATGTAGTTGACAATGTATTGCCGCAATTGAAAGATCTTATTATGGCTAGGGAGGGGAAGGTTTTTATTCGTCCCGATAGTGGCGATCCTGTGAAGATTATCTGTGGCGATGCTGCATCTGATCGTAGTACTGTGCAGAAAGGTATCGTCGAACGTTTGTTTGAACTTTTTGGTGGTACGACCAACAGCAAAGGCTTTAAGGAGCTGGATCCCCATATTGGCGTAGTGTACGGTGATTCCATTACAGTCGATCGAGCGGGTAAGATCTGTCAAGGTTTGCTGGATAAGGGTTTTGCCTCGACGAATACCATATTGGGCATAGGTTCGTATACCTATCAGTATGTGACACGGGATACCTTTGGCTTTGCGTTAAAAGGGACGGCTGAGATTGTCAATGGTGAGTTTAAAGCGATACAGAAACGTCCCGCTACAGATACTGGCAACTTTAAAAAATCGCAAAAGGGGATGGTCGCTGTGGTCTTTGAAAATGACGATTTTCGTTTGATAGACGATCTTACACCGCAAACGGTCGCCGATCTGGGTGAACGAAATCTGCTGGAAACATGTTATCTGAATGGCGAATTTATACGCACAACGCGTTTTGAAGAAATAAGGAATAGATTAAGAACTGAAACAATTCGAGTATATGGAAAATAGCGTAAACAAACCGTTTTTCATCCAGGATGAAAACGTTGCACAGTATGCACAATTGATGGCATCCTGGATTGCCCAACAGGTGAAATCGGCCGACCGCAAAGGACTTGTATTGGGTATGAGTGGTGGAATAGACTGCAGTGTTGTCGCTTGCCTATGCCGGCTGGCACAGGTGGATGTCCACTTGGTGTTGATGCCGTATGGCAGTGATATGAACAAAAGTAAAAGCCATCAACATGCCATGGAGCTTATTCAGAAATTTGATTTTCCATTTCATGTATTTGACATTCAACCCGCGGTGGATGCGTTGGCCATTCATCAAGAAAAGTTTGTCGCAGAAGCTACCGCCACTAACCGCGCTTTGAGCCTTGCTAATATTCGTCCACGTGTTCGTATGACGTATTTGTATCAATTAGCACAATTGGGTAGTAGATTTGTTATTGGTACGGGGAATATGGCCGAAGCTACTGTAGGTTATTTTACGAAGTGGGGCGATGGTGCCTATGATCTGAACCCGCTGGCAATGGTTACCAAACAGGAAGTATATACCTTAGCCAAATATTTGGGAGTGCCCGAATCTATTCAGTATAAAAGTCCATCTGCTGGTCTTTGGGAGGGGCAGACCGATGAAGAGGAATTGGGTATGACCTATGCGCAAATCGATGGGTTTATTTTAAAAGGTACATCGGGCGATCCGGTTATAGACGAAATTATTCGTAAACGTATACAACAATCTGCCCACAAGTTTGCAGCGGTGCCTACATTCAAAGGTTAATTTTAAATGGTTCGAGAAGTCGACGCAAGCACTTCATAACAGGCAACAAGGGACAAAAAAGTACTATAGTGAAGATGATTTTTCACTGGAAGAAGGCTTTAATGGCTTCATCGTTCTGCGAAATGAAGGCTGCGTTGAAGTAAATATAGATGTTATGAAACTGAATAACATAAAAACACAATTTGATCAGATTGTAGATGTCCAACAGATTGCCAGCGGCAAAAAGGATAATATTCCAAACATGTTGATGTTGGCACAGGAAGAAAATATACAGCCAGCAGCCTTGGATAAAAAACGAACCTTGCTATTGGCGATCGATGTCCAAAATGATTTTATGGAATCCATCGGTAGTCTTGCCGTCAACGGTTCAAAGGCCGATGTACAACGTCTGACGCAGTGGATGTACCGTAATATTGAGGTCTTAACGCAAGTCATGTGTAGTCTCGATTGTCACTCGATAAGGCAGATTTTCCATGCCGATTGGTGGCTTGACAGTGCGGGAAATCATCCGGATCCATTCACCGTTATTCGCCATGCCGATGTCCGCGATGGTATCTGGCGTGCTGCGAATGACCATACAGCCTTAGCGCTGGATTATCTCCAGCATTTGGAAGCTGAGGGAAAAAAACAATTGTGTATCTGGCCATACCATTGTCTGGAAGGGACTTCGGGGGCGCAGCTGGAGAGTCAATTTACCAATATGCTTTATTTTCACAGTGCAGCGCGTCAGGTCAAACCGATATTGGTTTATAAGGGGCAAGATCCAAATACGGAAATGTACGGTATTATCAAAGCGGAATATGACGATAATAAATTCGTAAATCATGCTGTGCTCGATGCAATTCGCGATTACGATGCGATATACATCGCCGGTGAAGCTTCCAGTCATTGTGTTTTAGCATCAACCGTGCAGATTTTGGAATATTTTGAACAAGATCGAGCGATTACGTCACGAATCACCTTATTGATCGACTGTATGTCGCCCATCGCTGGATTTGAAGCGCAGACTTTACAGCAGTTTGAGGCTTTAAAGGAGAAGTATGGAATCCAGATCAAATTGTCAACCGAAGTAACTTTGTAGCAGATGACAGCCTCAGAAAAAAAATACACATATGATTACCCAAGACCTGCTGTTACGGTTGACTGTGTAATCTTCGGCTTTGATAAAAACCAGCTTAAGGTATTATTGACCAAACGGGCAATAGAGCCTTTCTTGGGAAAATGGGCATTTCCTGGCGGTTTTATTCAGGAAGATGAGAACGCCGACGACTGTGCGCTTCGTAAACTGCAGGAGGAGGCCGGTCTCAAAGATATTTTCCTCGAACAGCTTTATACATTTTCAGACCTAGCTCGTGATCCGCGCGGAAGAGTCATTAGTATTGCTTATTATGCACTTGTCAGGCCCGATGCTTATACGTTGGAAGCAGGGGTTGATATCGATGCGGTGCAATGGTTTGGTATTGACGAAAAGTTGAATCTCGCTTTTGACCATAAACAGATCTTGAACACCGCCATACAACGGCTCAGGGGTAAAATTCGTTATCAACCGATCGGTTTTGAGCTCTTGCCCAAACAGTTTACGTTGCCCGATTTACACAATTTGTATGAAACCGTTCTGCAGCGGTCAATTGACCGTGGGAATTTTCGAAAAAAAATTCTCAGCATGGGTTTATTGATCGACCACAGCGATAAGCAAAAAGACCGGCGTGCCAGGGCTGCAAAGATCTATAGTTTTGACAGGGTAAAATATAAAGAACTTACTGAATCGGGGTTTTATTTTGAAGTATAGGTCTAACGAACGGAGCAGGCAACCATGAAATTGGCTTCTGCCTGCTTTCATTGCTGTCTGGTCTTTTTAAGATCTTACGTTAATGTCCGGTGCAGCGCTGTCTTAATACACTAATTCAAGCTTAGTCGCGTTTGGGCTAACCCTGAAAATCACCACAATCATGGACTTCGAACCGATCGACTAAAGCTTTCTGTGTATAGTATTTTGCGACACGTTTATTTTTTAACAAAAGAGAATCCCCCTTGATTTTTAATTCGAAAATGGGCTCTTTTTCTATTTTCTTGAAGTAAAACTCATTATTTTTAGTCTTAATCGTGAGGCCGCTGTCACGAAAATTATAGGTGAAATCTTTGATTTGATAGATTTCATTGGAATCACAGACATTGACCAAAAGCAGTTGTTTTTTATTCATTTTGATTTCTGCAAGATCGCATGCATAACATATTCCTGAGAATTCGATGCCATACTTCTTAAAACTATCGTTGCTTTCCGGTCGAAGAATAGCAATAGGATACAGCTGTTTAAAGAGCGAAAGGTTATCATCGGATATGGATGTTAGCTCTTTTTGTTTCTTTATGGAGTCTATGCTGGCGGTGCTGCTGAATGCGGCAGCTGATTTTTTAGCTCCATTCTTTTGCTGGCAGCTGAAAAACAATACCATGCAGGACAGAAACATAGTCTTTAAGATTACCTTCATCGTTATTTTTCGCAATTATTGTTGTTACTCATAAACATATAGATTGAGAAACGGTTTTTGTTATTCAATCTCAACCCATTTTCTTTCGAAGTAGACGGTGCCTACCGGTGTATCGGTGGCGTCTATGATTTTCGCTGCTACAAAGTCGCCCTTTAGGCCAGCATATTTTAGTTTTAAACCTTTACTTTCTAAGTCGGAGGTATCATAGTATGCACCCAATTTGAGTTGAAATGGATTGTGTTCCACATCATTTGTAAAGATGGAAAACAAAAGCAACTTCGTAGCCTGTTTATCTGCCTCTTCGTATCCAAAGAAGCGATGATCGATACGTATATTGGCATGTAAGCGGATCATAGTGTCTCGAGCACTTAAGTTTACATAAGCTTTGGTGATTTCGTCAGATTCCAGTACGCTTTGTGCATTTGCTTGGTCAATGCTATCCAGTTTGGAAGTTTTTAACGATATATTTTTTTTTGGGGCAGTATCCTCGACAGCTTTTTCCATGGCCTTGCTTGAACTTACAGGTGCTTCAGCTTGTTTTGGTTTTTCCTGACAAGCGATTTGTAATGAGAGGAGCAATAATGCACTGCTGTAATAATTGTATTTGAAATGCTTCATTATTCTTTCTTTTACAAAATCCAATCCAAATTTGCATAAAATAGCATTGAAAAAAAATCCCGGATTTCCGCTAATCGAAAAAAAGATAAATACGGTATTTTTACAGCATTCGCATGATTCTTGTCTTTTGGAATGGATTAATGCGATACAACAACAAACAGAAGAAATAAAGTATGGCACATCGTATTTATATCTATAATGTAAATCTTAGGACCAAAGAAACATATCCCACTTACCTGGCGGAATGGAATTATGAAATTCCTATTCTGATGCTACCTTTATTTTCTGCTCATGTTCGTTCCAAGGGTTCTCAGCTTTATGCCAACAAGGAAGATGGGATCGCAAGACTTCGCTATTTTTATGCGTTGTTGGCTGATAGGTATCAATTGCATTATAAAAAAAGCTATTATGAGCCTGTCAACAACATGTTTGAATTTTTGGAAGCGCTACCTTTTGATACCTTGCAGATCGACGGACGCGATGTTTTTACCATGAATGCGGAAAAAGATGTGGAGCAAGCCAAAGATTGGGTGGAAGAAATTAAAATGCAAGCCTTATTGTTTGAACAAGCTGTCGAAGAACAGTCCTTAGATCCGCTGGACCCGCTTGTGAAAGCGTCTGGTTATACTTCTTTTTTAGATGCCCTTCAAACCGATTGGATTGATTATGGATTGGGTTTATGGGAAGAAGACGTTCTGAAAGAGCCAGACCCTGAGGTTTTTGAGGCAGTAGGAAAGCAGGGAATAAAGAATGCCAAGGGGGATATTTTGGTTGAGGCGATTTACGATGAAATATTCGAATTCAATGAACAGGGGATCGCCGTTGTTGAACGCGATGGCCTTTTTGGTTATATTGATACGAGTGGCACTATATTAATTCCATGTCAATATGTGGAGGCCTTTGATGCCCGGCATATCAACGGGAACAATTACGCTGAAGTGGAAGTGGCAGGAAAACGTGGGGTATTGCATATTGATACCAAACAGCTGAGCATACCTGCATTATATGATGAACTCGACTGGATCGCCTATGGCTTTTTAAATGCAAGACAGGGGGATAGCCACATGCTCCTTTCGGCTGAAGGACGATTGATTATTTCAGATCCCGCAGCCGAGTCGTTTATGTTTGACTATAACAAGTTGTTCTATAGCCGGCAAAAAGGAACGATAAAAAGGAAGTATTACCTAATGGATGGTCAGTTTTTAGGGACTTTTTTGGAAGGTAGCCTGGAGCCGCTAGCCAATCGCTATTTTTGGATTAAACCCAATAAGCTACAGTCAAAAATTGCCGTCATTCAACCCGATGGTAATATTTTGGATGAAGGAATTGACCGGATTATAGTGTTGGACGACTATCGAAGTATTGCGTATCTCAAAAATAAAAGATGGCAGATCTATTCGCTTGAACAGGGCTTATTCCGATTGGCTGATTTAACGATTGATCAGGTTCTAGTCGATCATATACAGCAGTACCGTAAAGATATCTTTGTCGTTGGTTGTGCCCAAGGACAGGGGATTTATAACGCTCATCGAGGGGAATGGTTACTTGAACCTGCTATTGCCTATCAGAAAATCGAGCATTGCTTTTTGGATTTTATGCGCATACACTGTGCACATGGAATGCGTTATTTCGATACGAAGCTTAACGTCTGGAGTGAGCTGTATGATTATATCTGTTCGCCCTTTCATTACCCAAAACCAGAAGCGGCCGAAGGTGAACTGTTGCTTTTATTCAAAGGGGATAAGTTGTTTAATTTGGATTTAAATCGAAATGTTGTCGAGATTCCCGAAACGGCATATGGCTATTTGTATTCCGAGCGATACCAGCTCCGGGGGCGCGATCAAAGCTATTTTGTACAGTTCTATCAGGCGTGGATCAGGCGTAAGGGCGACGGCTACGAACAGTATTTTGACAATGAAACGCTGTTGGAAAATGGTAAGAAGCTGGAAGCGGAGGGAAAGATTTCAGATGCCATTCGACTGTTCAGCATCGGAGCAGATCGGGGTAGTGCGGACTGTCAATATCTGCTTGGAAACATCTTTACGGATGATGACTACGAAGGGAAGGACATCGAAAAAGGAAAGTCTTTTTATGAAAAGGCCATGGCTCAGGATCATGCGCAGGCATGGAACAATTGGGGATTTTTATATGCCACAGGCCATGGTGTAGCTTTTGATGTATCTAAAGCCTTAAAGGCCTATCAAAAGTCTGCTGCGCTGGGTGAAGCGCAGGCCATGAGCAACCTGGGTAACTGGTATTACGAGGGTGAATATGTGGAACAAGATTATGCCTTGGCCCTAGATTATTTTAAACAAGCAGAGAAAGCGGGGATTTATAATGATGCTCAAATCGCAGAAATCTACTATCAAGGGCAAGATTATGCGAACTTATTGCGTTATTTGAAAAAGGATACAACCAATCAATTTTCTGCTATTTATTATGGGATTCTTTATGAGGAAGGCTTTGGTGTAAAGCAAAACTTACAAAAAGCGATCCGCTACTATGAAAAAGCCAATGAAAATAGCGTGTACGCCTATGCCGTTAATCGTTTGCTACAACTCTATGGAGCGCATGGAGCGGCTTCAGACGCGGATAAATACGGATTTTGGTTCAATTTTGCTAAAGAAAATGCTGTTGAAATTGATCAATAGTAAGGAAATTGCATAGAAAATGGCTCATCGCATATATATTTACAATACAGATAAGAAGGATCAAGATTACTTCCCTCATTATTTAGGAGAATGGAACTATGTGATTCCACCCCTTTTTTTACCCCTATTTGCTGCTAATCCGAAAGCAAAAGGTACCTTAGTTTACTCCGAAAAGGAACCGGGAGTCAGAAAGCTTCGTGCGTTGTATGATTTGCTCATTCATGAATATGGGTTAAATTCCGATTTGCTGGCCATGGCAGCTATCGGGAAACTGTTCGATTTTTTGGACGGTTTACCCTTCGATTATTTCCAGCTGAACGCAAGTGATGTATTTAACATGAGCGATGTTAAACATAGCCAACAGGCCAAAGATTTTGCAATTGAAATCCTTGAGAAGAATTTGCTCTATGAAAAAGCAATCGAAAAACAATCCTTAGCTGAGCTTGAGTTTATTTTGGTGTCCGCTGGTTATACTTCTTTTTTAGCGATGCTCGAACTGGAATGGAGCAACTATGGCTTAGGCTGGTGGAATAGAGACGCGATTGATAGTCTGGATAATCAATTTTTTGAAGATCAGGGGCTTTGGGGGATACGCAATGCAAAAGGGGAGGTGAAGGTCGAAGCTAGCTATCAGGAAATTGGTACTTTTGAGTGTGAAGGGATCGCAGTCATACAGAAAAATGAGCTGTTCGGTTATTTGAATAGGGGTGGAGAAGAAGCTATTTCCTGTGTTTATTCATCGGCGGCGCCAGCCCAATATGGAACCGGATCAACGGTTGGTAAGGTAAGCTTAACTAAAAAATATGGATTAGTCAACGTCGGGAACGGAGAAATAATCATACCACTTGAATATGATGAACTCGAAGATTTTGCTTACGGTTATTATCAGGGGAAGAAAGATCAGCAATATTATATCATCGATGCTCAAGGCCAGCTGTTCAATGCTGCCGGTGCGGACAAACCGTTTGAAATTGATTATGATGGATTTATCTATCAAGAGATTGGGGGAAATAAACTGCGTCATTATTATTCCAATAGCGGTATTTTGCTTGGCGCTTTTGCCAGTAGCGCATTGAGCGAATTACTGTTTGATTTTTATGCAGTCAATTTGAATAATAAAAAGAAAAAATCAGTTTTGTCTCCCGATGGAACTTTCTTGGTCAAAGATGTTGCTGTACTCAATGCCGGAAATGGCCGAAGCGCATTATTTTTTGCTGATTCCGGCGGCATCCGTTTGTATGACCTGGAAGCCCGCGCCTTTGTACTGCAAGATTTGGCAATTCGGTCCATTCAAGGGGGGACTGATTTTGGTAATGGCGCCTGGGATTGCTATATTATCGAAACAGCAACCGGGAGGGGAATTTATCAGGCTGCTGAAAAGGTGTGGCTGGTCCCGCTCTCAACGCACTATGTGAAAATTGTATATGCTGCTGTGATGGATTATTTTATTCTGAAAGACCATGCGGGAAGATATTACTATTTTGACGCAGTGGAAAGGACGCTCAGTTCCGCCTACGATTATGTTTGTGCAAGCGTTAATCACTATCAGGATCTGATGTTATTGCAAGGTGACCTGTTGTATAAAAAGGGCTACGATGGTGTGGAAGTAATTCAGGAAGATCAATATGGTCAGTTTCTGAAGAAGCTGGATCAATTGTCTGGAGAAGATTTTGAAATATGTAATCGTTTTTTTGAAGGGTGGAAGGCTGCGAAGGGCGATAATTTTGAATCCAGTTATGATGGTTATACGCTATATCATATGGCCTTGGACTGTTGCCGACAAGGCGATGTCGAAATGGCGATACGCTATTTTACCTTTTCTGCTGACCAGAATAATGAAAGCAGCATGCATGAATTGGGGAATATCTATACGGATACTGATAGCGAAGACAATCCTTTTTTAGATTTGGACAAAGGAATTCAATATTATGAACAAGCGGCCCAAAAAGATTATTCCGCTGCATGGAATGCAATTGGCTACCTCTTTCAGTATGGCATCGGCTATAAAAAGGACCTGGAAAAGTCATTTAATGCCTACATGAAAGGAGCAGAGTTGGGTAATGGCTATGCTTTGTCCAATTTAGGCTACTTTTATTCAAGTGGAACCTATGTCGAAGAAGATCTGGAAAAAGCCCTCAGCTATTATCAGAAAGCTGAATTAAAATTAGTTGAGAACAATAGCAATATAGCTTCTATCTATTACAGTTTGGAGGATTACGATCGTCTATTGGTTTATTTGAAAAGGGATAAAGAAAATAGTTATTCCAATATTTATTATGGATTACTCTATGATCAGGGACTTAAATTTAAAAAGGACAGTAAAAAGGCGATCCACTATTTTGAACGAGCCAACGACTATGGTGTTTACGAAAGTGCCACTGCTCGCTTATTGGATTATTACAAGAATGATCCTACATTTAGAAATCAGGAAAAATATGTCCATTGGCTTGATTTTGCAAAAAACAATGAACTGGATATCGAACTGGATTTATTGCAATGGGATAATCAGTCTGAAGACTCAGGTGCTAGCTCGTCCTTTTTTGGCAAACTGTTTAAAAAGAAAAAGTAAATTATGTTATCATCAGCAAATATAGATTTTAGTGGCATTCTGATCGACTTGATCCTGATTGTTTTTTTTGGATTTGGAACACTTTATACGTTATCTGCAGGCATTGTTCATCGTTTAAAGAAGCAAACACGGACGGTAGGATATTATTTCCTATCCTTTGTGGTATCGGGTGTTATTGGACTGGTTGCCGCCGGATTGCTGGCCTTTATATGGGCGATGTCATTATCGTAAGGTGACGGCAATAAAGTAAATTTATCGCAATGATCTATTGACTGTAAGTGAAATGATCATTGCGATATGTGATGCCCATCAATGGTTTTTAGCGTTGACTATGTGCATCAGGTGGTGATTGCAATGCCAGGCATAGAGGCCAATATTGATCTTTAAAGAAATCAACCTTTTGGTCGCAGGATGAATAAAACCTCTTTCAAGCTGTTCGCCAGTCAGGCTTTTCAACAAAATAACCCAGCGTTCATGTAGACCTTCGAGCAATTTGATCGAGCTTTCTATTGGAATATTTTTTGCGTCGGGAAGCTCGGCCCACAATTTCTCCTCATATAATTTGATGGTTGGGTCTTCTTCTGTGAGGGCTAATTTAAAACGGACAAAGCTGTTCATGTGGCTGTCGGCGCAGTGATGAACGACCTGACGAATCGTCCAGCCTTCGGGACGGTAGCGTTTTTCCAGTACGTCGTCTGTTAGATCGCCGACTTCGGATTTTAACCGGGCCGGAAAGTCGGCAATTGTTTTGATCCAGTCATTCAACAGGGATTTGTTGATGACATCGGGTATCGCAAAGCGACCTATAGGGTATCTGAGTTTTTCTAATTCATGTTGCATGACTTAAAATTAGTTAAAATAGACACAAGGTTCCTAATCTTTAGGTGTATGTTTTCGAAGAATATTTTCTTCGATTTGCTCTTGGGTCTGCTGTAATTTGGATGCGATAAAGAATTATGGTAATTTCGGCACAATGAATAGCTGGATAGCGTTCGAATTCGACCGGTAGACTAGCTGGTCGCTGCATAAAACACATAGGAAATGAAAAGTCTAAAAGAACTGATTGATACAAGTAATTCAGGATGGAAGTTGGTAGAAAGTTGGATGAAAGAAGCGACGAATGCTTATGAAGTGCTTCCTCGAAACCCTAAGCGGGCTGATGAGGAACTTTTAAGGGCCCAAATTACCACAAAATCGCCTATGGGAGCCATTATTCATCAAACTGGTGGTATTTTAATCGATGGGGGCTGGTTACGTATTTTAGGCTCTGGCTCGTCGCAGTTGGACCGAGGGATTATGGAATGGAATAAAGGGAAAAGTTTTGACAAGGAAGGCGAAAAAGGTGGTTTTTTGCTGATTGCAGACGATGTTCTAGGTGGTTATTTCGCTATTAATGCCGGTGCGCTGGGAGATGCTATTGGACAGGTCTATTATTTCGCACAAGATACCTTACAATGGGAAAGTTTGGAATGTGGTTATTCAGATTTTGTTTTTTGGGCATTGAAAGGGGATATTAGACAGTTTTACGAAACATTTAAATGGAAAGACTGGAGCGAAGAGGTCAAACTCCTGAGCGGCAATCAAGTTTTTTCATTTTACCCTTTCCTGTGGACTGAAGAAGCACGCGATTTTCGTAAAGTGGATCGTAAGCCAATGGCCATCGATGAGAACTACCATTTTACGATGGAATTTGCTGGTGGACGCTAATTGTTATTTCAATACGACAAACCTCCTGCATAAGGCTTTAATACGATAATAGGACAATGTATTGTTGTCCTATTATCGTATGATACAGAAGATAATTCCGCTGAATGATATTAAACTGATTTATTTTGAAGGCTAAAGCTAACTTCGTTCAGTCTGACTATTTGTATTTGTATCCCCTCGGAAAGGCCAAGTTTGGTCGCCGCATCTTTTCCTAATTTAAGCACATGAAACCCTCTGCCGCGATAGGTAAAATTACATTCATATTCTCCAGCGTTGATCATAATCCTTAATTTTTGGGATTTGGTTGGGAATAGGGGTTTAAATTCTTTCGTGATCCGTATTTGCGATTTTTTTACGTCATCTGTAGTGATCTTGTTACCTTCAGAAGGAAACAACATGTTCGTGGGCGGAGTGTCAGCTGTAGGGGGGGGCGTTTCTGTTTTTTGTTCCTGAATTTCCTGAACTTTTGGAGCCTCGTTTTGTATCGGCTCAGAGTTTGTTTTATCCTGACGTTTCTTATCTTGCCGCCCTTTCTTTCTGGTGTTTTGATTTGCAGTTTTTTCCGTAGTTTCTGTAGAGGGTACGGAAGGAGTAGGAGTAGCAGGAGTTTTGTGCTCGGTATCCACTGCTGTAGCTGGGCTGGCCATTGCTAAAGGCCGTTTAATAATATTACGGATGTAATAGTGTTTTATGCGCGATTTGTCGGTGTTTCGTTCCTCAATTTCAAAATCTTCTTTGTAAGCTTTGAAAAGATGAGACATCTTGTCGTATCCATAGTTGCGCGCATCAAAATCAGGCTTTCTTTTGTTGAAAAGACTTCCGATCTCACCCAGGAATGCCCAGCCATTTTCATCTGCAGTATCATCCACCGTGTCCTTTAAAAGTTCCAAAGTCTCCTCGTCCAATACGGCAATACTTGTTGGATTGTCAACGGGAGCAGGTTTGGGCTGATTTTGTTGCTTTTTCTTTGCGACCGTTTCTTTCTTTTGATTTTTCTCAAAAATTTCGACGTAGATGAACTTGTCGCAGGAGGCAATAAAGGGTTTGGGGGTCTTTTTCTCGCCGATACCTATGACCAGTTTACCAGATTCCCGTAGACGTGTAGCCAGTCGGGTGAAATCGCTGTCGCTGGATACAATACAAAACCCATCAACCCGGTCTGAATGCAGAATATCCATGGCATCAATAATTAATGCCGAGTCAGTAGAATTTTTGCCTTGTGTATAACTGTATTGTTGTATGGGGGTAATTGCATGGGTAAGGAGTTTATCCTTCCATTTTTCAACATATGGGTTGGTCCAGTCTCCGTAGATGCGTTTGATGGTCGGAATTCCATATCTTTTGACTTCATTCAAAATCTCTTCGATTTTTCGATAAGATACATTGTCCGCATCGATTAGTATTGCGATTTGCAAATCCCCATGTTCTGCCATATATGTTTAGATTATTTTTTCAATATAATATTTGAACTCTTTTCTATTCGCGTGACCTTTCTCATCCGAATATATTCGTTAAAAATACAGTATTGTTAAAGAATATCTTGAATTTTTTGAGAATTAATTTGAACGCTATTTTTTGAGAACATGCGATCAGCTGCTTTTGTTTGGGCCTAAAAGGGAAATTATTACGTTTGCGGAGTAGCGAAATGATTTGAGGGACGGTGAAAATAAATAAAAAAAGGTTTTCAAACGGGGAGAATGAAAACCTTAAATAACCAATTATAAACCTAAATTATGATGATACAAAGATAGTGTAAATATTACACCTGTGCAAATATTCGTTACTATTTTTTTTAAACGTCCTGAATTTTGTAGCTGTTCAGCTACAAACCGCCTGTAACTACGCCAAAACTAGTCCATCATGAAGTGCGAAGGCCTATATTTCATCACCGCATAAAAGCTATTGGTAAATGCTTGGACGCTTTTATAACCGACTTTATACGCAATTTGAGAGATGGTGAATTGTTTTGTGCTCAGAAGCTCCAAACTCTTGATAATGCGAAGGAGCTGCTGATATTTTGCAAGCGTCATTCCGGTTTCTTTTTTAAAAAGGCGTTCAATAGTTCGGAGCGAAAGATTGGACAGCATGGCAATCTCGTCTAACGTGATGGCTTCTGTGTAATGGTCATGTAGGTGATTTAAGACCGTTTGAAGCCTGCTTTCATGCGGAAGGGTAATTTCTAAGTGGAGTAATTGTGAGCAGAAATAGGGGAGTTCATGGAGTAAAGCACCGAGGAAAACTCTTTCCTGTTCATTTTCTTCTCTCAATTTTGACCATTTTTCGGTATATAAAATCATTTCCCGTAATACTTTAGGCGCCGAAAATAGCTGTACCTGATTGAAAAACAAATGCTCTTGTGAGCTGTCAAATTGTGGGGGATCAAAAAAAAGGACCATAAGCTTAATGCGTTCCGAGTGGGAGTTGGTCTTATGTAATGCACCTGAAGGAATCCAAGCAACGTGATTTTGGGGGAGTAGGTACATTTTTCCTGCAACGGTAAGGTATTGAAAACCCTGCTCAACATAAATCAATTGACCTTTCCGATGACTGTGTAATGCGTCGTCGTGTATCCAGTTTTCTTCAAACCAGACATAGGTTGATTTCTGGATGCCTTCAATTATCAACGTATGATTTGTCTGATCCATGTCGTTTTAAATTAAATTAATGGCAAATTTAATTAAAATTCCATACATACCTTTGCAAGCATTCATTACGTGTATAGCTTGGTTTACATGTATAGTGTGGTTTTATGATGAAAGAAAATATAAAAATATCCGCAGCTGTGTCTTGGACCTGGTTACCCATATTGGTTGTTGTTTTAGTCTCAACCAATCTGCGGTCGCCAATCACAGCCGTTGGCCCTGTACTGGGGCAAATCAGTGAAGATTTGCAATTAAATAGTTTTCAAAGCAGTTTATTGACGGCAATACCTCTTTTTATGTTTGCGAGCTGTTCTGTAACAGTGAGCCGATATTCACATAAACTGGGCATGCACCGTTTTTTATTACTCGGTTTAATGGCGTTGAGTGTAGGAATTGTGCTTCGGGTTTGGGGCAATATGCCAACGCTGTTTGTGGGGTCTTTTTTAATCGGACTTGGGATCTGTGTGGGCAATGTCGTTACGCCCGGTTATATAAAAACAAATTTTCCAAAGCAGATTGGACTGATGACAGGCATTTTTGCCGTAGCAATGAATCTGACTGCAGCTTTTGCTTCGGGGTTTAGTTTACGATTGGGCGAATGGACTGGTCTCGGGTGGCAGGGTTCCTTGGGGGTTTGGGTGATTTTAGCCTTGTTATCCCTTATCGTTGTTTCCTTTGATGCTTTAAGCCGAAAGAAAGCACAGGGTATCACTGAAAATAGACCGGCGACAAGTGGAATCGGACATATCTTTAGGTCAAGATTAGCTTGGTATATCAGCTTATTTATGGGTATTCAGTCCTTAATTTACTACAGTTTGATTTCTTGGTTACCTAAAGTATTGGTCGATTATGGTATGCCAGCGGAGGATACGGGCTGGTTGCTTTTTTTGATCCAAATTGCCATGATTCCCATAATGTTTATTGGGCCTATTTTGGCACATCGGATGAAGGATCAGCGTCTAATGGCAGCGGCTGTTGCGATAGGCATGTTTGGAAGTATCTTTATATTTTGGCATTACAAACTTCAGGGAATTTATGTTGCCGCCATATTGTTGGGACTTTCCAATGGACTTTCTTTCAGTTTGTCTATTCTTTTCTTTACCCTGCGGGCGAGGTCAACGGCGAATGCGATTAAAATATCGGGCATGGCCCAGTCTGTTGGTTATCTGATTGCAGCTTTTGGCCCGCCGGTATTCGGTAAGCTGCACGAAATAGATGCTACCTGGAATTACTCCTTCTATTTTTTAGCGGGCAGTATCGTACTTTTATTGTTTGCAGGATGGAAGGCCGGGGAAGATAAGTATGTAGCGGAAGATTAAAGATAAGGCTACATCAGGCACAGCTGTTTAGCTGATGTAGCCTTATTCAATTCGCTCTTAAACGCTATTATTCAAATTTAACTGTTAATCTTTGAGGACAGAAAATTCGATGTACGTGGCATTGTTCACATCGTGAAAAATACGTTGTGTGGCTTTACGGAAGTCAGCTTTGGTAGCTGTATAAGGCGCTAAAAACACCTGTGGATTTCGTTCTGCCAGCGGAAACCAGGAGTTTTGTACCTGAACCATAATGCGATGTCCTTTTTTGAACGTATGCGCAACATCTGGCATTTCAAAATTCACCTTTTCGACCATTCCTGGAGTCAGGGCCTGCGCTTTTTCAAAACCATTTCGGTATTTCCCGGCCATGATCTCACCACGTACCATCATCTGGTATCCAGCCATTGTTTTTCCTTGATAACTTGCTGCATCGTTCGGGTAAACATCAATCAGTTTGACAACATAATCTGCATCTGTACCTGTTGAAGAAACCTTAAGGAAATTTTTGATGGGGCCAACTATAGTCAGGTCTTCTGTCAACGGTTCCGTTTGATAAACCATGACATCAGGGCGACTAGCGGCGAAACGCTGATCATCTACCATATACTCCCGCGTTCGGTTTTGGATTAGCCCACCCTGGTGCGGAACCGGTTTATTGGGGTCAGTGACATATTCATCCCAAGAATCTGTACGTTGAACTTTGTCAAATCCAAGTTTCCCTTGAGGTTGGAAGTATAGTTTTTTTGTTTCTACATTTTTGGGTGGCCATTGTTCGAAATGTTTCCATTCATTGCTTCCAGAGACAAAAATGTTCGCTTCCGATGGTGCGAAGTTCCCTTCATCTTTTAGATAATATTTGAAAAAAGGCTGTTCAAATTGTTCCTGATAGGTAACGCTGGTTTTTTTCTCAAATTGGATATCACCTAAATAGTTTCCTTCTGCACGAACCCAGCCGCCATGATACCAAGGTCCCGCGACTAAAATCGAGTTGTTTTTTTTGCTTTTATCCTCAATCGATTGATAGGTCTTAAATGTTCCATAAGCATCTTCCGCGTCAAAGAAACCACCGACGACCATCACCGCTGGTTTTACCTCCTGTAAAGAATTGGTGATCACACGCGACTTCCAAAAATCATCATAGTCGGGATGTTTAAACAGGTCATTCCAAAACTGTACGGAGTCACCAAAATACTTTTCCTTCAGTTCCCGTGCTGTTCCGGCTTCTAAAAAGAAGTTATATTTATCGGCTTCTTTGATCTGAATTTTGCTCTTGAATTGATCTGGGGTGATGGGTTTTGGACGCGGGACACCAAAGGTTGACATGAAGCTGAATGCATCCTGAAGAAACAGTACGCCATTATGGTGGAAGTCATCGCCGATATACCAGTCTGTTACCGGAGCTTGCGGGGAGACCGCTTTCAAGCTCGGGTGCGTTTTGACCAATCCAACGGTAGAATAGAAGCCTGGATAGGAGATCCCATAGAGTCCGGCTTTGCCATTATAGTTTTTGAGATTTTTCTGTAGCCATTCAAGCGCATCATAGGTATCTGTACTTTCATCGATGGCTTTTTTGTCTTTGCTGTAGGTGGTCGGACGTACATCTTCAAATTCACCTTCGCTCATCCACTTGCCCCGCACATCTTGGTAGACGAAAATATAGCCTTCACGCATCATCGTCGGAAAGTTGCCCAGGCTTTTTTTGTATTCGTTTTGTCCATAAGGAGAAACCGTGTAGGGCGTTCTATTGAGCAAAACTGGATATTTCTTCGATTTGTCTTTTGGACTGTAGATCGCAGTAAATAATTTTTTCCCATCTCGCATTGGGATTGCTACTTCGGTCTTTTCATAATGATCTCTAACATAAGCCGAGTCGGCAGCGGTTTGAGCATGTAACTGGCTTGCGCTTAAAAGCGCCAAAGTTAGGCACGAAATTGTATTTTTCATTCAGATAATTATTTGTTCAGTACATTCTTTGGTGTAAAACTCTACTTTACACTTGGTTTCGTTCGTTGCAATGTTATGGATACTCTTATGCACCTTAGGCTATAGGGGATACCGTTAAATTTGTCATCGCGCTACCGATTGGCAGACCATTTATCCAATAACAATGCGCAGGTCAAATGCTGTTGGTTTATAAATTGAACGATAGACTCATTGCCTGTATTTAGATTTTAGGCTAAAGTTAGTGCTACTAAAACCATTTTCCAATTTTATTGTCATATTTATGGGAAATAGAAAAAGAAAAATTGACCAATTTTTAAGAAAGAAAAACTTTTTTTGGATTGAATTTGGATTAGTTTTCGAATCTTGATATATTGAGTAAAATTAAGGACAATTGTTTTTTGGGTTAACAACTTTAGCTAAAAACGTTAAATTCCAGTTAGATGGACTAGTAGAATACTAAATAATAATTCATTTTCGGATTATTTCTTAAGGTTTCGAATAGGCTTCGTATCGCTATTTGTCACGATTTTATAAATTAAGTGGGGAGTGGTATGAAATATGTTTTTTTAAGCTAATTTTAAGAATTATTTTATCATAATACATCAATTAAATAACAATTTAAGTATATAGAATTAATATGGGACAACAAGTGAAAGATGCCAATGGAAAATTGGGTATTCTTATTCCGGGATTAGGTGCTGTGGCTACAACATTAATCGCTGGTGTGGCATCTATAAACAAAGGTTTTTCAAAACCAATCGGATCTGTTTCTCAATTGAGCAGAATCCGTCTGGGTAAACGCACTGAGAACAGAAATCCATTAATTAAAGATTTCGTCCCTTTAGCAAAACTGGAAGATGTTGTTTTTGGTGGCTGGGACGTATACGAAGATAACGTATATGAGGCTGCATCAAAAGCACAGGTATTGGAGCAAGGTCAATTGGATGCTGTTAAGGCTGAATTGGAGGCTATCCAACCAATGAAAGCTGTGTTTGACCGTAATTTTGTGAAAAATTTGGACGGAACGCACATCAAATCTGAAAAAACTCGCCGTGAATTGGCAGATGCTGTACAACGTGATATTCGTGAATTTAAAGAGAAAAACGGATTAGATCGTATTGTATTGGTATGGTGTGGATCTACTGAGCGTTATATTGAGACAAACGAAGCTTTTTCAACCTTAGCTAAATTAGAGGAAGCGTTAGATAATGATGATCAACGTATTCCACCGAGTATGATCTATTGTTATGCGGCATTGAAAGAGGGCGCTCCGTATGTCAATGGTGCACCAAATTTAACATGTGACGTTCCAGCGATTGTTGAGTTGGCGCATGAAAATGGTGTAGCAATTGCAGGTAAAGATTTTAAAACAGGTCAAACATTGATGAAAACAATTGTGGCACCTGGTCTTCAAGCGAGAGCTTTGGGTGTTGAAGGTTGGTTTTCGACGAATATCTTAGGTAACCGTGACGGATTAGTATTGGATGATCCTGAAAATTTCAAAACAAAAGAAGTGTCTAAATTATCGGTATTGGAAGAAATTCTAGATGCGAAAAAGAACCCTGAGTTATACGGTGACCTTTACCATAAAGTACGTATCAACTATTATCCTCCACACGGTGATAATAAAGAATCTTGGGACAACATCGATATTTTCGGTTGGTTGGGCTACAAAATGCAGATTAAAATCAATTTCTTATGCCGCGATTCAATTTTAGCAGCACCGGTTGCCTTGGATTTGGCTTTGTTTATTGACTTGGCGCAACGTGCAGGCATGTCGGGTATTCAAGAGTGGTTGTCATTCTACTTGAAGTCGCCTCAAACAGCTCCAGGATTGCCTCCTGAACACGATATCTTCAAACAATTGATGAAATTGCAAAATACATTGCGTCACATTATGGGTGAAGATTTAATCACACATTTAGGACTGGATTATTACCAGGAGCTAGTCGATAGTATTCAATAAGCTAACTTAATAAGAGCGGGGAAACAATTGTCTAAAAACGGTTTTTCCCCTTTTTCTTCAACATCTTTACGGTATTGAAGATTTGTGATATAACCCTCTGTAGACTTTTGCGCTTACGAACGCTGAGATAGTGACGGGGGTTTTGCTTTTTTATAAATGATTTTATTTTGCAATTAGAAGAAATGGAATTTGCAATTATAGCGGCGGGAGAAGGTTCTCGATTGCGAAAAGAGGGGTTCAATTTACCGAAACCCTTGCTACCATTACATGGAGTTCCATTAATTGAACGATTGATTCGCGTGTTTGTTAAAGAAGGAGCGCAACGAGTTCATGTTATTATCAATAAACAATCTCCGGAGCTGAAATTGTTTTTGGAAAAAACGACGTTTGAATTACCTATTGTGCTTATAGAGGAAGATACTGCAAGTTCATTGCATAGTTTTGCCTTGCTTGTCAAAAACAACCCCGATTGGTCGTCCTGTTGTCTAACCACAACAGATACGGTTTTTAGGCCACATGAATTTCATGCCTATTTAGAAGCATTTCAGCAACATCAACAGGCCGATGCTTTTATGGCTGTAACTCCTTTTGTTGACGATGAGAGTCCGCTCTATGTGAACACCAATTCGCAGCTTCGGGTGGAAGCTTTTTTGGATACGGCAACCGCCAAAACGAAGTACGTTTCTGGGGGAATTTACTGCTTTCGTCAGGCGGCGATGGACTGTGCGTTGAGCTCCGTCGAAGCAGGTAATTCCAGAATGCGTAATTTTCAGCGTGCTCTATTGGAAAACGATTTACAAGTAGAAGCATTTGTATTTGAAAAGGTGGTCGATATTGATCATTTAAAAGATCGTGTTGTCGCAGAACAATTTTTGAGTGAGGAGGTTAGTTAGTAAAATGAGCGATATGATTTCTATTTTAGGCGTAACTCGAAAAAATCGCTTTTCACCCAACCATGTGGGGAATGATGCCGCCATATTCAATGAAGTAGTTTTAAAACTGACTGAAAAAGGTGCCTCGGTAGAGCTTTGTAACGAAGATGAATTTTTGTTTTCAGCATCCGTGAAGCAGGATAATATTCTGACTATGGGGAGAACAAAGACTTTAGTGAAAAAGTTGCAATCTCTTCAAAATAATGGGGTCAATGTTTTGAATTCTGGATTTGGAATTGAAAATTGCTTTCGGAAAAATATGACCCTTAAGCTTTTGGAAGGTGGAGTTCCTTATCCGAAAAGTATCGTGATCTCTACGGTTGCCGATATTCAATCTATTTTTGAGAAACTGAAAGGAAAGGGTGTGTGGATCAAACGTGGCGACTTTCACGCCATTCATAAAGAAGATGTTACTTTTGCCGCTAGTCTGAAAGAAGCGCAACATATCTTGAATGAATATGCGCTCCGCGGGATTAAAGAGGCGGTGATTTCTGAACATCTTGCCGGAGACCTACTAAAATTTTATGCGGTGCGGGGAACGGATTTCTTTTTTTATTTTTACCCCTATGAACACAATCATCACAAATATGATTTGTATGAACAAATTAATGATGAGGTCGTACACTTTCCTTTTGATCTCGACAAGCTAAAAGAAGTCGCCAATCGTGCGGCAGAAGTCCTGGATGTACATATCTACGGCGGCGACGTGATTATTGATGCAAATGGAGACTTCCATATTATTGACTTAAATGACTGGCCAAGTTTTGCGCCTTGTCGGGCAGAGGCTGCAGAGGCCATTGCTCAAATGGTTTACCATAAATTTACTGAAAAGAACCACAATGCAGAAAGAACAAGTTAATGTAATCGAAGAAGATAATTTGAGTGCATTCGAACAATCTTTAAAATCTAATGATACCGAGGAACGAATTGATATTTGGTTTTATCGACCTATAGGTTATCGCATTGCGCAAGTCTGTGCAAAAATTGGTATTACACCCAACGCTGTAACCATTATTAGTATTTTCTTTGGCGTTGCGGCGGGTATTTTATTCTATTACCCGGCGTTATGGATTAATGTGATCGGCATGCTTTTATTGGTTTTTGCCAATTCTCTAGATAGTGCCGATGGACAGCTGGCCAGAATGACTGACAATAAAAGTCGCTTTGGTCGTATCTTGGATGGTTTTGCTGGCGATTTTTGGTTTGCTTCTATTCATATTGCGATCTGTTTACGCAGTATTAACGAGGGGTGGCCACAATGGCTATGGGTATTTTGTGTGCTTGCAGGTGTATCGCATATGCTTCAGTCAGCAATGGCTGATTATTATCGTAACGTGCATTTGTATTTTATTAAAGGTAAAGCTGGAAGTGAGCTGGACAATACACGTGATTTGAAAGTTGACTACGATGCCTTGTCCTGGAGCAAGAATTTTTTCAGCAAATTTGTGTTAAATGGCTATATGGGCTATACACGAAACCAGGAAAAGCTTTCGCCAAAACTGCAAAAGCTACTGCGCCTAGTGAAAAGTCGCTATAAAGACGAATTGCCAAAACAATTAATGGTCGACTTTAGAACTCAAAATAAACCATTGATGAAGTATACAAATATTGTACAGTTCAATACAAGGGTGATTTTCCTATTTGTTTGGTTGTTTATCGGCCAACCTTGGATTTACTTTTTCTTTGACATGTTTGTCCTAAATCCGATATTGATCTATATGTGTAACCGACAAGAAAAGGTAAGTGGCTATTTTGTTGATAAATTAACAAATGATCCAACCTATGGGTAGCAAAATCTATAAAGTGCTCTTTATGCTGATCGGTATAGGTACACTGGCCTATATGATTCATGCAATGGGAATTGATGAGATTTGGAACAACCTTGAAAATATTGGCTGGTGGTTTCTGCCTGTACTTGGTAGCTGGGCAGTACTCTACTGGATGAATGCTATGGCATTTAAGGCAATTATTCAGGAACCGGAATTGCCACAGACAAACGTCCCTTTTTGGAAGGTCTTACAATTGACAATATCGGGGTATGCCATCAATTATATAACACCATTTGTTGCGTTAGGAGGGGAGCCTTATCGTATTATGGAGCTTAAAAACTATGTCGGTGGTTCGAAGGCAGGTTCATCTGTGCTGTTATACGGTGTCATGCACATCCTATCGCATATTTTATTTTGGGTCGCTTCTGTTTTTCTAATTCTTTGGTTTGTGCCTGCTAGCACGATGGTCAATGTGGCCTGTGCTGCGATTTTTGTAATGGCTATCATCTGTACTTGGCTATTTACAAAATTTTATAAGAAGGGAATTACCGTTTCACTATTGAAAGCCTTGTCTAAACTGCCTTTGGTAGGCAAGAAAGTGGGTGATGTACTGGATACGAAATATGAAACTTTGAATGACGTCGATCAACAGGTGAAAAACCTCTTTCAAAATCGTCGTGATCGTTTCTATACGGCGCTTTTTTGGGAATTTGTAGCACGCGTTGTAGGCTGTTTTGAGATTTATTTTATTGGTTTGGCTTTAGATATCAATATTGATTTTATTGATGCTATGATCATTAGCTCAGGATCTTCCCTATTTGCCAATCTTGTTTTTTTCTTTCCAATGCAGTTGGGAACCCGGGAAGGTGGATTGGCAATGGCCGTAATGAGTATAGGATTGCCTGCGAAAGTCGGTATTTTTATGGGTGTTGTGACACGAATTAGGGAAATTGTGTGGATTATGATCGGTTTGGGGTGGATGAGTTTAGTAAAAAAGAAATAACATGGATAAGTTTAATATTAAAGGAATTATTTTTGATTATGGTGGAACCTTAGACACCAATGGCGGCCACTGGGGAGCTGTTATCTGGTCGGGTTATGAAAAATATCAGGTTCCCGTAAATTTGAACGCTTTTCAGGAGGCCTATACCTACGCGGAACGTCAGATGGCTTTACAACCTATTATTAAACCGCAGTTTAATTTTTTGGAAGTGCTTGAAGCAAAGCTCACTGTGCAATTTGATTATCTTATTGCTGCAGGGTACGACTTAGACCGATCATTAGCGCATAGAATAGCCTTTGACGGTTATTCATTGGCGAAGAATACGGTTGAAGAGGTAAAACCACTGTTAAATTCAATCCATGAAAAATATCCGATTGTCATGGTTTCCAATTTTTATGGTAATTTAAAATCGGTCCTTGATGATTTTGGGATTCTATCTTATTTTCAGGAAGTTGTGGAGTCGGCTGTCGTCGGTGTGCGCAAACCTGATCCTGCCATTTATGCCTTAGGTGTAACTAAAATAGGACTTCCTGCACAAGAGGTATTGGTGGTGGGTGATTCCTATAGTAAAGATATGGTACCTGCCAAAGCGGTTGGCTGCCAAACCTTATGGTTGAAAGGGCAGACTTGGGGCGAGGATAAATTGCAGGATACTGGAGCTGCAGACCAGCAATTTACAAGCATCTTCGATTTAATCGACTTTGTTTAAGTAGAGATTCTGACGAAATTCTTTAGGCGAGATTCCAACATTTCGCTTAAAGAATTTACCAAAAAAAGATTGATCCGAGAAATGTAATTTCACTGCAATTTCTCCGATGGGGAGCCCCTGGCAAAGTAATGATTTTGCTTCCTCCACTAAAACGTTCTGAATAAGTTCTATTGCTGATTTTCCAGTTAGTTCCTTGGTAATCACCGATAGGTGTTTCGCTGTGATGCCAAGTTCCATCGCATAAAATTGCACCATGTGTTCTTTATGAAACGACTTTTTTAGTAGCAAATGAAAATTGGCCAGAATCTCTCTTTTCCGGGAGGGAATAGCGGGTGTATTTCGCATATTTTGGCTTCCTAGACGAGCTATTTCACAAAATAATATTTCTGTTAATGACTTAATAATCTGATGTTTGAAAAGGTAGCTAGAGTCTTGTCGGTCGTAATGAATAAACTGTTTAAATAAGTTAGATAAGTTGATCGAATCTTGGTTCGATAGCGACCAGATGTAACTGTCACTTAAGGCAAGCGACTTTTTGGTGACCTCGAAGAAATCTTCTTGAAAATCCAGTTTGAAGCTAAAATCTAGCGTAAAGAAAATCAAATATACCTCACAGTCCCAAGATTTGACGACTGAAGAGCCATTCACTCGGGAGGATGGATTGGTTAACAAAAGGTGATTTTGCGCAACTTGTACCCGTTCGTTATTAATCATGAAGGATGTCTCACCTTTTTTTATTAAACAGAGCGAATAGAGGTCACCTTTTGTTAAAATCTGCTGCTGCTCGGAACTAAAGACAGGTTTCGATTTGTTGCCCTTAAAATGAAAGACATAAAAACCCTTGTTTTTGATGGGAGTTTCCTTTACAGACATGTTTATTTTACGATAAAATCAAAATAGGTTTTACGATAAGGTTCATCTTGCAAAGTGTAATGCCACCATTCCTTATCATAAGCTTTGAAGCCAAATTTAGCCATCGCTTCTTTTAAAATCTTCCGGTTTTCTTTCTGTTGGGCGGTCAGATGCGCATAGTGATGATGGGAGACTGCGCCGAAAAAATCAAAAGGTCCACCCATATCAATCTCCTTATGATCTTTTAGGCTGATGAGCGTTAGATCGACTGTACTGCCACGGCTGTGGCCTGATTTGGAGGCAATAAAGCCTAGATTGAACAAGTTCTTCTTATTGATAAGCGGGTAGAATTCCCTTTTTGCGATAGTATCATTGGTGTTTAAGGACCATGTTTTAAAGTTGTCAACAGCACGTTGCGGACGGTAGGCATCGAATATTTTCAGGCCAAGACCTTTTTTATTTAAATGGTTCTCGACCTGTTGCAGTGCTAGCGCTGCGCGCTTCGTTAAAATAGCGACTGGTTTTTCATAACCTTGAATTGGCCTTCCGGTGAAGTTGTGGCTACCAAAATAACGCATTTCTAAACTTATTGTTGGAATAATGTCCTTGACGTATACAAAATCTGAAGGCATGGTCTTTTCCTGCGCACTGAGAGAAAGCGTGGAAAGGCTTAAGGCAAATATAAGACACAAGTTAAATTTCATGGAATGAAGATACAACTTGTGTCTTAATTAATATAATATAAAACGTTATTCTCGTTCGTAATGACAAGAATGATCTTGAATTCAGCTTATTGACCAATTTGTGCTCGTATTGATCAACAGCCCACTAATGATCCGCTAATTTTTTTTTCAGATAATTGTATATTTCAATCTGCGAACGGCACGGCGCCTTTTTATTCTCAACGTAATGATTGCTCAGTGAATTGTTGAGTATACGGGCCTTGACATTATCATTGAGCTGGATCTGAAGCATTTCTTTTAAATCTTCCTTGATTTTTTTACTTGTTATTTTGACCGCTGCTTCGATGCGATGATCCAAGTTTCTTGTCATCCAATCTGCCGAGGAAATAAATAGCTGCTCTCGGCCAGCGTTGTAGAAATACATCACACGTGCATGTTCCAAATACTCATCGACGATTGAAATGGCATTCATTTGCAATTTAAAGGTTTTTTGATTTGTTGCACAGTAGATTCCCCGGATGATAAGGTCTATTTTGACACCAGCTGTTGCGGCATCATAGAGCTTTTTAATCATTTCTTTATCGCTCAGTGAGTTTACCTTGACAATAATATATGCTTTTCGACCAGCCTTGGCTTCGGTAATCTCCTGATCGATGTAGTGTAGAAGTTCCCTGCGCATATCCGTTGGGCATATCAACAGACTTTTGCAATTTTTGATAATTTCAGCCGGATTTGACTTAGGACGTCTCAGGTAATTGAAAACCTTATTTATATCGGCAATAACATCCCTATTACTCGTTAACAGGCAGTAATCTCCGTATAATTTAGCCGTTTTTTCATTGATATTTCCTGTGCTGACAAAACCATACTGGATCGTTTTCATTCCAATACGTTTTTTGATGACGCATAGTTTTGCATGGACCTTTTTATTTGGGATACCGGTCAATACCTTGATGCCTTCCAGTTCAAGTTTCTCTTTCCAGTCCAAATTGTTTTCTTCATCAAATCTTGCCCGAAGTTCAAGCATCACGGTGACTTCCTTTCCATTGCGGGCCGCGTTAATCAGGGCATTTGCAATTTTTGAATTCGAGGCTAAGCGGTATGCCGTAATCTGGATGGTTTTCACATCTGGATCCATCGCTGCTTCACGAAGTAGATCAATGATCGGTCTAAACTCATGATAGGGGAAGGAGAGCAGCACATCTTTTTTCAATACAGTATCCGTTACACGTTCGTAGTTCTTGAAATAGGGGTGTGGAAAGGACGTCCGTTCCAAGGGCTGATTATAGGATTTAAACACATTGGGAAAATCCATGAAGTGTTTGAAGTTGTGTATTTTTTGTCCTGGAATGATGCTGTCTTTTTTTGAAAGGTTAAGTTTCTTGATCAGGAATTCTACCAATTTATGGTCCATCTCTTGATCAAAAATAAATCGGGTAGGTTTACCTTTTCTTCTGTTTTTTACCCCTTTGCTTATCTTTTCGACCAGCGTCGTGTTGATGTCATTGTCAATGTCAAATTCGGCGTCTTTTGTGACTTTAAATACATGTGCATTGAATACATCAAAACCGAAATAGGAGAATATCAGAGGAAGATTAAACTTGATAACATCCTCCAAAAGTATGATGTGTTTTTCATCTTTTGGCGATGGCAACTGGACGAAGCGTCCATTTTGACTGGTCGGGATTTCGATGAGTGCAAATTTGGTTTCGTACTGCCATTCCTGTTTTCCCATCGCAATGCCCAAATAAAGGCTCTTATCCCGAATATAAGGCATAGGCCGCACATCGTCCAATATCAGCGGAATGACGTTCGATTCTACGTCATCCTGATAATAGTCACTCACAAACTTCTGTTGTTCGGGGTTGAGTTCCTCACTGGTCTTAATATAGACATTTTGTTTGGCCATATCTTTTTGGATACGATTCCAGGTACTGTCAAATTTCTTTTGCTGCTTGATGACCCGGATATTGAGCTCTTCTAGAATAAGCTGAGGATCTTCATAGAAGGATTGATTGGCACTTTTATCTTTGAGGTCTATAGCCCGTTTTAGACCTGCAACACGCACGCGGAAAAATTCATCGAGGTTATTGGAAAATATACCTAAAAATTTGATTCTTAAGGGTAAAGGGACAGTCTCATCCGCAGCTTCCTGAAGTACTCTGCCATTAAAGCTCAACCAACTAACGTCTCTAGGAATAAATTTTTTCGCCATAGCTAAATATACGTAAATTTAAAAAGCAAAACTATAGCTCTGCAGGGGATAATCGAACTTTTTTGTGTTAAAGAATTATTAAGTTATTTTTTGTTGATGTATTTCGAGCGTCGTTTTAAGGTGCATTTTTGCCATCATTCTTCTTCCCTAGAAATAACCGCTACAAGGTCGTGCACTGCATGGAAAAAAAATCCCCCAAAGTCTTGCAGACTTTGAGGGACATGTCATTATGTTTGATTTCGTCTATTTCTTCTTTCCGTACTTTTTGGAAATTTGAATAGCTTTGTATTTCGTCGTGTCAAAATGGGGTGTGTCAATTGATAAGCTTGTCGGATAAGGAGCGCTTCGATCAAAGAAATACACCGTTGTTGTGCTTCCGTAATCATTAACTGGCATCAAGTCAAGACAGCCTGTATAATCTGCGTTCAACAGGTCACCTACTGTAACGGCATAGATGCGTATGATACCGCCTTTATTTTGTTCATTTCTGACGAAAGCGACTTCCTTAAAACCTCCCGGTAAATCTTCAATACTTTTCTGATTGAAGCTATCTTTTAAAATAAAACCCAGCAGCACTAAAATCGGTATGACCAAAAGCCATAACCTTTTATTCTTCTTCATTAAAAAACCCTTAAATTGTAATACCTAATAACTTATAAAACTCTTTTAAAATTGCCTGATGTCCTGGCCAAGCAGGAGAGGTGACCAAATTTCCGTCTACGACCGCTTGATCTGCAGGAATATTTTTCCATGTGCCGCCTGCTAATTCAATGTCTGGACCTACAGCAACATAGGCTGTCAATGTACGACCTGCGAGTACTTTTGCAGCTGTTAACACCTGGATACCATGACATATTGCCGCCACAGGTTTGTTGTGCTCAAAGAAGTGTTTCGTAATCTCCAAAACACGTTTGTTGAGTCGAATATATTCTGCCGATCGTCCGCCAGCAATATATAGACCGTCATAGTCTTCAACATTTACCTGGTCGAAATCTTTATTGATTGCGAAATTATGCCCGCGCAATTCTTTGTAGGTCTGATCACCAGTGAAATCATGTACTGCTGTGGGAACTACATCCCCGCTTTTGCGGTCTGGAGCAATTGCATCTACCGTTATCCCTATAGAACCCATTGCTTGAAATGGAACCATTGCTTCGTAGTCTTCTACAAAGTCTCCTACAAGTAGTAATATTTTTTTTGCCATATCAAAAAACCTCTTTTAATAGGTTTTCAATTTACATATTAAAAGAGGTTTTTACAATGATTATTTGTTAATCTTTTGTTAACCCTGAACGGATAATTTTTCGGCAAGTGCACGTTTTGTTTTACGTACTTTAGCTTCTAATTGACTTCTTAAAGTCGGGTCGATAATACCTTTACCTTCTTCAAAGTTTTTGTGGAATTCGGGAAGAGAAAAGGAATCTAATATATCGGCACCGTCCCAAGTGATTCGATTGACAGCAGTGTTCAAAACTGTGGCACCTCCCATTGGACCAGGGGCAGTAGCCAATAAGAAAACAGGTTTGCCGTTGAATAATTTACGGTTAGGAATCCGTGAAACCCAGTCAACGATATTTTTGTAAGCTGTGGTATAGGATCCATTATGTTCGGCCAAAGAAATCAACAGGAAATCTGCGGCATCCATTTTAGCTGCAAAGTCATGTGCCAATTGAGGAATGCCCAACTCGACTTCTTTGTCGTAAGAATAGATCGGCATTTCAAAATGGTTTAAGTCTAGCAATTCGATGGTATCGTCGGCTTCCTTGTAGTATTTTGAAGTACTTGTGACAAATGTTTTGTTGATTGAGTTTTTGTTGCTTGTGCCTGCAAATGCTAATATTTTCATCTTTATATCATTAATTTATGAGGTGCTGCATAGGGTTAAAAATACCCCATACTGGCCTCGCTGTTACCTTTGGAAAATCATGGTTTTCGCATGTTTTCGATTTGATTTATTTTTAAATCGGGTCAAACTTACAATATAATTGCTGAATAAATGTCAATCAAATGTCTCTGTGGGGTGTTCTGCTTTATTTATTGATGTAGATCAAGAAAATTAAAACGTTCGTACATGCCAAGTAGACCTGTAAGTCCGCCGGTATGTATTACGAGTACCTGATCGGCGGGGGTAAAGTAGTCCTTTTTGATCAGGTCATCCACGGCATAGAGCAATTTGCCGGTATAAGTAGGTTCAATCATTATTCCTGTGGATGCTATAAAATGTTGAACGAAGGCGAGCAAGTCGGCGTTGGATTTGGCATAACCACCAAAATGATAATCAAGGTGTAAAATAGGCGGGGGGATGTTGGGGTAAAGTTGATCGACTTCCGTTTGAATAAAGCCACCATTTTTTAAAACAGGAACGCCATGTACATGGGTAAATAGATCTCGTTTTTCGACAGCATTGCCTATTCCCGCTAATGTTGTTCCTGTACCACAGGCTGTAAAAATATGCTGATATTCATGTTGGAGTTCGTCAACGATTTCGGCGCAACCTTTCGCTCCGAGCATACCGTAACCGCCTTCATGTATATAGAATGTCGTCGGATCCTGACCAAAATAACGCTCGTATAAATTTTCTTTATTTCGGTAAGATTCGCGGTCGACGTAAATAAGCTGCATCCCAAAAAGACGACACATCGTTAAAACAGGGTTGTTAACCCCTTCTTCACCTCTAACAAAAGCAGTTGTTTTAAACTTGAAGGTAGCGCCGGCGCAAGCAGTAGCCAAAAGATGGTTGCTCCATGCCCCGCCAAATGTAACCAGATGGCTTTTCCCTAGCTGCACTGCTTCTTCCAGATTATATTTTAATTTTCGCCACTTATTGCCCGAAATAAACGGATGTATGAGGTCATCCCGCTTAAGCGTTACTTTAATATGCTTCTTCTCCCAGGCCGGAAGGCACAATTCAGTTTCGGGACTATGGATTTTGAACGGCAACATAACATTAAATGAAAACAAATTTAACGAAAATTGTTTCATTTGGTTTATTTTTGTAGCATGACAGAACAAATTGGATCGCAAGATCAGGAAGAACAGGAATTATTTGAGCATCTACGTATTGAGGTGGATAAGGGGCAAGCATTACTCCGCATTGATAAATATCTGATGAACAGGGTGGAAAATGCTACGCGGAGCAAAATTCAGCATGCTATTGAAGCTGGTTCTGTCATGGTTAACGGTAAGGAGATCAAGGCGAGCTATAAGGTTAGACCTGATGATGTGATTACATTGGTGCTACCTGATCCGCCACGGGATAACGAAGTTTATCCTGAAAACATTCCATTAGATATCAAATACGAGGATGACGATGTGTTGATCGTGAATAAGGAGGCGGGAATGGTCGTGCATCCAGGATATAATAATTATACAGGAACCTTGGTCAATGCATTAACGTATCATATACAGCAGCTGCCACAGCTACCTGGAAACTCCGATCGCCCGGGTTTAGTGCATCGAATCGATAAAGACACCTCCGGATTATTGGTCATTGCTAAAAATGAAAAATCAATGGCCTTTTTGGCAAAGCAGTTTTTCGATCACAGCATTACCCGTAAATATATTGCATTAGTTTGGGGAGATTTAAAAGAGGACGGAACAATCACAGGTTATATTGGACGTCATCTAAAAGACAGACGTATCATGGCGATGTATGATAGTGAAGACAAGGGGCGTTGGTCAGTGACACATTACCGAGTTTTGGAGCGACTGGGCTATGTTACCCTAATAGAATGTCAATTAGAAACGGGACGTACACATCAAATTCGTACGCATATGCAATCTATTGGTCATCCGCTATTCAATGATGCCATGTATGGCGGCGATAAGATTTTAAAAGGTACCGTGTTTTCAAAGTACAAGCAGTTTGTGGATAACTGTTTTTCATTGCTGCCGCGACAAGCACTTCATGCGCAAGTATTGGGATTTATTCATCCTTCTACAAAAGAAAATATGTATTTTGAGGTACCATATCCGGAAGATTTTCGTTTAGCTTTAGAAAAGTGGCGCGGATATGCGGCAAATTCAATGGCTATAGAACATGATTAAAATTTAGAACAAAATTAAGATGCCAACAAACTATATCAATTTCAATGGCAATGTAGTGCCGGAAGATCAGGAAATATTTAGCATTGAGAATAGAGGTTTTCGTTATGGGGACGGACTGTTCGAAACGATGTTGTATAAGGATGGTGATATCCGCTTTCTAAATTTTCATGTCGAGCGTTTACAAAAAGGAATGGAGTTGATTCATTTGGATGATGCAAACCTTTTCGATGCATTTTTTATTCGTTCGAGATCCGAAGAATTAATCCGTAAAAACAATATGTTGGGACAGCAGGTTCGTATCCGGTTGATCGTATTTAGATCTGGTGGCGGATTGTATAGTCCGACGAGTAATAAACCTGGTTTTGTTTTGCAGGTGCAGCGCATAGAACCTAATCTTCGCGATAAGAAGGTCGGTTTGATTGTAGGGCTGTACAATGAATTCAAAAAACCTTATAGCGATCTTTCAAAGATTAAATCTTTAAATGCGCAGATTTATGTGTTAGCTGGCATCTATAAAAAGAAAATGGCTTTTGATGATGTGTTAATTCTAAATCAGGAAGGTTACCTATGTGAATCCTTAATTTCAAATATCTTTGTCTATTATGAAAAGGTTCTTTATACACCCGCGTTATCCGAAGGATGTATTGAAGGGGTGATGCGCCGGGTAGTCATGGACATGGCACAGGATGAAGGTATAGAAGTGGTGGAAGCACAGATAAGCCCCGAAATCATGAAACGGGCAGATGAGATTTTCTGTACCAATGCTGTACAGGGGGTACAATGGGTAATGGGCTATAAGCAAAAGCGCTATTTCAATAAGATATCGCGGATCTTACAGGAAAAATTACAGCATTGGAACTATGACCTCAGTGATGAACAAGACTAGTTTAATTTGATCATTCATACAAAAGGGCAGAACTTAATTCTGCCTTTTTGTATGAATGATTCGCTCAGCCCATTGCTCAAATGCTGTTTTAAAGCTGCGGAGAAAATCTTTGGTTTTTGCTAATTCCACTGTTCCACTTGGACCGATACAGCTGCCGATATCGCCCAGATAAGCTTCAGGTTGCTGCATCGTTGGGATATTGACGAAGACAAGTGATTGACGCAAATGATGGTTGGCCCCAAAGCCCCCATAAACTCCCGTTGATGAGGAAATTATTGCGCCAGGTTTACCATCCCATTTATTTTTTCCATAGGGTCTCGAACCCACGTCAATCGCATTCTTTAATACCGCCGGAATCGAACGGTTATACTCTGCGGTAACAAAAAGCACAGCATCCAAGGACGCGACCTCTTGACGGAAACGGGTATAGCTAGCCGGTGGGTTACCAGCATCGTCAAAATCCTGATTATATAAGGGGAGATCGCCGATATCAATCATGCGATAGCTAAATTTCGATTCCTCCTGGTCGAGGATAAACTGTGCGATCTTTTTATTGAAAGATTCCTTTCTCAAGCTGCCGACAAATATGCCTACGTTATATATACTCATGGTAATTATTCATTAAAGTCCTATCAATCTGAACAACGGATCCTTCAAAAAGGTTTGGGGTATTTTGTGAATTACACTATTTTCAACCTGTTCAAAATGAGGTTTTTATTGTTGCGTTAACAAAAATTAACATTTGAACATTAATCTTTTGCATACTGTTTGTTGTCGTATTGTAAAGAAGAAATTACAAACTAAGGGAGGAGCTACTTATGAAAAAATTGTTTTATGCGGCGGCGATCATTGCAGGCCTTTTTACGGCGGGAGCTGCACAGGCGCAAGTGAGTATCAGTGTCAATATTGGAAGTCAGCCGAGCTGGGGACCAGCGGGTTATGATTACGCGCGTTATTATTATATGCCAGAATACAATATGTATTACGATGTACCCGCGAGATGTTACGTTTATTATGATAACGGCGGCTGGATAAGAAGAGCAAGTTTACCGAGACGATATAGACATTACGATTTTTATCGGGTGCATAAAGTAGTAATCAACGATCGCACACCTTGGCATCATCACGATCGCTACAGAAGCCGTTATGGCGGTTATCGGGGAAGACAGGTCGCCATTCGAGACAGTCATCATGGTGGTGGATATTCATT
The DNA here is from genome assembly GCF_002440385.1 of Sphingobacterium sp. UBA6317. Lineage (NCBI taxonomy): Bacteria > Pseudomonadati > Bacteroidota > Sphingobacteriia > Sphingobacteriales > Sphingobacteriaceae > Sphingobacterium > Sphingobacterium sp. UBA6317. Next base: position 365 of record NZ_DJTD01000041.1, on the reverse strand, counting down.
TGCAAGCGAGCGTCGGGTAAGCCGCGAACATTCATGGGGTGAGAGTCGGGGATACGATAGACGAAACGACCGCGGTTATGGACGAGGTCGCGAAGGTGGTCACGGGCGTGGCAATGATCAGGGACATGGACACGGGCGAGGTAACGGTCATGGCGGAAGACATCGGGATTAATTGAGTAGCTGAATAACAGAATAAAAAAGGAATCTATATCAACATAGGTTCCTTTTTTTTGGCCGGAAATAACAGCTGGTCTGCTTTCGTAGCGCTGGAGGCATGCGAAATCATGACGCTTTGAGTGCCATGCACAATAAATTAAATAACATAACAGCTTTATTAATGAAAAATCACATGTGTCCTAAATAAA